>CAZWTQ010000060.1:8133-10371 GCA_964636975.1 uncultured Oxalobacter sp. | reverse complement strand
GTTAGTAAGACAACCATACATTCCCATGACTACATTCCTCGTGCTACGGATATTGCAATGGCTGCGATGTCGCTGATTGGGACGCCATACCGTTATGGAGGCAACTCACCACTGACAGGTTTGGATTGTAGTGGTTTCGTCAAATATGTTTATAAGGAGGCAATGGACGCCGACTTACCCAGAACAGCGGCTGAAATGAGCAAGGTAGGAAAGCCTGTCAGTCAAGATGACTTGCAACCAGGAGACCTTGTTTTTTATAACACCATGCGGCGCAACAATTCCCATGTTGGGATTTATCTTGGAGATGGACGATTCATCCATTCTCCTCGGACAGGCCAGCGTATCCGAATCAGCAATATGGATGAAAACTATTGGCGAGGCAGGTTCAATGGTGCCCGACGGGTCATTGAAGGAAAAGGCATTGACCGGGTCAAAGCTCTACAGCGGTATAGCCGTGAAGCCGATACCAGTCCTGATACTTACGATTATGATGCAGATGATGAGTTCAGGGTGCAACAGTTTAGCAAGAGAGCTTCCAACGAGGTTACAGAACAGACATTAGCGGATACTCGGAAGTCAACTGATGATATTCTTGTCAAGGAAAAGACTGCCAAAGAAACACAGTTCGATAATGACAAGGAGGTTCTCCATGAACGCAGTAACCAGAATAGGCAGCATCAAGAACAAGAAGCTAGACCTCAGGATAATACGGTAAAAGAAATTGTTGGAGATAGCGATTCCAAACGACATAAAGGAGCAAAACATAACGGGAAAGAAGAAATCCATCATAAAACTCCCCGACGCAGTAATGCGGGCGGACATCCTCAATCTAGGAAAGGTGTGCACTATCGTGGAAAAGGGGGGAAACAGGATATGGGAAAAATCAAAAGTTCCCGTTATGAGAATGCAAAAGCAGATAAACACAATACCAGAAAGCCGCAGAAAGAGAAAGCAACCGATAAAAAGCACGCTGATAAGGCTAAAGCTGTGAAAAGCATAGAAAGAAAAAGCACATCAAAAGGAAAAACAGGGGGCGGACATTGAAGGAGAAAGGTCAACCTAAATTATCGTATGACTTGGTTAATGCTGAGCGATTTATTTTTCGGATGCAGAAATGGATAGCGCAATTGCTTGTGCTACTTCGATACCATCAATAGCGGAAGAAAGAATTCCGCCCGCATAGCCAGCCCCTTCGCCAGCAGGATACAGACCTTTTATAGAAATACTCTCAAAGCTTTCACGGTCACGTACAATCCTGACGGGAGAAGAAGTGCGGGTTTCCGTGCCAGTCAGTATCGCATCTGCCATTGAAAATCCTGGAATAGATTTTTCAAATGCGGGTATGGCTTCACGGAGCGCCTCAATAGCAAAAGCTGGCAATGCGTCAGCAAGATTGCAAGGCGTGACCCCCGGTGTATAAGAAGGGATAACTTTTCCTAATGTTTTCGACGGAACATTTTTCAGGAAGTCTCCGATGCGTTGGCAAGGTGCATTGTAGTTTTTCCCACCGAGGATAAAGGCTTTTTGTTCCAGTTCACGTTGAAAGGCAATTCCTGCAAGCGGGTTGTCTTTGCCATTGAAATCGTTTGGATTCACATCTACGACGATTGCAGCATTGGCATTGCGCTCATTGCGAGAGTATTGACTCATGCCATTAGTGACTAGGTGTTCAGGTTCAGAAGCGGCAGCAACCACTATGCCGCCAGGACACATGCAGAAGCTGTAAACGATTCGTCCATTCTTGCAATGATGGACGAGTTTATAATCAGCTGCTCCCAGTAACGGGTTGCCAGCATTCGAACCGAGCCGACAAGCATCAATCAGCGACTGAGGATGTTCCACACGAAAACCTACAGAAAAAGGTTTAGCTTCCAAGAGCACTCCTCGATAGAATAACATTTCAAATGTATCACGGGCACTGTGTCCCGGTGCAATCAGCACATGGTCAGAGAAAATAGTTTCTCCATTATTCAGAATGACTCCTTTGATGTGCTTATTTCCAACCAGCAGGTCATCAACCCTGCTTTTAAAATGGAATTCACCGCCAAGGGAAATGATTTTTTTTCGTATCTGTTCAACCATGCGAATAAGCTTGAGTGTGCCGATATGGGGTTTCCCAATATATAAGATTTCTTCTGGAGCGCCTGCCTTGACGAATTCTTCCAAAACTTTCCGTCCATAATGTTTTGGATCTCGCACCTGTGTATGCAGTTTTCCATCAGAGAAAGTGCCTGCACC
>CAZWTQ010000060.1:0-8123 GCA_964636975.1 uncultured Oxalobacter sp. | reverse complement strand
CGAACTGGACATTGGATTCCGGATCCAAGTCACGTTTACGCCAGAAACCAAAGGTGTCTTGTGTGCGTTCCCTGACTGGCTTGCCACGTTCAAAAATCAAGGGTTTAAAGCCACTTTGGGCTAAAATCAGTGCCGCAAACATGCCGCAAGGACCAAATCCAACAACCCTAGGACGTTTGAATGTCCTTTTTGGGGCATGAGCCACGAAATGGTATGTCATATCAGGAGCTTTACGGATATACGGATGTTGGTCAAATTTTGTCAACAGAGCTTCTTCGCAGTCTGTTTCTACGTCAACAGAATAGGAGAAGAAAATTGCTGATTTTTTGCGGGCATCGTAATTCCTGCGATAAACCGTCAGCTTTAGAAGATGGGGTGCGTCAATATCCAGACGGTCAAGTACGGCCTGTTTTAGTGCTTCTCTGTCGTGGTCAATCGGTAAGCGGATTTCAGTCAGTCGTAACATGATTTCTTTCAGAAAGAATGAGAAATTTTCACGGGACAGTTTGGATTGTTATTCCATCGCTTAAGTGTTTCCTGTTGTAGTTGTATTCTCGTGCGATGCCCAAGATTACCATTGTTGCAAATTCAATGGCAAACATGACAGTTGTGTTGAAAGCTTATCTTGAAATGCTTATCAATAGATATTTCATGAATAATTTTTCGATCGGAACAGATATCATCATTCCTGTGGCAAAGTAGAGATGCTGGTACGGGATATAGTTGTTTAAAAGTAACAGAAAAAAGCCAGTCTGCCAAAAGTTGGAGGGATTGCTCGATGACGGGAATCAGAAGACCCCAGATGGAAATAATGTTCATCATACCAGAGACAAAGTTATTCAATCCTTTCAAGACACAGACTACTTCCCAATGAAGTGTTGGTAAATGGGATGAGAGGTTCTTGAAAGGATTTTGGTTCTCTGCGTCTTATTCTATTACCAGTGTTTTTTAATGTATTAAAGTAATTCTTCACGTCGCATATGAGGAAACAGAATGACATCACGGATGTTGGCAGAATCAGTTAACAGCATGATTAGGCGGTCGATACCGATGCCACAGCCCCCAGCAGGCGGCATCCCATATTCCAATGCACGGATATAGTCAGCATCGTAATACATTGCTTCTTCATCACCTGCATCTTTAGCTTCCACTTGTTTGCGGAAACGAATAGTTTGGTCTTCTGGATCATTCAACTCAGAGAATCCATTTGCCAATTCACGGCCGACAATAAATAGCTCAAATCGTTCTGTAATGCTAGGATGTGTATCAGAGGTTCTTGCCAACGGTGAGGTTTCAACAGGGTAATCGATGATATAAGTCGGTTCCCACAACTGAGATTCTACGATCTCTTCAAATAGAGCTAGTTGCATGACACCAACACCTGCGGTCGGTAACAGTGTAATTCCCCGTTTCTTCAGTTCAGCCCTGAGGAATATGGGATCTTTGAGTTGAGTTTCAGTGAATTGCGGAGCGTATTTCGAGATGGCCTCGTTGATGGTCAGGCGTTGGAAAGGTTTTGACAGATCCACATTACGCCCCTGGTAGCAAATTTGTGCGGTACCATAAGTATCTATAACAACCTGTCTTATTAGTGTTTCGGTGAAATTCATCAGCCATTGATAGTTTGTATAGGCAGCATAAAATTCCATCATCGTGAATTCAGGGTTATGACGGGGAGAAATCCCTTCATTGCGGAAATTACGGTTTAGCTCAAATACCCGTTCAAATCCACCGACAAGTAGTCGTTTTAGATACAGTTCAGGCGCAATACGCATGAACATTTGCATATCCAGCGCATTGTGGTATGTGATAAAAGGTTTTGCAGTTGCCCCGCCAGGAATTGGATGTAACATCGGTGTTTCTACTTCCATGAAACCATTTTCTCCCATGAAACGGCGGATAAAGGCAATGGCTGCTGTACGTATTTTGAAAGTCCGGCGAGTCTCCTCGTTCATAATCAGATCAACATAGCGTTGACGATAACGGATTTCCTGGTTTACCAGACCGTGAAATTTATCGCCCAAAGGACGTAGGGATTTAGTAATCAGGCGAATGGAAGAGACGCGAACAGTCAGTTCACCTGTTTTGGTCTTGAATAATGCTCCCTCGGCACCAACAATATCACCGACGTCCCAACGCTTGAAGGCATCATGAGTTTCTTTGCCAAGATCGTTGTTTGAAAGGAAAAGTTGGATGCGACCAGAAGCTTGTGGTCCAGATGCATCCAAGATGGTGCAGAAAGAAGCCCTCCCCATTACACGCTTTAGCATTATTCTGCCTCCGACAACCACTTTTACGGGAGTTGCTTCAAAAGATTCATTATTCAAGGCATCATATTGGTTATGTAGGTCATAGGCTTTATGGGTTGGATGAAAATCATTTGGATAGGCAACACCATTTTTGCGGAGGACGATTAATTTCGCACGGCGTTCTGCGATGATAGAATTTTCATCCTGAGTGGGAGTCATAGTATCATTTTGTTCTTTTTGATTAGACATAATCTTTTTCCATAATCTTCATTATAGTTATGCTAGGATAAAGTTAGACACCTTGCTTCAAGGATTCCGTGATGAATGCATCTAGATCGCCATCCAGCACAGCTTTTGTATTCCCTGTCTCATAATTCGTTCGTAGATCCTTGATACGGGAGTTATCCAGTACATAGGAACGAATTTGGTGTCCCCAACCGATATCGGACTTTGAATCCTCCAGTTTCTGCTGTTCGCCCATGCGTTTACGCAGTTCCAGTTCGTACAGTCTGGATTTCAGCATTTCCCAAGCCTCGGCACGGTTGCGATGCTGACTTCGATCATTTTGACATTGCACCACAATACCCGTTGGAATATGTGTCAGTCTGACAGCGGAATCTGTTTTGTTGATGTGCTGACCGCCGGCGCCAGAAGCACGGTAAGTATCGATACGGACATCAGCAGGGTTGATTTCAATATCAATTGAATCATCTACTTCTGGATAGACAAACAGACTGCTGAAAGAGGTATGGCGACCGTTGGCAGAATCGAAAGGAGATTTACGGACTAGGCGATGTACGCCAGTTTCAGTTCGGAGATAGCCATAAGCATAATCACCTTCAACCTTGATGGTTGCTGTTTTGATGCCAGCGACATCTCCTTCAGAAAGTTCAATCAATGTTGTCTTGAAACCTTTGCGTTCACAATAACGCAAGTATTGTCGCAACAGCATATTTGCCCAATCCTGCGCCTCTGTTCCGCCGGCACCAGCTTGGATATCGATGAAACAGTTGCAGGGATCCATCTGGTTTGAGAACATTCTGCGGAATTCAAGTTGCTCAACCTGTTTTTGTAATTCCTGCACATCCTGTTCGATGGTCAGAATGGAGTCATCATCATCTTCCATCTTCGCTAGTTCAAACAGTTCTTCAGCGTCAGAAAGCTCGGATCTGATGTTTCTGAGGGAGAGAACAACCGCTTCGAGCGATTTCTTTTCCTTGTTTAGTTCCTGAGCCTTTTCGGGATCGTTCCAAATATCGGGCTCTTCCAGTTCAGCAATGACCTGCTCAAGTTTGTTGGACTTGGCTGCGTAGTCAAAGATACCCCCGTAAGGCAGTTTCGCGTTCAGACAGATCCGCAATACAATGGGCAATCGTGTTCAAGTGTTCAGCTTCCATAGATATGAAGGACATTTTAGTTGATGAAAATAGATAATTATACCTGACATGGATAGGTATCTAAAGTTCCCGATGAAGGTTCCGGGAGATAGGAGTTTATTTGAAGAAGCAGACGATTTGTTTTGCCTATTCTATAATAATCATCCCTATACCTTGACTTTATGGTCAATAGTAAAAATTAGATAGTAACAGTATAAGGAAGATGATTATTGATGATTATCGCTGTCATACTTGCAGCAGGTAAAGGTTCTCGAGTAAACGGTGCAGATAAACCCAAGCAATATCTGGATATTGGTAGCAAGCCGATGCTCTGTCATACTGTTGAAAAGTTCCTTGCTTGCCAACAGATAGATTATGTTGTCATCGCCGTTCTTAAAGATTGGATCCAATATACAAAAAATCTTTTCAGAAATTACGGATATAAACATATTGCTATTTGTGAAGGAGGGGGGGATCGTCAAGAATCGTTGTATAAAGCAATTGTTTATTGCCAAAAATGGCTGAATGCACCAGATAAAACCATTATTCTTTCGCATGATGCGGCTCGTCCATTTGTAACACAGGAAATTATTAAGGCCAATATCCAGTCAATACAGGATGCGGAAGTTGTCACGACGGCTATCCCCGCAGTTGATACCTTTATTCGGTCAGAAGATGGTTTGACAATAACAGAAACAGTTGACCGTCACCAGATGTATCAAGTGCAGACTCCTCAAACATTCCATCTGAGGCAATATCTTGATGTTTATACAAAGTCGGATAAAGTGGCAAAACTGCAATCAACAGATGCTACTGGTTTGCTCGGTAGACAAGGTTTGAAAATAAGGCTGATAAGAGGAGATCAGAGGAATTTCAAGATTACAACGGAGATTGATTTCAAAAGTGCGGAGGCGTTGTTAAACAACTTTTTTTGTCAAGAATTGGTGCAAAAAGTTGAACATGAACTATAATCCGATAGCTTATGATAAGAATGTATGTCTCTTTCTACTCTTAAGCTGGCTCTAGGACATCGATGAAAGATGAGGTTTATAGAAAATCATAGGTGATTGATTTGATGACAGTTCCTAAAGTATCGGTGTTGACGCCTGTTTACAATACGCAGGAAAATCATTTGAGGGAGTGTATAGAAAGTATATTGAATCAGACATATACGGATTTTGAATTTATTATCTTGAATGATGCATCGATTGATTCAAACGTCGAAGCAGTTGTTAAGTCATATAGCGATTTCCGTATTGTTTATGCGGTCAATGAAAAGAATCTTGGCATCAGTCCGACACGTAACAAATTGGTTCAAATGGCGAGGGGGGAGTATCTTGCCGTTTTCGACCACGATGATATTTCTATGCCAGACCGTTTGGAAAAAGAAGTTGCTTACCTGGATGCCCATCCAGAAGTGGGTTGTGTCAGTTCGCAGGCAGAAGTATTTGGAGGAAAAAAAGGTTCTGGTATCTGGGCTGTTCCTGAGCAGAATGATGATATCCAGAGGAGATTATTGACAGCCTCTTGCGTGATTCATCCTGCTTGTATGCTGCGTAAAGCTGTATTGGAAAAACATGGCATCCAGTATGAGGCAGCTTATTCCCCTGCAGAAGATTATGCATTGTTTTGCCGTTTGGTCGGGAAGACACAATTCTATAATTTTCAGGAAAGTTTTATCCGCTATCGGAATCATGAGGAGAATACTACCCACAAACGCCTTGAATTGATGCAACTTCGTACGAGGGCAATAACTTCGTTTGTCCAACGGGATAATCCAGAACTTTGGGATCTTATCCGTTTTGAGTGTTTCAGAAAGAAACGGTTTCGATTATTTGGATGCATTCCAATCTTGAAGATCGAAGAATACCCAGATAGATCAGACTATTATTTGTTTAGTAAAATACCGTTGTGGTCTATTACAAGGGAATCATGGAGGGAAAAATGAAAGGCATTATCTTAGCAGGAGGTAAGGGAACTAGATTGTACCCAATGACTCAGGTCATTTCCAAGCAGTTATTACCGATCTACGACAAACCGATGGTTTATTATCCGCTATCGACGTTGCTTCAGTTTGAAATTACGAACATCCTCATCATTTCCACACCTCAGGATACTCCGAACATCGAAAAATTGTTTGGTGACGGTTCCCAGTTTGGGTTGAACATCCAGTATAAAATCCAGCCAGAACCCAATGGCATCGCTTCGTCATTCATTTATGGTGCTGAATTTGTCGGAAACGATGATGTCTGCCTAATCTTGGGGGACAACATCTTCGGCATCCAAGGTGAATTGCCGAGGTTTCGACAACAAGTGGAGCAGAACCAAGGTAAAGCCACTATCTTTGCTTATCATGTTAGCGATCCGGGACGGTTTGGTGTTGTTGAATTTGATAAAAACTACAAAGTCATTTCCATTGAAGAAAAGCCAAAGAAACCAAAATCTAATTATGCTTCGGTTGGTCTCTACTTCTATCCAGGAGATGTTACTGAAAAGGTGAAGTTACTCAAACCTTCAGCCCGAGGGGAGCTTGAAATTACTGATCTCAACAACCTCTACCTCAAGGAAGGGCGCATGAATGTTGTTACTATGCGTCGGGGCAACGTTTGGCTCGATGCAGGGACTCCAACAGCATTAATGGAAGCTTCCCAGTATATTGGACTTATTGAACAGCGTCAGGGGCTTAAAATTGGCTGCATTGAAGAAATTGTCTACAAGTAAGGATTTATCAACTATATCCATATGCTCAATCTCATTAGCAAGATGAAATCTGGTTCAACATACCGTGCTTACCTTGAGAAAGTATTGGAAGAAGCCCATGAAAATCATTAAAACGGTGCTCAAAGGTGTTTACATCATTGAACCCAGAGTCTTTACGGATATAAGGGGATACTTTTATGAAAGTTGGAACCAGAAAGCTTTTGAAGAAGCTGGTCTTTACTACACGTGGGTACAAGACAACCAGTCCAAGTCAGTCTATGGTACTGTGCGCGGTATCCACTACCAGAAAGGTAAAGATGCTCAGGCCAAGCTTGTCCGTGTACTTCAGGGTAGCGTGCTTGATGTTGCCGTAGATCTACGTAAAGGTTCTCCAACCTATGGCAAGCATGTGGCAGTGGAGCTTTCCGAAAACAACCATCGCCAGTTGCTTATTCCGAGAGGATTCGGTCATGGTTTCAGTGTCCTGAGTGAGAGTGCTGTTTTTGCATACAAGTGCGACAGCAACTATGTTCCAAAGAGCGAAGGCAGTGTCAACTTTGCTGATAAAATTCTCAACATTGACTGGCGGATAGATGTGAGTAGGGCGTCGTTGTCCGATAAAGATGTGGCAGCTCCGAGCTTCGCTGAGTATAGCAGAAATCCTGACTTCATTTATATAGCAGATAATAGAAATCCAAGATGAAAAAGAGATTAGCTTTCTATGTTTTCTGGGAAAAAAACGGCATTGTTCGTGATTATGTCTCCTACTACTTAAAAGAACTCAAGAAGGTGGCACAAAATGTCCTTGTTATTGCCAATGGAGGGATGGCAGAAAACAGCAAGAAAGAACTGGAAAATTTTGGTATCGAAGTTTTTGAGAGGGAAAATCATGGTATTGATTTCGGTGCATGGAAAGCTGCTTTTGATTACAAGGGATGGGATAATATAATCCATTATGATCAGGTGATTCTTTGTAATTGTTCAACGTATGGACCAGTTTTCCCTTTTCAGGAAATGTTTGATGAAATGGAAAAAAGGTATTGTGATTTCTGGGGAGTCAGTAAACATCCTGCCAAACAGGAATTCTTTATTTCAGGAAATCCGGATAGCTTGATTTTAGAACATCTCCAATCTTATTTTTTAGTTCTGAATAAAAATGTTTTAAGCAGCAGATTTTTTAGAAAATGGTGGGAAAAGCTTGTTTCGACAGATAATTATGAAGAAGAAGTTGGATTTCACGAAACAAAATTCACTGAATATCTTAAAAGCTTCGGATTTAAAGAAGAGTCATATATAGATATAGAAAAATATAAAAAAATTGTTTACGATGGGAATTTTGTTGCTTTGTTCCCTAAGGATGTCTTAGTTGAAGATAGGTCTCCTTTGATTAAACGTAAAGTGCTAATGGAAAATTATGATTTAAAGAAAGGTAAAGTTTTGGATATTATTCCATTTCTTAAAGAGAATACTGAATACCCAGTAAGTTATATTGAAGAGGATTTATCATTTAAGTTAAAAGAATATCAAGAAAGTTTTGACAATTTATATGGAAAACATCTTGATATGGTTTTCATGAAGTATAAGATACTCTCAAAAATAGTATTTGGAAATTTTAGAAAAAATATCAAGAAAAAATATTCTGACATAAAAAAAACAAGAAGGAGAATTATAAATTTGAAGAAGATATTGAATCAATTCTAAAAAATAACTATAGTTGTAATAAACTGGATCAGTTATTCTGATATATGCGTCCCGAATCTTCACTTGGCTGGCGTCCGGATATAGATGGCTTGCGGGC
>CAZWTQ010000059.1:3397-10902 GCA_964636975.1 uncultured Oxalobacter sp. | reverse complement strand
ATGCAGGTATTACGGGATGATCCAGACTACCGTTTTGAAACATTGATCGACCTGTGCGGTGTGGATTATTTGGGATATGGGGGGGAAGAATATTTGGAGCATCCTCGTTTTGCGATTGTGGTTCATCTACTTTCGCTGACACATAACAGTCGTTTGCGAGTCAAGGTCTTTGCTGAAGATGATAGGAAACCACAGATTCCGTCCATCATTGCCGTATGGCCTTCTGCTAACTGGTTCGAGAGGGAGGCTTTCGACCTTTATGGTATTCTGTTTGAAGGACATCCTGATCTCCGTCGCATTTTGACTGATTATGGGTTTATTGGCCATCCATTTCGCAAGGATTTCCCTGTACAGGGCTATGTAGAGATGCGTTATGACAAGGAGCAGAAACGAATCATTTATGAATCGGTCAGCATAACGCCACGGGAAATCGTGCCCCGTATTGTTCAGAATAAGAAGGGCAACCATGCCTGAAATCCGTAATTACACTGTTAATTTTGGCCCTCAGCATCCATCGGCGCATGGTGTACTCCGTTTGATCCTTGAATTGGATGGCGAAACAGTTGTCCGTGCTGACCCACATATCGGTATGTTACATCGTGCAACCGAAAAACTAGCCGAGAAACGCACCTATCTTCAGGTATTGCCTTACATGGATCGTCTAGATTATGTCTCCATGATGTGCAACGAACATGCCTATGTAATGGCGGTTGAAAAAATGCTGGGCATCGAAGTTCCAATACGGGCACAGTATATTCGGGTATTGTTTGATGAGATCACTCGCATAATGAGCCATTTGCTGTGGATTGGTTCGCAGGCGCTGGATATGGGGGCAATGGCAGTTTTCCTATATGCATTCCGTGAGCGCGAAACATTGATGGATTGTTATGAGGCGGTCAGTGGTGCTCGAATGCATGCAGCATACTACCGCCCTGGCGGAGTCAATAGGGATCTGCCAGAGGAGATGCCGAAATACCGGAAAACTCCCTTCCAGAATGAAAAACGGGTTGCATATCTCAACGTGGATAGGGAAGGCTCTCTGTTGGATTTCATTGAACGTTTTGCGGAGCGTTTCCCTAGATGTGTTGATGAATATGAAACTTTGCTGACAGACAATCGTATTTGGAAGCAACGTTTGGTCGGCGTAGGAGTTATTTCACCAGAAGATGCCATGGCAAATGGCTTCACAGGACCGATGCTACGTGGTTCAGGAGTTGCGTGGGATTTGCGCAAAAAACAGTCATATGAAGTTTATGATAGAGTGGATTTTGCCATTCCAGTTGGCAAGGAAGGTGATTGCTATGATCGTTATCTGGTCCGTGTTGCAGAGCTACGTGAATCCAATCGTATCATTAGGCAATGCGTGAATTGGTTGAAGAAAAACTCTGGTCCTATCAAGGTTGATGATTACCGTTTTTCTCCACCACCTCGCCAGAAGATGAAAGCTGGCATGGAAGAGCTGATCCATCATTTCAAGTATTTCTCTGAAGGGTTCTTCCTGCCCTGTGGTGAAACCTATGTGGCAGTGGAAGCACCGAAAGGGGAGTTTGGGATTTATCTGGTTTCGGATGGAGCGAACAAACCTTTTAGAATGAAAATCCGTGCCCCTTCATTTGTACACTTGCAAGGACTCGGGAAATTGTCCAAAGGACATCTGATTTCTGACTTAGTTGCTACTATTGGCAACATTGATATTGTATTTGGGGAAGTTGATCGTTGAGGATCAAAAGGATAGGTTATGTTGCTGAGCGAAGACGCTTATCGAAAAATTGAAAAAGAACAGGCGAAATTTCCACCGACCAAAAGAATGTCTGTAGCTATTGTTGCATTGGCCATCGCCCAGGAAGAAAAGGGCTGGCTTTCTCCAGAAATTTTGCAGGAGGTAGCAAATTATCTAAAAATACCGGCCGTTGCACTCGAAGAAGTTGCCAGCTTTTACAGCATGTTTAATACTCGCCCTGTCGGCAAATACAAATTGGCTATTTGTAGTAATCTGCCCTGTGAAATGAGTGGTAGCGATCGTCTAGCAGATTACCTGAAAGAGAAACTGGGCATCGATTTCGGAGAAACTACGCCGGATGGTCTGTTTTCCTTGGTGAAAAGCGAATGTATGGGAGCTTGTGGGGATGGTCCGATCATTTTGGTTAACAATCATGTAATGCATATGCATATGTCCAAGGAAAAAGTTGACCGTTTGCTGGAGGAGTTGAATGCATGACCTGTCTGCATGACCGTCATCTCTCTCCGTTGCTCTTGGCAAGGTTGACAGGGGAGAACTGGACATTGGATGCGTATATTTCTAGAGGAGGATATATCCAACTTAGGCGGATATTAGTTACGAAGATGCCCCCAGAGACTATCTTGGCAGAAGTCAGGGCTGCTGGTCTACGGGGGCGGGGAGGTGCGGGATTTCCAACAGCTGTCAAATGGGGATTCATGCCTAGGGATTATGCAGGACAGAAATATTTGGTTTGCAATGCTGATGAAAGTGAGCCAGGAACCTTCAAAGATAGGGATATCCTTCGATACAATCCCCATGCGGTCATTGAAGGCATGGTGATGGCAGCTTATGTAATGGGAATTACCATCGGATACATCTACATCCATGGAGAAATCATGGAAACCTATTACCGCTTTGAAGAAGCCATTGCGCAGGCATATGCTGCAGGTTATTTGGGGCAGGATATTCTGGGATCAGGCATGGATTTTGAACTGCACGCTGTGCATGGTTATGGTGCCTATGTCTGTGGTGAAGAGACTGCTTTGCTTGAATCAATGGAGGGCAGACGGGGACAGCCCAGGTTCAAACCGCCTTTTCCTGCACAGAGTGGTTTATATGGACAACCGACAATCGTCAATAATGTTGAAACGTTGGCATATGTGCCGTTCATCATGGCGATGGGAGGAATAGCATATGCTGCGTTGGGCAAAAACGGTTGTCAAGGGGTAAAGGTTTTTGCCATTTCTGGTGATGTAGAAATTCCTGGGTGTTATGAATTGCCATTGGGTACTCCTTTTAGCGAATTGATGGCTTTGGCTGGTGGCGTGAAAGATGGACGAAAGCTCAAGGCGGTTATTCCGGGTGGTATCTCTGCTCCGATATTACCGGGGGATGCTATGATGAAAGTGAATTTGGATTACGATTCAATTTTCAAGGTGGGTTCCATAATGGGAACCGGTGGGGTTATCGTCCTAGATGAAACTCGTTGCATGGTGCATTCCCTGCTGAATATCACCCGTTTCTACCGCAATGAGTCCTGTGGGCAGTGTTCCCCTTGCAGAGAAGGGATTGGCTGGATGGTTAGGCTACTTGAAAAAATTCAGCAGGGAGAAGCCTCTGTCCAGGATATCGACCTATTAAATTCTGTTGCTACCAATATCTCCGGGCGGACAGTTTGTGCATTGGGCGAAGCCGCATCATTATCGGTTCGGTCATTCCTAAAGCATTTTCGTCACGAGTTCTTGGCATATATTGAGTAAGAAAAGAAGAAAATCCAGCGGGGTAACTGCGGATACAATGAGATGGAAATAGAAATTGATGACAGAGAAATACAGGTGAAACCCGGTGACTCTGTATTGCAGGCGGCATTAAATGCTGGTGTGATTGTGCCACATTTTTGTTATCACAAAAAGCTTTCCATCACTGCAGGTTGTCGGATGTGCATGGTGGATATCGAGAAAATGCCCCATCCTGTGCCTGCCTGTGCAACACCTGTTGCCGAAGGTATGGTTGTCCATACAAATACTGACCGTGTCAAAGTAGCTCGTCAGTCAATCATGGAATTCCTGCTCGTTAACCATCCATTGGATTGTCCTGTCTGCGACCAAGGAGGGGAATGCCGTCTTCAGGATTATTCGATGGTTTATGGTGCTGACAGATCTCGTTATCAAGAATCTAAACGGATAGTTTTTGTCAAAGAAATCGGACCATTGGTAGCCATGCAGGAAATGGGGCGTTGTATCCAATGCACTCGTTGTATTCGTTTCGGTCGGGAAATTGCTGGCTTGATGGAACTGGGCATGATGAAGCGAGGGGAGCAAACTGAAGTTGCTCCATTTCCGAAAACTTGGGTTAATTCCGAGTTGTCTGGCAATCTGATTGATGTTTGCCCTGTAGGGGCATTGACCTCAAAACCTTTTCGTTTCAGTGCTCGTGGATGGGAACTTGCTTCTTTCAGGTCAGTGAGTCCCCATGATAGTCTGGGTTCGAATCTAATTATCCAAGTTTCGCAAGGACAGGTAAAGAGGGTTTTACCTGCTGAGAATGAGAGTATCAATGAATGTTGGCTGTCAGACAGGGATCGTTTTTCCTATGAAGCATTGAATGGTCAGGATCGCCTGACCAAACCGATGGTTAAACAGGGTGGCAGATGGATTGAAACAGATTGGCAGACGGCATTGAGCTATGTTGCTCATGGCTTGAACCAGATTGCCGAAGACTATGGCGCCACTGCGTTAGCAGCATTGGCATCGCCACAGGCAACTTTGGAGGAACTCTTCCTGCTACAGAAACTGATGCGAGCACTTGGCAGCGAAAAAATCGAATATCGTCTCCGCCAACAAGATAACACCTTGGATGGCAGGGTCATTCCTTGGTTAGGCATGCCGATCGCTGATATTGCTATGCTTGATCGGATGCTGGTAATTGGTTCTTGTCTCCGTCAGGAAGCACCATTGATGGCAGTTCGTTTCCGTAGAGCCGCTATGAAAGGCGCTGAAGTCAACCGTATTCATGCAATGGATGAAGACTGGTTGATGTCAGTTGCCCATCAATGGATTGATACACCGGCCCGTTGGTTGGCGATGCTTGCGGAAGTGATTAGCGCTGTTGCCAAACAGCAAGGCATACCTGTTCCAAAAGATATCGAAATAGCTTCTCCTTCCATACAGGCAAAAGCTATTGCATCATCACTGCTGTCAGGTCAACGTAAAGCCATTTTTCTAGGCGATCTTGCACTCCAGCATCGTCAGTCATCAGGTATCTTGCGGCTGGCAGAATGGCTTGCTGGCAGTATAGGAGCTATCTTGGGATGCTTGCCATCTGGAGCAAACGGGGTAGGAGGTGCGGTCGCCAAAGCGTATCCAGCCCCTTCAGCCAGTGTTTCTCTCAATACCATTGCTTCGCATGCATCTAAGGCATTCTTGCTTTTGCATACTGAACCTGAGCTCGAAACATTCAACCAGCCTGCTGTATTAGCATCGTTAAAGCAGGCAGAAATGGTGGTAGTCATGTCGCCGTTTCGGCAAGGACTGGACTATGCAGATGTTCTCCTGCCGATTGCTCCTTTCACGGAAACATCAGGGACTTACATCAATGTAGCAGGCGATGTCCAGTCATTCAAAGCAGCAGTCCCTCCATTAGCGGAAACCCGCCCTGCATGGAAAGTTCTGCGCGTATTGGGCAATTTTCTAGCATGTGGAGGCTTCGATTTTGAGACTTCCGAGGCCGTCCGTGATGCTTGTTTGGTATCTGTTAATTTACCTACATTCCTGAACAACTATAGCGGACTGCAACCAGATTTCAGGAAAGATATTGTTTTCGAATTGTCCCGCATTGGGGATATGCCAACCCTGTTCTCAGACAGCATCGTTCGCAGAGCTTCTTCGCTTCAGAAAACCATATGGGCATCATCACCAGTTGTCCATTTGCCCGTGGCACGCTTCGAAGCACTTGGCCTGAGAGAAGGGGACAAGGTTAGGATTATCCAGGAAACAGGGGAGCAAGTTCTTCCAGCAAAAGCAGACAGAGCTTTGTCTGATAGCTGTATCAGACTAGTATCAGGGCATCCTGACACTGCTATGCTTGGACCTGTTGATGGCTGGGTAAAGGTGGAACGTTTATGATGGTACAGCTACTCAGTCTGATCCATTGTTACGGTCGGATGTTGTTTGGACAGTTTTGGCATGTTATCTGGATCATGATTTGTATCGGGGTTGTCCTTGCTGTTATCTTGGGTTTGATGACATTCTTGACCTTATGGGAACGTAAGGTCATTGGTTGGATGCACGCCCGTCTTGGACCTAACCGCGTTGGTCCGATCGGATTGATGCAACCAATTGCAGATGCTTTCAAGCTGTTGTTGAAAGAAATCATTGTTCCTGACAAA
The DNA here is from genome assembly GCA_964636975.1 of uncultured Oxalobacter sp. GTDB lineage: Bacteria > Pseudomonadota > Gammaproteobacteria > Burkholderiales > Burkholderiaceae_D > Oxalobacter. The sequence continues at coordinate 4,795 of CAZWTQ010000059.1, read as the reverse complement.
GCCGACAAGGCTGTATTTTGGTTAGCTCCCGTATTAGTTATAGTTCCCGCATTGACTGCTTGGGCAGTCATTCCTTACGATGCGAGTGTAGTTTTGGCAGATGTTGATGCTGGTTTGTTGTTCGTCATGGTCATCACTTCAGTCGGTGTCTATGGCGTGATGCTAGCAGGATGGGCATCCAATTCTAGGTACGCTCTGTTGGGGGCAGTTCGTGCCGCTGCACAAATGGTATCGTTTGGTATCCCTTTGGGATTTGTACTAGTTACCATCCTGATGGTTTCAAATAGCTTGAATCTGTCTGATATTGTCATTGGGCAAAACTATGGTTTTTTTGCCTCGATGGGGTTGACCTGTCTGTCATGGAATTGGTTGCCTCTTTTCCCACTATTTGTCATCTATATCATTTGTGCTATTGCAGAAACTGGACGGCATCCTTTCGATGCTGTTGAAGGAGAATCTGAGATCGTTGCAGGGCATATGGTGGAATACTCAGGCATGGCCTTTGCCATGTTCTTTATGGCGGAATACCTCAATGTTATATTGTTCTCGGCAATATCATCCATTCTGTTTCTTGGAGGCTGGTTACCGCCGTTTGGCTGGGCATTTCTCTCTTGGATCCCTGGTTGGATATGGCTGGCTGCTAAGACATCAGTTATCGTGTTTGTTTTTATCTGGGTGAGGGCGACATTCCCTCGCTTCCGTTATGACCATACCATGCGGTTAGGCTGGAAAATCCTCATCCCTGTGACATTGGCTTATCTCATTTTTGTTGCTTGCTGGATGCAGACGCCGCTCAATATATGGAGTTGAGGTAATGGAAATACTGAAACACTGGTTCAAGACCTTCTCGCTAGCAGAAATGATGCAAGGCATGTTCCTGACTCTGCGGGTGATGTTCCGCGCAAAGCCGACTGTGCGTTATCCTGAAGAGAAGACACCTTATTCACCCCGTTTCAGGGGAATGCATGCTTTGATTCGGGATGATATGGGGACTGAGAAATGTATCGGCTGCAAATTATGCGAGGTTGCTTGTCCATCAAAAGCTATTTGTATTGTGATTGGCTCCGATGTAGCAGGAGGCAGGAGTGCTGTCTACTATGAGATTGACCAAGGAAAATGTATATTCTGTGGTATATGTGAAGAAGCTTGTCCAGTGGATGCTATTGTACATACCAAGCAGTTTGAATATATTGCAAATGATCGGAAAGACCTGCTGTTCAGCAAGGATACATTGCTGGCAGTCGGAGAGGCATTCAAGGAGGAAATTAGGGAAGCCAAGGTGGCAGATACGCCTTACCGTTGACTGGAAGAAGAGTTTATGGAATGGTTTGAAGCAATACTGTTTTACAGCTTTACCATCATATTAGTTGGTTCAGCACTGTGTGTAGTGATGGTGAA
>CAZWTQ010000059.1:0-3387 GCA_964636975.1 uncultured Oxalobacter sp. | reverse complement strand
CGGTGCTTTTCCTTGTTCTCAGTTTCTTTACCGGAGCTGCATTGTGGTTGCTGTTGCAGGCAGAGTTCCTTGCGATGATCTTAATGTTGGTCTATGTCGGGGCAGTCATGGTGTTGTTTCTGTTTGTTGTCATGATGACGGATATCGACAAGGTAACTCTTAATCATCTTGCCATACGAAACCTGGTAGTTGGAACAATTGTCGGTACACTGATTGTCGTGGAGATGGGGGCGGTTATTTTTCGGGGATTTTACCATGCTGGTACACAGGCGCCTGATGTAGCGTTAAAAATCGGGCTGACAGTAGCAATCGGAAAGTCTCTGTTTACTGGGTATCTGTTCCAGATTGAACTAGTAGCTATGTTGCTGTTGGCTGCATTGGTCGGTGTTGTAGTTCTTTCTCTACGTCGTAGGAACGATGCACATTACACCCCGGCAGAGAAAGCTGTCCGCATCAATCCTGCCGATCGGATTTGTTTGGTAGAGATGGAAGCTGAAAAAACGATGCAGAACAGCACAGCTGACAGCGACAATTCGGAAGGCGGTGAATCATGATTATCACCCTCATGCATTACCTGATTGTAAGTGCAATCCTTTTTGCTATCGCAGTAATGGGTATTTTCCTGAATCACCGAAACCTGATTGTGCTACTGATGTCCATCGAGTTGATGCTACTGTCTGTTAACCTGAATTTTGTGGCTTTTTCCCATTGGATAGGCAACATCGATGGACAGATATTTGTTTTCTTTATCCTGATGGTAGCTGCAGCAGAGGCAGCTATAGGACTGGGCATCCTGGTCGTTCTGTTCCGGAAAATACAGTCTGTGCAGGCAGACAATATGGATGGACTGAAAGGATAAGGGAATCATGAGAAAAAGAAAGGGCGAACCATGCAGGAACCATTGAGTGTTCAACTGCTGCTGGCAGTGTTGTTTGCGCCACTTGTCGGGGCGTTGCCAGCAGGATTGCTCGGTACTTGTTTCGGTAACTGTATCCTGGGTAAGAGCCTTGCAAAGACTGCTACAGCCATCGGGATTGCTGTGTCCTGCGCCTGTTCGCTGGTGGTGCTGGACGCCGTCATGGATGGCGCCCATTTCGATGACAACCTTTATACTTGGGCGACACTTGGCAATGTTCAGCTGAGCATCGGTCTGCTGGTCGATGCTTTATCAGCCATGATGATGGCGGTTGTGACCGTCATCTCTCTTTTGGTACATATCTATGCAATGGCTTATATGGAAGATGAAAAAAACGTTTCGCGTTTTTTTGCTTATCTTGCTCTGTTTACTTTCAGTATGCTTGCATTGGTGATGGGTAATAACATCATACAGCTTTTCTTTGGCTGGGAAGCAGTTGGTGTCATGTCATATCTGCTTATCGGTTTCTGGCTTGAAAAACCGATGGCTGTTTCAGCAGGCATGAAAGCTTTTCTGGTCAATCGTATCGGTGATTTCGGCTTTATCATTGGGATTGGCTTCTTGTTTGCTTATACCGATTCCATTTATTACCAAGACATCTTCGATAACCGTTATAAACTGGCTGACACGACATTGTTGAACTTGGGTGTTTCTGTAGTTACGATCATCTGCTTGTTTCTATTCATCGGCGCTGTCGGAAAATCTGCACAGTTTCCTCTACATGTCTGGCTGCCGGATTCTATGGAAGGTCCAACTCCAGCCTCCGCATTGATTCATGCGGCTACGATGGTTACTGCCGGTATTTTCATGGTCAGTCGCTTGTCCCCATTGTATGAACTGTCAGATACGGCACTATCGGTCATTGTCATTACTGGAGCTATTACAGCCTTGTTCTTGGGACTGGTTGCCATGGTTCAATTAGACATCAAGCGCATCATTGCTTTCTCGACCCTATCCCAGTTGGGTTATATGGTTGTTGCATTGGGGGCTTCTGCATATCCAACAGGGGTTTTCCATCTGATGACCCATGCTTTCTTCAAAGCATTGCTTTTTCTTGCTGCAGGTTCTGTCATCCTTAGTATGCGACATGATCAGGATATTCGCCATATGGGCGGATTGGGGAAATATATGCCTTGGACTTATACCACTATGCTGATCGGATCACTGTCATTAGTAGGAGCACCTTTCTTCGCAGGCTTTTATTCCAAAGAATCCATTGTCAGTGCAGTCAGCGCGTCCACTATTACAGGTTCAGGGTTTGCTACCATTGCTCTTGTTTTCAGCTTGTTTGTAACTGGTTTCTATACATTTCGCCTGTTCTTTCTGGTCTTCCATGGAAGGGAGCGTTTCCTGCGTCAGCAAGTCATCAATCAACGTTTAGTGACATCAGGAGGAGTTGCAACAGATGGGGGTGGAGTAGGTATGATGCCCGGTGACATTCCAGAAGAAAAGTCTTGGCTAATCCGAGTGCCTTTGCTACTACTAGCAATTCCTTCGATTATTATCGGTTTCATTGCTATTGACCCGTGGCTTTTTGGTAGTTTTTTTGAAGACTCCCTTTTCATTGATCATGTTCGTCATCCAGCGATGAACCATTTAACGCAATATTTTCAGGATGTCATGCAGATGACCATTCATGAAACCCTGTCGCCAACCTTCATCCTGATGTTGGTTGGTATTGCCACAGCTTGGTATCTTTATGGTGCAAAGCCAGTGTTGGCAGTCAAGCTTCACCGGAAAGCGCGTTTCCTGCACCGATTACTATATGAGCAGTATTACATTGACGCCTTGTATCAAAAAGTTGTAGTTGGCGGAACCTTATGCCTTGGCAATATCTTCTGGAAGTGGATAGAAATCAGGTTCATTGAAGAATGGATCATCGAGGGAATCTGTATCAATGGCATGAAAAAACTGGGACATCTGGTTTGGAAAGTTGGTGATGTTTTCGTGATAGATGGTTTCGTTGTGAATGGAATTGCTAGGCTGGTTGCTTGGATAGCTTCGATTATCCGGCATTTTCAGACAGGTTATATCTACCATTATATATTTGTGATGATTATTGGTTTGCTTGGGCTGTTATTCTGGATGCTACCTTTGGTATTAAGATAAGGATGTTTGAAAACGATGCCTAATCTGATTTATTCAGCATTTCCTATCCTGTCACTTGCTATTTGGGTGCCAGTGGCATTTGGGATCCTGATCCTGCTAGTTGGGAAAGATGAAAGTGTCAGTATAGTTCGGTGGCTATCTCTTGCAGGGTCGTTCATCAGTCTGCTGGTTACCTTACCATTGGTCTTCCAGTTTGATCAGGATGCACATGGTCTACAGTTTGTTGAAAGACGTCCTTGGATCACGCTCTTTAACGTTAAGTATGACTTAGGGATTGACGGTATTTCACTCTGGCTCATCATTATGACAGCATTCATGCTCGTGGTTGTCGTTATTGCTGGTTGGCAGATCATTCAGGTACA
>CAZWTQ010000058.1:0-11033 GCA_964636975.1 uncultured Oxalobacter sp. | reverse complement strand
TGATGATGGCAATTGTTTGCCCCAAGTGTTTCCTAGCGGTTTTTGCAATAGCATCACGGGCACGGTAATGGAATTGCCGTTGGCTTTCCGTTTTACGCTCCCCGTCAGGGAAAAACAGGTCAGGAGCAGCTGCAATCCAAGCCTTGTATTCCTCGGGAAATCTTTCCCTGATTTCATCTGAACGCAACCCCTCACAGGCACCGTAACACCGCTCGCGGAATTGGCGGTCAGTCGTTACGGACATTCCATGCGCTGTGGCAATCTTAAGCGCTGTCTCATAGGCACGTTTCAGGTCGCTGGAATAAATAGCATCCAGATGTTCATCTTTCAAGATACCTGCCAGTATTTCAGCTTGCTTCCTCCCATTTTCATTCAGAGGAATATCACTGTGTCCTTGAAGCCGTTTCAGCCTGTTCCAGGCTGTTTGACCATGGCGGATAATCAGGATATTGGTATAGCTCACTATGTCGTCACAGTTTTATAGCGACATCAGGATTCAATGAATATACACCGGTGATTGTCGCCTTATCCAGCACATGCCCTTCCATTGCCTTCCAGACATCCTGCCCGGTAAATGTACCTGAAACAGCCAGTTTCTCGATATCCAGTGCATATAATGTAAAGACATAATGATGGGGAATCTCATCATTCCATGGTGGGCAACAGCCATCATAGCCGAAGTAATTTCCAGACATATCCTTGTCGGAAGCAAACCAACTGGTATAGTCATTGATACCTTGGCGACTGCCATCCAAAGCTTCAGGACCGGCTTTGCCACGGGCAGTGATACCATCAGAAAATTCACCTTCTGCAATAGCAGAACGAGAAACTGGCAAGTCAATCAGAACCCAATGGAAGAAATTTATACGGGGCAGGGAAGCAGGGACAACCTTGCCTTCCTGGTTCACATTGTCACCTTGGGAAGGAACATCATAATCGTGACAGATAAGCACCAAGGATTTGGTGCCAGCCGGCAGGTCACTCCAGGCGAAATGTGGATTTTTGTTGTCAGACATTGTCAGGTGTGTGACAGGGTCATACTTGCAGAAAGCATATTGTGCGGGAATGGCTTTGCCATCCTGAATGGAATTGCTCCAGAATTTCATCGCTGCTCCTTGAAACAGATTAAAGAATATTGTTATTTTGCCAGAGGTTGCTTCTCCTTGACCATTACTTACGGGGAGTTTCCAACCAGAAGGTCACAGGACCGTCATTGACTAAGGACACTTGCATATCTGCTCCGAACCGACCTGTTGCTACTTTGGTAATGCCGGATTGTTCCCGAGCATGCTCGACAAAATAATCAAACAGCTTTTTGCTGATATCAGGTGGAGCTGCTGGTGAGAAAGACGGACGTGTTCCTGATTTTGTGTCTGCTGCCAAAGTAAACTGTGGTACCAGTAGCAATTCTCCGCCAATAGCAGAAACTGACAGGTTCATTTTGCCACACGGATCAGAGAACACCCGGTAACTCACCAATCGTTTCAATAGCATATCAGCTTCTTTCTCCGTATCACCCCGTTCTGCACAGAATAATACCATCAGCCCATGACCAATTCGTCCGATTTCTACTGAATCCACATGGACAGTTGCTTGACATACACGTTGCAACAAAGCGATCATCCTATTTCCCCTTAAGTACATACCAGTCAGGCAGGGTATAGAGCACCTAGGATTCTAGACCCCGTCGCACCAGTTACTGCTGGTAGGTTGCCAGGTTTTCGTATCGTAAATCGATGAGCCAACCATGCAAATGCCATGGATTCCACGTGCATCGGATCAATACCCAGTACAGTTGATATGTCTAATGTCATATCAGGGTGCCTTGCCTGCAACAGCTGGCGGATAGACCGTACCAGAAAACTGTTCAGCGCTCCACCACCACATAGATATACTTGATCTGTATCCGGAGCATAGTTCAGTACTGCATCTGCAACCGTCCTTGCTGTCAGTGCCAGCAGGGTTGCCTGGATATTCTCTTCGCCAATTGACCAATCGATATCTGTCTGGAAAAGATGCTGTTTCAGCCAACCAAAGTGAAAAAGATCACGGCCGGTGCTTTTCGGCGGCACTTTTTTAAAAAACGGTTCATTCAGCATATTTTCCAGTAATCGTCCAATTATTCTGCCACTTTCTGCCCATTTGCCGTCTTTGTCATAAGGCTGATGCAAATGCTGCTGGATAAAGGTATCCATTAGCATATTACCTGGTCCCGTATCGAATCCTATCACCATTCCATCAGGTCGCAGAATACTAATATTGGCAATACCACCGATATTGATGACAGCACGGGTTGAAGAGTTCGAACCGAAAACTGTCTGGTGAAACGCAGGTACCAAAGGTGCACCCTGGCCACCGGCAGCAATATCCCTGCTACGGAAATCGGCAACTACATCAATGCCTGTCCTCTCAGCCAGTAGGGCAGGGTTGTTTGTCTGGCGGGAAAATCCAAGTTCAGGACGGTGGCGGATGGTTTGTCCATGTACGCCGATAGCCGTTACATCCTGTGGCTTCAGACCTGCCTTGGCAACCAGCATATTGACATTTTCAGCATATTTTCCCGCCAGAGTATTTGCTGCCTGTGCCTCACGTTCGATTTCATTTACACCCATTCCTTGAAGTTGCATTAGCTGCTTGCGGAAAGAAATCCCGAAAGATACATGGGCATCAGCCAAGATCTCCAACCGTCCGCCGCTGTAATCATTAGGAATGGCAACCAGTACACCATCGACGCCATCCAGGCTGGTTCCTGACATCAGACCGATATAAAGTGCCATGGTTATTCCCTTAAAAAGCTACAGATACAGTTAGGAACTAATTCGTTTGGATGGATTTGCATTCAGTTCAGAGAAATAACTCTGCATTCGGTATAGGTGTTGCCTGAAGCGGGTTTTGTCGTTGCCGGTGAGTGTGACATTTTGCATACTGGTGATGCCCGAAATGCCGGCAATTTTCGCTGGATCTTGCTGGATGCCGTTTACACGTATCTCATAATGCAGGTGTGGACCGGTACTTATCCCGGTGGAACCGACATAACCAATCACATCTCCCTGGTGAACATGCAGACCAGGTGTCACATTAGGATGGATGCGGTTCATATGTCCATATGCGGTGGCATAAACGCTTGTATGCTGGATCAATACAAAATTGCCATAACCACCATGCCAACCTGCTTCACGGACTGTGCCATCCGCTGCTGCGTGGACTGGTGTACCGGTAGATGCTGCCATATCCAGCCCTTTATGATGTTTTATGCCGCCTGTGATCGGGTGGGTGCGGTAACCGAATCCCGAAGAAATCCTGAACTTGTCCAAAGGCGTGCGTAGGGGGGAAGACAACTGAGTTGATGAAGCCCGTAATGAACGTCCTTCGACATCATAGTATTCACCCTGACCGGTATATTTCTCATACCAGATAGTTTGGTAATGCACGCCTTCATGGATGAACTCTGCTGCCAACAGGTTTCCTGATTTCACAAACCGGCCATCTTTGCGGTAAACCTCGTAAATCACATTAAAGCGTGAACCTTTCAGGTCACTGACGTCCATATCCACATCAATTGAAAACAGGTTCGTGAATTTCTTCGTAATCTCTTCTGGCAACCCTGCACGTTGTGCTGCGGCAAAGATTGTTGTTTCAATCGTAGCGGATCGAGCTTCTACAGTAGTGATAGTGGCAGCAGGTTTCTTTTCACGGATTCCTGTGTTCCCTTTTGTATAAACTCGTGGAGTGTCATAGTTGCCGTAACGCTTATGGTAATCTTGCTTCGCAAGTTCATCCATCTGCGAGGGCTGGCTGTTGTGTTTTGTGGCATTCTTTGTCCTTTCAGAATATTGGCGCGGATCCCTGGGTTTCGTGCGGATATCGCCTTTCTGGACAGCATGTTCCTTTGCAACTTGTTTTTCGACAATTGGTTTCTGGACATTGGAAGGTCCCGATGCCTGAAATTCCGGTAGCGACGAAGATGGGTTTGTAGTTTGTTTGGATGAGTAGTTGGGCGGATTGGAATTTCTGGAGTCGGATTTCCCACCAGATTCCTGATATTCTGGTGCCGGAGAGGCAGTATGCTTTGCCAGACGGGAAGTACCGGCAGACGATTTATGCTGTGAAGATTTGGCGGATGCCTGCTTTGTTACTGGTTTGGAGTCTTTGCTCTGTGTTCTGGATACAGTTGCCTTGCGGGGAGTCTGCTTTTGCTTTTCAATCGATGCCACTGCAGAAGAATGGTTCACAACAGAGTTGCCTTCTGCCTTGGCAGATGCTTTTTCTACCGGTTTCCGTTCGATTGCTTTCACGGCAGATTGTCTGGCAGGAACCGTTTTTTTCTCGACAATTTTAGAAACGGTTTTTCTGGTAGCAGGCTCTTTCTCTTTCTTTCTGACTGTAGAGCCCGGAGCAGTCTCTGCAAAAACAGAAGAGGAAACTACCAGTGCTAACACGGAAACAGCCATGCATATCGACAACAACATTCGTTTCAGTTTCTGTTCCGTGGTATCAGTCAAGTGCATCCAGTTTCCCTCTTAAGACAGCAATCAGTTAAAATAGTCCATCTCCATGTATTACGGACAAAATCTACCTTGGCGTGTTGGGCAGCCAATATATCGAACCAATACGTCAATTGAACTTTGTATTATAACAATTCAAAACGATAGATATAAGCCAATAATCACTGATGACTGAAAATATCTCGATGCCTGCATCTGCGGAAGAACTGTCACTAACCGATTCTGTCAAGGAAGCACTTGCCATTGCCAAACGTGGCTGTGACGAATTGCTTATTGAAACGGATTTTGCCCAGAAACTGATCCGTTCTGAAAAGACAGGGAAACCCCTGCGTATCAAACTGGGACTTGACCCGACTGCTCCGGATCTCCATCTGGGGCATACTGTCGTTCTCAACAAGATGCGCCAGCTGCAGGATCTTGGTCATGTTGTTATTTTCCTGATCGGAGATTTCACCTCCCTTATTGGCGATCCCAGTGGACGCAATGTTACCCGTCCGCCATTGACCCGTGAACAGATTGAAGAAAACGCCATGACGTATTTCAAGCAGGCAAGTCTGGTGCTCAATCCCGAAAAGACAGAAATTCGTTACAACTCCGAATGGAGTGATGCCTTGGGTGCACGTGGCATGATCAAACTTGCTGCCATGTACACTGTTGCCAGGCTCATGGAGCGCGACGATTTCTCCAAACGTTTCAAAGCAGGTACTCCGATTTCCGTTCATGAATTCCTGTATCCACTGATGCAAGGTTATGATTCCATTGCCCTCAAGTCCGACCTGGAACTTGGTGGTACCGATCAGAAATTCAACCTGCTTGTTGGTCGGGAGCTTCAGCGTCAGGTTGGCCAGGAGCCCCAGTGTATCCTCACCATGCCATTGCTCGAAGGTTTGGACGGCATTCAAAAAATGTCCAAATCCAAAGGTAACTATGTTGGCATCAAGGAACCCGGTAACATCCAGTTCGGCAAGCTCATGAGCATTTCCGATGACATGATGTGGCGTTACTATGAGTTGCTTTCCTTCAAGTCTATCAGGGAGATCGAAAATCTCAAGAAAGCCGTTGCCGAAGGGATGAATCCGCGTGATGCCAAGGTTGCATTTGCCTTGGAAATTGTCGAACGGTTCCATTCCAAGGCAGATGCAGAAGCCGCATTGCAGGACTTCATTAACCGAACCCATGGAGGCATTCCGGACGATCTCCCAACTGTTAAGCTCAGTGGCGCACCACTGCCAATTGGCAACCTGCTCAAGCAGGCGGGGTTGTGCCCTTCCACCTCAGATGCGATGCGAATGGTTCAGCAAGGTGCTGTCCGCATCAATCGCGAAATCGTTAGCGACAAAGCACTCAAGGTTCATGCTGGCACTATGGTCGTTCAGGTCGGCAAACGTCGTTTCGCTAAGATTGAACTGGTATAAGCGACCGCCTTTCAAAATAGGAACGTCAGTTTGTCTATCCCCCCCCCTGTCATCGGCTATTTCGTACGATGGCTTTTAGGTTTGTTTCATCGAAATCGTGTGTGCAGTCTATAGTATGTGCCAATAATCAGAAACAGATTTAACGGGAGGGATGAGCTCTGCTATATCGGCAGGAAATTAAAAGACCCTGCCTTTGCAGGCAGGGTCGGATTCGTTTTCATTCCCGAGGGAAATCAACTTATTGTAGTAACGGATCTCACCCCATAAAACTACAATTATATCAGTTTAGCTGAATTTTTGAGTGACTGCAATTTTTTGGATTTTAGATGTTTTTATAAGATTTTTATTGCTTAAAAAATTCTAAAAACTATTTAAAATAAACGCGTCAAATACATCGCATCGGAGATTTTCAGGAGCAAGTCATGGGCAATCGCATCATTGGGCTGGATATTGGTATAGCATCAGTTGGTTGGGCTGTTATTGAAGACGGATCTCATATTATTGATTTGGGAGCTAGGATTTTTGACAAAGCGGAAACAGCAAAAGAAGGTGACTCGCTCAATCTTATCAGGCGTGAAGCCAGACTTGCCAGAAGGCGTTTGTCACGTCGCGCTCAGCGGCTACGTCAGACAGCCCGTTTTCTGAAAGTGTCTGGACTGATTGAATCGGAATCGGACTTGCACCGCACTTTACCAAAAGACACACAAAAAATGGATGGTGAAGGTAAATCACCGTGGCAATTGCGTGCGGAAGGGCTTGACCGCCTATTGACTCCGTTTGAATTGGCAAAAGTCATTTTTCATATTGTCAAACATAGGGGTTTCCATTGGGTGAGCAGTGCAGAAAAAGCTGCTGCAGATAATGATAAGGAAAGTGGGGCAATTAAAAAAGGTCTTGCAACTACCGAAGCAAGGATGAAAGAGGCTGGTTACAGGTCTTTGGGAGAGATGATCTGGAAATGCTATCCAGAAGCACAACGTAATAAAAGAGGGGCTTACGAAAAAGTCTTGCCAAGAGTAGGCTTGGATGCAGAATTGAGACTTCTTTTTAATATTCAGAAGAAATTGGGTAATACCTTTATCACAGATGGTTTTGTTGAAGGTATTGTAGGTTCAGGTGACCAGAAAACGGGATTGCTCTGGAAACAGAGACCGCCACTTCAAGGTGAGGATATCCTGAAAATGCTTGGTCATTGCCGTTTTGAGCGAGATGAATTCCGCGCTCCAAAAAACAGTTTTGCGGCAGAACGCCATGTCTGGCTGACCCGGTTGAATAACCTGAGGCTTGCTAATAATGGTCAATTTCGCGCATTGACCCCTGAAGAAAGGAAAGAGGTTCTGAATATGCCTTATTGGCAAAAAGGAGACCTTACTTATAAGCAATTACGTCGCAAATTGGAAAAAGCAGGGCTTTGGGCTAAAGACACATACCGGTTTGCAGGATTACAGTATGGCGAAAAAGATCCAGAGACTGCAGTCTTGTGTAAAGTTCCTGGTTGGCATGAACTTGAGAAAGCCTATACAAATGCAGGATTGCAGGGAGACTGGAAACAGATTGCCGAAAAGGCTGTACATGAAAGCCGTTCGGATTTTCTGGATCAGTTGGCATTCATACTTTCTGTCTATAAAGAAGACGAAGAGATTCGTGAACAGTTGGTCGAGTTGCTTGGGGAAGGCAAGGACAAACTGATTGATGCGCTGTTGACGTGCCGTTTTGAGCAGTTCAGTGCATTGTCGCTGAAGTGCCTCAATGCCATTCTGCCGTTTATGAATGCAGGTGACCGCTATGATGAGGCTTGTGCGAAAGCCGGATATCGGCATAGTGCCCATGGAATGGAAAATTTTGAGAAAACCAAGTATTTGCCACCCTTGTTCAGTGGCCGTAATGCACAAGGGACAATGGTCTTGGATGAAGCATTGGATGTTCCTCGCAACCCTGTCGTATTGCGGGCAATTAATCAGACACGCAAGGTGCTGAATGCCATTGTCAAGCAATATGGTTCCCCATCTGAAGTGCATATTGAACTTGGCAGAGAGTTATCCCGCAGTTTCTCGGAGCGGAAAAGTATCGAAAGGGAACAGGAAAAATATGCAGACAGGAAAATCCGTTTGATTGAAGAGTTCAAGGAATTGTTTGTTGACGCACAGCCAGATGGACGAAATCTTGAGAAATTCCGGTTGTATAAAGAGCAGCAAGGTAAATGCCTTTACTGTGCGAAACAATTTGAAATTGAGCGGTTGCTTGAACAGGGGTATGTCGAAGTTGACCATATTCTACCTTATTCACGCAGTTTCGATGATTCCAAAAACAACAAGGCACTGGTATTTACCCAGGAAAACCGTAATAAAGGGAATCGCACTCCATTTGAATACATGGGGGCGGATACCGACCGTTGGCATGAATTTGAGGGGCATGTAAACTCATTGAAACTTACCATGGCAAAGCGACAACGTTTGCTGCGAAAGGATTTTGGAGAGGAAGCACAGGCAGCATTCCGTGATCGTAATCTCAATGACACCCGTTATGCCAGCCGTTTTTTCAAGAACTATGTTGATGCTTGTTTAAAGCTTGAAAATCCGTTGAGCAATGCAGGTGCTGTCAGTGTCAATGGTGCCTTGACGTCATTCCTGCGGGCACGTTGGGGATTATTGAAAGCCCGTTCCGAAAACGACCGTCATCATGCGATGGATGCCGTGGCGATTGCCTGCTGTACGAGATCCATGATTAAACGAATTGCCGAGTATTCAAAAAATAAAGAACTCCAGCTTGCAAAAGAAAGATACACCGATCAAGAGACTGGTGAAGTCCTTGATTTGGCTGCATTGCGCAGATTGGAAAGCCACTTCCCTGAGCCATGGGAGGGCTTTAGAAAGGAATTACTGCTTCGTCTTACTTGTGATGATCGCCAAATGTTGCGGAAAGAGTTATCCAAATCCGGAACTTATCCAGAAGAATTACTGGAAACGGTGAAACCATTGTTCGTCTCCCGAGCCATCCAACGCAGGGGAACGGGAGCCTTGCATAAAGAGACCATTTATTCGCAGTCAGCAGAGCAGAAAAAAACGGAAATAGTTACCCGGAAGATTTTGTTGACGGCGCTAAAAGCCTCGCATTTCGACAATCTGGTGGATTATAACCGTAATGCCAAGCTTTATGAAACCATTCGCAGGAAGTTGGAGATGGTAGGATGGGATGGCAAAAAAGCCTTTCCAGAAGGTTTTATGCGGATGTTGGATAAAAACGGCGAGCCGAATGGCGCAGTGGTCAAATCAGTCAGGGTGACAGAGAAGATGACAGGAGTTTCTGTCCGTGGTGGTCTGGCAGAAAATGGGTTGATGCGCCGGGTGGATGTTTTCAGGAAAAATGGGCAATACTTTCTGGTACCTGTTTATTTCTGGCATAAAGAATTGCCAAATAGGGCTGTTGCCGCAAATAAACCGGAAAAGGATTGGTTTTTGATTGATGAGCAATTTGAGTGGTGTTTCTCACTCATTCGGAACGACTTAATCCACCTTGTATTTAAAGACGGAGAATATATTGGTTATTTTGCAAAGCTAAATCGGTCAAACGGCGCAATTGATATATTGGCACATGATAGAGATCAGAATTTTGGTAAGGATGGGTTGAAAAGTATTGGCGTTCGCAGAGCGCTGATTTTTGAAAAACTGGCTGTAGATGTGCTTGGCAATATTTATACGTTGCAACCGGAGTTGCGCCGTGAGTTGGCGTAGTATAGTGATTTCCAATCCTGCCCGATTACACAGGGAACATTATTCGCTGGCCATCGAACAGGATGAAACGGTTTTTGTGCCATTTGAGGATATTGCGGTCATTGTTTTGGACAGTCCTCAGATTACGCTGACCCAGCCAGTATTAGCCGCTTGTGCAGCATATGGCATCGCATTGTTCAGCACCGATCTTACCCATACACCCAATGGCGTATTCTTGCCGTTTGGCGTACACACCCGGACGACCCGCATATTGCGGTTACAGTTGAAAGCAACACAACCAACCAAGAAACGCATTTGGACAGAAATTGTCAAAGCCAAGATACGGAATCAGGCGAGATGCTTAAAGTATGCAGGGCTGCAAAGTGATGGCCGGCTTGACAAACTGGCGTCATCAGTCCGTTCAGGAGACGCCGGCAATTTTGAGGCTCGAGCGGCAAAATGGTATTTTGACAGACTGTTTGGCAGCAGGTTTAGCCGGGTTCAGGATACGCCCGTCAATGCTTGTCTCAACTATGGCTATACCGTGTTTCGGGGAGCCGTTGCAAGGCAATTGGTGCTGCATGGATTGCATCCGCCAATGGGTATTTTCCATAGCAATGAACAGAATGCTTTCAATCTGGCAGATGACCTGATAGAGCCTTTCCGCCCTGTGGTTGACCTTTATGTCGTTACACATCTGCTTGCGATACTGAATGCTCCGGATATTCCAAAAGCCACCCTAGTCCGTTTATTGAATGCAGATATGGTGATGCCAGAAGGTATAACGGCTGTTTCAACTGCCATGGAATATGCTGTGGAAAGTTTCGTCAGGGTTCTGGAGGGAACAGACAGGAATTTGTCGTTACCGGAACTGATACCGATAAGAACGCATTTCAGGGAGACATGAAATGTCAGGCGAGCTGAGGCGCCCTATGCGATTACTAGTCTTTTTTGACCTGCCAACCATTACCCGTGCCAATAAACGGGCTTATGTACTTTTCAGGCGTTTTCTGCTCAACGATGGTTTCGACATGATTCAATGGTCAGTTTACGGACGCATTCTTTCTGGCAGGGAAGCAGAACAGATGCATTACCAGCGGATTCGTGAAAATCTTCCGCCAGAAGGTTCCGTCCGTTGTATGACAGTCACAGAAAAACAGTATGCTGGCATCAAATTATTGGTTGGCAGACCGAGAAAACAGGAGAAAAAGGTTGATGCCGACCAGCTTTTACTGTTTTAAAAAAGCCTGAAATCTGTGAATGAACACAGGAAATCAGGCTTTTTTTCAGGGCTTATTCCTCATAACCCTTTGAATATCAAACAGAATTCAAAGACAGATTGTAGCTCTATGGGGTGAGATCGGAAACTACAACCATCGCCCGTGTCAATGAATCGTCCCGTT
>CAZWTQ010000057.1:0-11217 GCA_964636975.1 uncultured Oxalobacter sp. | reverse complement strand
GGGTCGATGGAGCGATGCCTTTCCGGGGTGAAACTATCTTAGGGTATGTACGGGGTCTTCACAACAAATATCTTGCCGAGCTGAATAAAGAGACATCCGGCAATGACTACCAGGCAGCAGCAACCCTACTTAAACGTTATCGATACAACCAGGACTTTAAGAGCGAATTTGCGATGATTCCCGCCATCATCCCCCTGTTGCTGATGCTGATTCCTGCGGTTTTGATGGCTTTAGGGGTAGTTCGCGAAAAAGAGCTTGGATCCATTACGAACCTTTATGTGACTCCAGTCACCAAACTGGAATTCCTGTTGGGAAAACAGTTGCCCTACGTGATTCTATCCATGATCAGCTATATTCTGATGACATTGTGTGCCGTCCTGTTCTTCCAAATCCCGATCAAAGGAAGCCTTACTGCCATGAACATCGGTGCCCTGCTTTACGTCATCTCATCGACAGGATTGGGTCTACTGATATCAACATTCACCAAAACCCAGATTTCAGCGCTTTTCGGCACAGCCATTCTGACGATGCTACCAACTTCCCAATTCTCTGGATTGAAAGACCCGATTGGCTCATTGGAAGGTAGCGCCTATTGGATTGGCCAGTTCTTTCCTGCATCGCATTTCATCATCCTATGCCGAGGAATCTTTACCAAAGCATTACAGTTTTCCGATGTCATTCATCCATTGTGCTGTCTGGCAGGCTTCATCCCCGTCCTGACATTCATCGCCTGGCTTCTGTTGCCAAAACAAGAAAAGTAGCGGGAGACTTTAATGGATGCCTTCATGACACACCTGAACAACATCTACCAACTGGGACTCAAGGAGCTGAAAAGCCTCTGGGCAGACAAAGTTATGCTTCTGCTGATCGTCTATGCATTCACTGCCGATATCTACAGTGCTGCCAAAGGCGTTTCCCAAGAACTCCATAATGCACCCGTTGCCATTGTCGATCAGGATCATTCCCAGATTTCCATGCGCCTGGCAAGCTCGCTGACAAAACCATATTTCAAGACACCGGATCTTGTCGAGCCAGATGAAGCCACTAAAACCCTTGATCAGGGTTACCACTCCTTTTCCATCATCATCCCACCCAGTTTCCAGAGAGACCTGATTGCTGGCCGTAAACCAACCGTACAACTGAATATTGATGCCACGGTAATGAGCCAAGCATTTATCGGTTCAGGCTATATCGAGACGATTTTCAATAATGAAATCAATGAATACCTGAACCGGACAACTGCTTCGACAACTGAACAACCCATTACTCTGGTCACTCATGTCCAGTTCAATCCAAACATGACGGGTTTCTGGTTTGGTGGCGTTATCCAGGTCATTAATAATGTCACCATGTTGACCATCATTCTGGTCGGTGCCGCTTATATCCGTGAAAGGGAACATGGCACCCTGGAACACTTGCTGGCCATGCCATTGGTGGCGGCAGAAATCATGATTTCCAAGATTTGGGCGAACGGACTGGCTGTGTTGATTGGGGCAAGTGGCGGTCTAATTATTATTGTCAAAATGTTGATGCAGGTGCCAATTGTCGGCTCAATTCCCCTTTTCCTGCTAGCATCGACTGTCTATCTATTTGCGGCAGCGGCAATCGGTATCTTTTTAGGCACCCTGTCGAAATCCATGCCACAACTGGGGCTACTAATTTTCCTGACCATCATCCCACTGCAAATGCTTTCTGGCGGTTCAACCCCCCAGGAAAGTATGCCAGAATGGGTTCAGAACGTGATGATGGCAACGCCAACCACTTACTATGTAAAACTGGCACAGTCCATCCTGTTCCGTGGGGCGGGCATCTCCATTGTCTGGCCAGAATTTCTAGCGATGACGGGTGTCGGTGTTGTCTTTTTTGCCGCATCCCTCTCACGCTTCAGAAAATCCGTCATCCAAGGGAACTGAACCTGCCGAGGATACAGGATACTCTCAGCAGGCTTAGAGAAGAACGGGAAAATACTATTATTTGGTGAGCGGTGCATATTCAACCGGTATCCAGGTATAAGTCCCTTCTGATGCCGGAACAACATGCCCGATTCCAGGAAATGGTAGATGCATCCCTGCAACCAGTTCCCTGCTATCAGCCACTCGTTTCAGGAAAGCATAACGAGTTGTCTTTGCCGCCTCTGTATCGGAATCATATTCAATCGAAACCTCTGGATGGGCAAACTGGATGGCGTGACTATGGACAATATCACCCCAAATCAGGAGTTTCTCTCCATTAGAAACGACTTCCAATGCGGAATGACCCGGTGTGTGTCCATAAGCGGCAACCACCTTGATTCCCGGAACAACCTCTGTACCTGCTTCAACCGGTTTCCAATGCTCGCCACCAACATAAGGACGGGTAGACTGTTGTGCCAATTTGAAGAAAGCCTGCCGTTTCAACGGTGCCTTGGCTGCTGTCTGCTCTGATAACCAGTACTGGTTATCGGCCTGGTTCACATAAACCGTAGCATTCGGGAAGACCCTTTTGCCATCGGAGCTCAATCCACCAGTATGGTCGCCATGCAGATGAGTCAAAATAATGACATCAACTTGTTCAGGCCGATAACCAACTGCCTTGAAATTCTCTATGATATGTCCCTGCCGATCACCACCAAACAGCTTGCCTGCACCAGTATCAACTAAAACAAGATGATTTCCTGTATGGATCAGATAGGCGTTGATTGGAGATTGAATTTTGGCATTTTGACCATAATGATGCGTCAAAATTTGGTTAATCTGTACGGGATCCATGTTTTTCAACAGGTCAGGATGAAAATCAAACGTTCCATCAAACAACGCTGTCACCTCAAACTGCCCAACCATAGTCCTGTAATAACCGGGTACCTGCTGTCTGACCTGTACGGGCACCTGTTGCACATGCCTTTCTTTAGAATCAGCTTCTGGTACATTTGCCTCTGGTCTGGTCTGCTGTACCTTTTTGGATGCTGTCTGTGGTGTACGGGATTTCTTCCCTGTAGCATACGCCTGTGTTGTCAAGAACAGCCCTAGCATGGAAACTAACAACCCTGATGCAACTTTCTGATATCTAGACATTCATTTCCTCCGATCGTTTTTTTCGATTGACAAACAGGTTTTTCACCTGCGATTTCATTATCTTATCAATACCCGAAAGGGTAATTTACAATGGAAACTTCTTTATATATCAAACATTCAAATTCCATAGTACAGATTTTTACCTTTAACAACTTGTTCTGTCCACTACTTTACTTGCTTTTCCCATTAAGTACGTTTTGCTATATCAGTTGACGATAATCTTATAGCTTTTGGAAAACCTGATAAATAGACAAATTCTACACAGTAAAAAGATGATTTACTGCCAAAAAACAAAGTGAAACGGTCTGAGTGTCCCAAACTGTATATCAGCAAAAAAATCCATAATCGATCTCAATCAAAAAGACCATCATATAAATCATGTAATGTGTTGCCAAACTTATAAAATTATGTCGGAGGTCCACGAAGCACTTGGACTGTCTTAATCTGTAAACCAGAGAAAGGGCGACTATATGTCGCCCTTTTTTGTGTCACTTAGGAGAAAAAATGACGGAATATATTTTTGAGAAGCCATATGAATTTGAAGGCAAAACGTACGAAAAAATCGAATTCGACCTTGAGGGGCTTAAGGGATCTGACATCAGCGAGGTCAAGCGACGTTTTGCGTCGCTTGGGGTATATGCGCCTGTTCCAGTGCTTGATTCAGAATTTTGTGCGTTTGTACTCGCACATATCGCAAAACAACCGATTGAATTTTTTACATCACTGCCAGCACGCGATTACGTGAAACTCACTCAGAAAGTCTCAAATTTTTTGTCAGCTTAGGGCTAAAAACAGAAAGCTCATTAAAGCAGATTATGACATGGTGCGTATCCCTCGGGATGGCTGAAACGGGAAGTGGGGCGTTGGATTGGTTCGACTCGCCGATTGTTGACCTTGTTGGGTGGATTGAAGCAATCGAAGAAGTTGCAAAAAAAAAAGACGAAAAACCGCAAGGAGATAATTTCATGCGACGGTTTTGATATAGAATGCCCGATAAAATATTATTGCATCGGAGCATCTATATGGATTGGTTATTTATCTACGCATTAACTGAGATGATGAAAGCCAAGCGGCGGCGGGCATTGCGCAAAGCGTTGCCTCAACATCAATATATGACTGCAAAAGATATTAAGGAAACCAATGATATACTCGGCGAAAAGATACTCCGTTATACATTCAAATTTACTGGAGCATTCCTTATCTGTTTCTTCGTTGGCGTTATTATTTGGTATTTACTCGTTGGAATATTCGTTTTTTCGGGTAAACAGTTCAAATTTTCAGAAAAACGGAAAGCTGGCTTTATGCCAGCTTTTTCTGTTTATAGGAGTGCTTTATGGCTCATGAGTACGCTATTGCGTTTTCTATTGCGGGTAAGCTTTCCAGCGAATTTAAGAAATCGTTTTCTGTTGCAGGGAAATATATGACGGAGTGTAACAAAACACTCCAGAACCTTAATCAACAGATGGGGCAGGTAAACAACCTACTCAGAAACAGGGAGACCTATGAAAGCCTTTGTTGACTTTCTCAAAAAACAGTTTCTGGACTGCCTGCCATAACCATTCACTTTCCTATTCAGAAAACCGACTTCTATTTACAATACAATAAATGTTTTTTACCCTTAATCTGCCCTTTGCCGATTGAAGACCGTGAAATCTGCTACTGACAACCAACCATCCCAAGACATCACTACTTCTGCGACGCCTCGCCGTACCTTGAAGCTGCTGGAGGTCATCGTCCTGATTGTCGGGTTGGTAATTGGATCAGGTATCTTTAAAGCGCCGTCTGCAGTTGCCAGCATGGCAGGCAATAGTACTTATATGTTCGTTGCCTGGTTCCTTGGTGGTGTGATTTCCCTGATCGGCGCCTTATGCTACGCTGAACTGGCAACTGCATTTCCCCATGCAGGGGGCGATTACCATTTCATCGAACAGGCTTATGGTAAATCGGTCGCTTTCCTATTTGGCTGGGCAAGGATCTCCGTCATCACGACGGGTTCCATCGCATTGCTAGCTTTCGTTTTCGGCGATTATATGGAACGCTTGTTCTCTCTAAGTTTCGGGAACATTCACTGTGGCTCTTTCATCTATGCAATATCCATCATCATCATTCTGTCCTGGGCGAATATCCGCAATGTCCATACTGGTATGCGGACACAGACTTTATTCACTGCCATCCAAATCATTTGTCTGTTACTGATTATTGGCAGCGCCCTCTACCTTTCCCTCACCGGCACCAACGATTCCCCTGCGACACTATCAGCGGCGCCAACTAAATCTACGAATATTTCCGACTTCGGTTTGGCTATGGTGTTTGTCCTACTGACCTTTGGTGGCTGGAATGAAGCAGCATATATCAGTGCAGAACTTGAAAACGGCAGGAAAAATATGGTTCGCGCCCTGATCCTGTCCATTATGGCCATCACTGCACTCTACCTTTTGGTAACATGGTCTTATTGGATGAGTTTGGGACTGCAAGGCATGGCGTCGTCAAAAACCATTACCGCAGAAATGATGCAGTTGCTCTGGGGAGATGCTGCCGAGAAAATCATTTCGCTAATGATTGCCATTTCATCATTGACTTCCATCAATGCCACTATCATTGTCGGCGCACGCTCCAGCTATGCGATGGGACAAGATTGGAAACCTCTTAGTAAACTCGGCGTCTGGAACAACAAACGGAACACCCCTGTCAACGCCTTAATCATGCAATGCTCGGCGTCTATTGTACTGGTTACACTAGGTGCCCTGATTGGCGGAGGTTTCAATTCGATGGTTGAATTTACTGCTCCTGTCTTCTGGCTGTTCTTTCTGCTAACGGGTATTGCCTTGTTCATCCTTCGAAAACATTCCTGTGCAAACAATGCCTTTCGGGTACCACTTTACCCAATTCTGCCTATCATTTTTTGCCTGACTTGTGCCTATATGCTCTTATCCAGTCTGTCATATGTCTACAACCAATCCTTCGGCAATATCAACGCAGCATGGATCGGCCTCGGTGTCCTCTTGATTGGACTTGTACTTCTGGGGATAATCAGGCATCTAGATGCAAAAACCCAATAAACTTTTTTGCCTGCAAATTTATGGAAGTTGCCAAGAAACGAAAATGGAAAACCGTCCTTGTCATCGTCGGTATCGCTGTTCTTGTCCATCTGATGGTTATTTTCTTTGGCAGGAATATGTATGGTATCGATGAAGTCACGGGTCCCAAACTAGATGCTGGTTTCATCACTACCTGGCCAGAAACTGTGAAAGGTATGCTGAAAACCGCAGAGGTCAATAAAAATGACATCGTCTATGACCTGGGCTGTGGAGATGGACGTATTGTCATTGCTGCTGCCCAAATTTACGGTGCGCATGGCGTCGGTATCGATTTGAACCCTAAACGCATCGATGAGGCCAATGAAAACGCCAAAGCAGCACAAGTCGAACATCTGGTGAAATTCAAGATCGGCGATTTCTATAAAGTCGACTTCTCCGATGCTACTGTTGTTACACTCTACCTGCCACAACAGATTAACCATGAGCTACGACCTTACCTCTGGAAACGACTGAAAGTCGGTGCCCGGGTCGTCTCCAATGAATCCGACATGGGTCCAGAATGGCCAGCTGAAAAGATCGAAAAAATCGGTCCCAAGACTGTCTATATGTGGACCATCACTGAAGATATCAAACAGAAAGCTACCAGTATCCAGCTACCTGAACGGTCCTGAAACAATTTCTCTATTTTTCCGGACTTATCCGGCAAAAAATATCAATCCATTTTCTGGTATGGATGAATCACTGATTTCCGGACTTTTTCAGGCACAAGACATTCAAAATGATAAGAGGTCAGCTCTTCCCGCCGGTAAACAATCATTTTCCTCGCTTCTTTTCCAGCCTGGAAAATATATTTCCTAATCGCCAATCCATACATTCGGATTATACCCAAAGACAATGTCCTACGGAGCAATTGCTGACATTTTTCACGGTCTTGTGCCGCATGATTCCGTTCAATCGCATCAGTCACCGAATCAATCATCTCTTGAACCATTACATGAGTCGTGCCCTCCTGGGAAACCACCTCATACTGGAAAGACCACGCATCATCTACCCATCCGGCGGCTGCGTTGCAGAGACCTTGGTAATATTCCCTACAGATATCAACAGTCATACCCTTTTGCCTAGCCAAAGAAACCCAACGTTCAGGAGTATCATCTCCATCACCAAACTGCCATATCTGCAGATCCCTGTCAGCAGTGAACACCTGCCCGCCAACATAGACATTAACGAAATTTCCAGCCTGTTCCTCGACAATCATCCATACCTCCACAAGATTGATTACTTACATCATGGTACAGCATCCGATGTTCCCTTAAAACGATGCTATTGGCCAACTGCCCAGAAATTCCGCCAGGTTTGCACACCTTCTTTCCTGGTTGATGAAAAACTCTTGTAACTTTTTTACAGCTAAACTTCTTGCTATGATTTATGATGGGAGTAAAGGAGAAAAAAGTTGTCATGACGACAGCCTTTCCTGAAATATGGTCGGGGCGAGATGATTCGAACATCCGACCCACTGCTCCCAAAGCAGTTGCGCTACCAGGCTGCGCTACGCCCCGAGGCTGTGAATACTACCTTTCAACTTCCAGTGCGTCAAGAATTCCCCCCCCCCTTTTTATTATGATTCTTTACAGTTTAGTGTTTTCATAATCTTCCCTTTCTTTCCCAAATTTTCTACCCCTTTTAAAGAAGTGATTTTGAACGCTTATTCTCCTGCTTTTTCTTTTCCCATTTTGTCGTTTCTTCCCGTTCTCCACGTTTTTGCCCGACATTTTCCAAACTATCTCTCTTTTTTGCTTCAGTTCTTCCTTTTCCCTTTATAGCAATCAAAAAGTTTCGCTACAGCTTCAGACTTTTTCATGGAAACCCTAAATCTATAAGCGACCAACAAATCTTCCGGATGATTCTTTCGAATCGTTAATATAGCTTTGCCATTTTTTCTATGGCCTTTTTTATCTTTCAATGATTTCCAACGATAGAAGTTTAATTCCTGGGAAAAACTGGAAAAGTATAATCATTTTGAAAAAATCTTCACTGGTTTACTTCTGTCATGCAAACCGTGATAAATCCCTTTTATCTGCTATATCTGCATCAGACCATCTGCACTGGGACATTTTGCAGCGATACAGTGGGCAGATGCCTCGGCTATTTCAGCATTTTCCGCTTCAACCATAAAGCGGATCAGCGGTTCGGTACCTGATGCCCTGATGAGGACACGTCCTTTGCCATCCAGTGCTTTTTCAACTTTTTCTTTTTCTGACAGAATTTCGTGATTTTCTTTCCAGTCGAAACCAGGTGCTACCCTGACATTGACTAATGTTTGCGGGAAGAGTTTCAATTCTTCGATGAATTCTGGCAAAGATGTCTTATGCCGACACAAGGCCGAAAGTACCTGTAATGCTGAGATAATTCCGTCGCCAGTCGTATGTTTGTCTAGGCAAATAATGTGACCAGATCCTTCGCCACCAATCAGCCAACCTTTTTCTTTCATCATTTCCAGCACATAACGATCTCCGACATTTGCGCGACCGAAACCGATATGCTTGTCCCTGAAAGCAACTTCAACAGCCATATTGGTCATCAGTGTGCCAACAACCCCTTTGACATCGCTGTACGATAGACGATCTTTTGCAATCAGGTAAAGCAACTGGTCGCCATTATAAATTTTGCCTGTCGCATCAACCATCATCAACCGATCGGCATCACCATCCAGAGCAACACCAAGATCAGCCTTGTTTTCAATGACCGCTGCAGATAAGGTTGTCATTGAGGTAGCGCCACAGTTCAGGTTGATGTTCATGCCATTAGGATTTGTCCCAATAGTCACAACTTCTGCCCCAAGTTCATGAAACACACAGGGTGCTACGCTATAGCCTGCGCCATTGGCACAATCTATAACAATTTTCATACCCCGAAGGTCATAGTCTGTCGGAAAAGTACTCTTGCAGAATTCGACATAACGCCCTCTGGCGTCATCCAATCGACCTGCTTTTCCAAGAGATTCAGAAGGTGCACATTCCATCGGCTTGTCAATCAGGGATTCCATTTCGAATTCCATATCATCAGGCAGTTTGTTGCCAGATGCAGAAAAGAACTTGAAGCCGTTGTCATGGTATGGGATGTGGGATGCCGATATGACAATTCATTCAGAAAGACGCAATGCTCTAGTCAGATAGGCAACAGCAGGTGTAGGGACTGGACCAGAAAGCATGACATCCACTCCTGCAGATGACAATCCCGCCTGTAATGCAGCTTCCAGCATATAACCTGAAATACGGGTGTCTTTACCAATCAGGACAACCGGTGTACCACTAGTCTGGTTGGTTCTTGTCAAAACTTTGCCCGCAGCATAACCCAATCGCATGACAAAATCAGGGGTTATCGGTAACTGTCCAACCTTGCCTCTGACGCCATCAGTTCCAAAATAACGCCGTTTCATGGTTCTCCTTAAATTCCAATCAATGCACTGCCTGCCAGACTTTCAGAGCATCAATTGTTTCGTCGACATCATGCACACGCAATATTGTTGCCCCGTTTTCCACTGCTGCCAGCACCATCGCCAAACTGCCCGCCAGTCTTTTTTCAATAGGTTTGCCAGTTATTTGACCGATGATAGCCTTGCGCGACAACCCTGCCAATATGGGCAATCCAGATGCCTTTTTCAAGCCGGCCATATGTTTCAATAACCGGATGTTGTCTTCTTTTGTCTTGCCAAAACCAAATCCAGGATCAATGACAATCCGTTCAGGGGCAACACCAAACTGGATCAATTTTTGAACCCGCTGCATCAGGAAATCTGTCACTTCTGTGACAACATCCTGATAATGCGGTTTTTTCTGCATGGTTTTAGGAATGCCCTGCATATGCATGACACAAAGTCCGCAAGTGAAACCAGATACTACCTGCATAGCGACTTCAGATTGAAAGCCATAGATATCATTAATCATATCAGCGCCAGCTTCTAGTGCGGCTTTCATGATCTCTGGTTTACTGGTATCAATCGAGATCGGTTTTCCAAAATCTTTTAATGCTTTGACAACCGGCAGGATACGGTCAATTTCTTCCTGGAATGATACGGGTTCAGAACCAGGGCGACTTGATTCTCCCCCGATATCAATAATATCCACGCCAGAGGTTATCATCCGTTCGGCACGTTTCAGAGCTGAAGACAATGACAGGTAACGTCCACCATCTGAAAACGAATCTGGTGTGATATTCAGGATACCCATCACCAATGGATGGTATCCTTCACTGTCCAGTTCAAACCGAAACCGCCCACATCGGAAAAAAGCCATTTTCGATCCTCAAAAAAGGGGGCTTCCTGCTTTTGCTCCCCTTTTTTATTTACTTGATACAACTACATCATCAGCATCAGACTGCTGGTGTAGGGGCAGCTTCCCCTGATGTTGTCGAATCAATTGGGAAATTCTCTATGCCCTTCATGACATTATCAATCTGCTGGGCATCCAACGTTTCATATTCCAGCAACAGATTTGCCATTTTCTCAACTTTGTCCCTATTGGCTTCCAACAGATTCCGGGAAACGACATACCGTTCATCCAATATCCTGCGAATTTCCGCATCAACTTTCTGCTGCGTAGTTTCAGAGATGGTTCTAGATGACATTCGTCCACCAAAAAACATATCCTGTTCGGTGTTATCGTAAACCATAACCCCCATTTCTTCAGACATCCCAAAGCGGGTCACCATTGCACGAGCAAGTTTGGTTGCGCGTTCGAAGTCATTGGATGCCCCTGTTGACATCTGGTGCATAAAGATTTCTTCTGCAATACGGCCGGCCAGCAAGATGGAAATGTCTTCCAGCATCTTTGTTTTGTACATATTGATTTGGTCATGTTCCGGCAACTGCCATGTCAGACCCAATGCCTGACCACGTGGCATAATGGTAACCTTATGAACAGGGTCAGCAGTCGGCAACAGCTTTGCTACAACGGTATGACCAGATTCATGGTAGGCAGTGTTTTTGCGTTCTTCTTCACGCATGACAAAAGATTTACGCTCAGGCCCCATCAGAAGTTTGTCTTTCTCTTCTACAAAATCCTTCATTTCAACCAGACGTTTGTTCTACAGTGCGGCAAAAAGACCAGATTCATTAAACAGATTTGACA
>CAZWTQ010000056.1:1919-11234 GCA_964636975.1 uncultured Oxalobacter sp. | reverse complement strand
CAAGACCTTTCAGAACGTTGATGGAATCCTCGCTATATCCGGTATTTATCCCTGCCATAAAAATGATCAGTGAGTAAACGGGTGGCTTGCCGTTTCAGGTAGACAATAAATTGCAGATTGCAAATTTTACAACGGTCAGGATGATAATCCAAAACACCGTTTCCATAAAACCGTCAAAAAACAGGGGCTTTTATGTGGACAGCCATTTTTTCGGGAAGTTACGGTTTTTTTTGGGGGGGGGGGGGAGAAAATGAAAAAATTGCCAGGGCTATTGGTTTGATATTATTGAATTTATCCCGTTAAAACATTGATATTTTGTTCCGACCTATATATAATTTCCCTTTCACTACGGGTTTCGCCCACCGTTTGTGGGTCAAAAAGAAGAAATAGATGGGCTTTAGCCCATTTTTTTTTATAACACCCGAGGCCATCGTGGCAACAGGAAAGTGTGGGAGAAACCGAAATTGGAACAGGAGTATCACTTGCTGGAAGAACTGATTGAAAAAACGGTGACAGGCTGTGGTTATGAACTCGTGGATATCGAGCATGCGCCAGGCGGGATTTTGCGCATTTATATCGATTGTCTGCCTGGGCAAACTGATTGCGATAGTGCTGGCAGTGGCGGTATTTCCCTGGATGACTGCGAAACTGTCAGTCGCCAGCTGTCCCGTGTCTTGATGGTTGAAAATGCCGATTATGAGCGGTTGGAGGTATCGTCTCCAGGATTGGATCGTCCCCTGAAGAAATTCCAGGACTTCGTCCGCTTTGCAGGTGCCAAGGCATGGGTCAGGCTTCAGCGTCCGGCTGAGGGATTGAACCGCAAGACATTTCAGGGAACCCTTTTGGAACCTGAAGGAGATGAAATCGGTCTGGAGTTTGACAATCCGGACGGCAAAACCTGTTCTATATTATATTTCACAATCCCGGACATAGACCGGGCACACTTGATACCTCAGGTGGATTTTGGGAGCCACAAAACATGAGTCTTGAAATTCTTCAGTTAGCGGATGTGCTGGCACGCGAAAAAAATGTCAGCAAGGAAATTGTTCTGGAAGCATTGGAGTATGCCATGGCTCTTGTGGCCAGGAAACGTTATCCGGGTGATGCGGATATTGGTGTTTCGATCGACAGGAGCACGGGCGAATGCAAGTTTTTCCGCCGTTGGAAAGTCGTTCCGAATGAAGAAGGGCTCCAGCAGCCTGATCGGGAAATCTTGCTTTTTGAGGCGAGGGAACAAATTCCCGACATCGAAATTGGCGAAAATATTGAGGAACCGATTGAATTCGACGACTTCCAGGGACGTCGTTTTGCCCAAGATACCAAGCAGATCGTCTTGCAGCGTATCCGTGATGCGGAACGTGAACAGAACCTGAATGACTTCCTGGAACGGGGGAAAAACATCGTTAATGGCGTTATCAAGCGGATGGAAAAAGGAGATGCCATCATCGAATTCAGCAAAGTGGAAAGCCGTTTGCCACGGGATCAGATGATTCCGAAAGAAAACCTGCGTATCGGTGATCGCATCAGTGCCAGCATTTACCGCGTTGATCGTGGACCGCGTGGAACACAGGTTATCCTTTCACGCACTTCTCCCGAATTCATCAAACAGCTGTTTGCCCGGGAAGTGCCTGAAATCGAGGACGGCCAACTTGAAATCAAGTCAGCTGCCCGTGATCCCGGCATTCGTGCCAAAATTGCCGTTCATGCGCTTGACAGGCGTATCGATCCCATTGGAACCTGTGTTGGGATGCGGGGAAGTCGCGTCCAGGCAGTTACTGGCGAGCTTTCCGGCGAACGCGTGGACATCGTACCTTGGGCGGAAGACCCCGTGCAGTTTGTCATCGGGGCTTTGGCACCTGCTTCTGTTAGTTCGATCGTTGTAGACGAAGACAAGCATGCGATGGATGTCATAGTAGATGAGGAAAATCTGGCGGTTGCCATCGGCAGGAACGGTCAGAATGTCCGTCTGGCAACTGAACTGACAGGTTGGAAAATCAATATCATGACAGAAGAGGAAGCCAACAACAAAAATGCACGGGAAAGGACAGAGCTTCGGGAACTCTTCATGAAAAAACTGGATGTTGAGCAAGACGTTGCCGATATTCTCATCGATGAAGGTTTCTCCACCATTGAAGAAATCGCTTATGTCCCGATAAATGAAATGCTCGAAATCGAAGCCTTCAATGAAGAAAGCGTCAAAGAACTTCGCCAGCGTGCACGGGAAATCTTCATCAGCGAGGAAATCGCCTATGAAGAGGCAACTAGGGAGATGGAACCTGCATTGAGGGATTTAGAGGGCATGGCTGCCGCCACCGCAACCAGATTGGGGAATGCGGGAATCCTGACCGTTGAGCGTTTTGCCGCAATGGCATATGACGAATTTGGAGCAATCCTGGCGTTGCCTGCTGAACGTGCTCGTCAGCTGTTGGCTAACGAGCTTGCAGACGTGACTGATGAAGAACAGCAGTTGATTGATGAAAAATACGATGATGTAGCGAGAGAACTGCAGGAAGTTGCCCGCACACTGATGGAATCTAGGGAAGCAGGGGCAGAAACCATAAAATCCAATGAACACCTGTCGGGAAGATAAGGGAGAAGGAAACCATGGCAACCAATACTCCAAGTGAAAAACGCAAAATCTCCATCTCCAGGAAAGAAACCAGTGAAATCCGCCAGGCAGATGCTGACGGCCGTTCAAGGACAATCCAGGTAGAGGTTCGCAAAAAGAGGACTATTGTCAGGCGCGATGAACAGGCCGAGGTTCGTGCCGAGATTGCCCGCCGCAAAGTAGTGCCTGTCATCGATGAGGCCGAAAAACAGCGTCGTAAGGAAGAAGCGATTCGTCAGGCCAAACTCATTGCCCGCCAGGAAGCTGATGCCCGCGAGAAGCGGGAAAAAACCATGGAAAAAGCCCGGGGGGAAGCCGAACAGCTGAAAGCAGGGGAAAACACGCAGGTCAGGTCGGAACCGAAAAAGGAAACTGATCAGGAAACCGATCAGAAAACAGGTGTCCAGGAGCAGCTCCAGGTACGCACTGAAAATCCTGAAAAAGAAGCTTCTGAAGAAAACAGCGGTAGCGGTGTCCGCAATGATTCCGTGAGAGTTTCCCGAAAAGAACCCCAGAAAGAACCCCAGGAAGAAGTCTTGGAAGAACCAGGGGAGAAACCCAAGAAAGAATCTGGCAAGGAGCCAGGGAAAGAACCCGGAGGAGAAACAGGGGAAAATGTCCGGGAAACAAAGGTAGAGAAAACCAGGCGCAGGGAAACGGAACGTGCTCGAAAAGCCGTTGAAGAAGAAGTTGCCCAGATTCGGGCAATGATGAATGAAATGGTGAAAAAACCTGCCAAAACCAAGGCAGAACAGAAGCCACAGCAGAAGCCACAACAGCCTTCTCCTGCAAAACCGCCTGTCCAGGAAGACAGAAAAGCCGGTCAGCCAGACAAAGTGGCAGATGGCAAAAAACAGAATCATGGTCAGCGGACAGAAACACGCAATGACAAGGCAGAGGCACGCGACGACAAAGCGGAAAAGGGCGGGAAAAATGATAAACGTGGCGGAGAGCGGAAAAACGGCCGTAACAACAGTGGTTGGCAGGATGAACAACCTTCCAGAAAACGTGGTTCCGGCATGAAAACCCGTGGCGGTGACATGTCTGGCGATCATGAAGGTGGTAGCCGTGGCAAATCCAGCAAAAACCGTCGTCGTGGCCAGCACCAGCAGGAATACGAAAGCAATTTCCGCTTGCCGACAGAAGCTATCGTCTATGATGTTCATGTGCCTGAAACCATTACCGTTGGCGAACTTGCCCATAAAATGGCGGTTAAAGCTTCTGAAGTCATCAAGCAGATGATGAAGCTGGGGCAGATGGTTACCATCAACCAGGTGCTTGACCAGGAAACTGCAATGATTCTGGTTGAAGAAATGGGACATCGGGCATTTGCCGCCAAAATCCAGGATGCGGAATCCGCCCTTGAAAATATAGATATGGGCAAAAATGCCGAAAAATTTCCACGTGCACCTGTCGTAACAGTCATGGGGCATGTTGATCACGGTAAAACCTCTTTGCTGGATTACATCCGCCGTACCAAGATTGCATCTGGCGAAGCAGGAGGCATCACCCAGCATATTGGTGCCTATCATGTCAAGACAAAACGGGGCATTATCACATTTCTGGATACGCCGGGTCATGAAGCATTTACAGCGATGCGTGCCCGGGGTGCCCAGGCGACAGATATCGTCATCCTGGTCGTTGCCGCTGATGACGGTGTCATGCCCCAGACAAAAGAAGCCATTGCCCATGCAAGGGCGGCGAATGTGCCGATTGTCGTTGCCATCAACAAAATTGACAAGCAGGGTGCCAATCCTGACCGTGTGACCCAGGAACTGGTTGCGGAAAATGTGCTCCCTGAGGAATATGGTGGCGATGCGCCATTTGTCCCTGTCTCTGCAAAGACAGGACAGGGCATCGACGACCTGCTGGAAAACGTCCTGCTACAGGCAGAAATTCTGGAACTCAAGGCTCCTGTTGAAGCCTTGGCTCAGGGAATCGTCATCGAAGCCCGGCTAGATAAAGGCCGTGGCCCCGTTGCAACAGTCCTTGTCCAGTCTGGTACACTGCATCGGGGAGATGTCATACTGGTCGGATCAGAATATGGTCGCGTCCGAGCCATGCTGAATGAAAATGGCAAGGGCATTGCGGAAGCAGGACCTAGCATCCCTGTTGAAATCCAGGGACTTTCAGGTGTGCCCTCTGCTGGCGAAGAAATCATTGCACTCAATGATGAACGCAAAGCCCGTGAAATTGCCCTCTTCCGTCAAGGAAAATTCCGTGACGTCAAACTGGCGAAACAGCAGGCGGCTAAACTGGAAAACATGTTTGACCAGATTACAGAAGGTGAAACTAAGACATTGCCACTGATCATCAAGACAGACGTCCAGGGTTCCCAGGAAGCACTGTCTGCGTCCCTGATCAAACTGTCTAATGATGAAGTCCGCGTCCAGGTCATCCATGCGGCAGTCGGTGGCATCACCGAAACAGACGTCAATCTGGCTGTAGCTTCCAATGCTGTCATTATCGGTTTCAATACCCGTGCGGATGCCCAGGCACGCAACCTGGCGGAAAACAACGGCATTGATATCCGGTATTACAATATCATCTACGATGCCATTGATGATGTAAAATCGGCGATATCCGGCATGCTGGCACCTGAAAAACGCGAGAGTACCCTGGGATTGCTTGAAATCCGTCAGGTCATCCATATCAGCAAAGTGGGATCCATTGCAGGTTGTTTTGTCATGGAAGGTCTGGTTCGTCGTGGGGCTTCTGTCCATCTGTTGCGTGACAACGTCGTCATCTGGACAGGCGAAATCGATTCCCTGAAACGTTTTAAGGACGATATGAAAGAAGTCAAAGCTGGCTTTGAGTGTGGTCTTACCCTGAAAGGGTATAATGACATCCAGGAAGGCGACCAGATTGAAGTCTTTGAAGTTCAGGAAATCGCCCGTGCACTGTAGAGTCTGTAAAGACGGTAGGAACAGCCCTGAAAGGAGAACGTTATGGCAAAAAGACGCAACCGATCCATTCCTGACCGTGCCCTTCGGATTGCCGATCAGATTCAGCGTGACTTGTCAGACATCATCTTTTCGGAATTGAAAGATCAGAATGTCGGCATGATCACCATCACGGAAGTCAAGGTAACGCCGGATTATGCCTACGCAAAAGTCTTCTACACCATGCTGGACGATAGTGCTGAAAAACTGAAACTAACCCAGGAAGGTCTGGATCGTGCATCGGGATTCCTGCGCAATGAATTGGGAAAACGATTGCATATCCACACATTGCCGAAATTGACTTTCGTCTATGATAGTACCATCAAGGATGGCATAGCGTTAATGAAACTGATTGAAAAAGCCAATGCCACGCATGTGCCTGACGATGATCAGACATAACCGGCTAGCCAGCTAGCCGTTACCATCCAGGGTGAACAGGGTGTACATGGAAAAAAAACGGGATTCTGCTACACCCCGTCTGGATATAGACGGGGTTCTTTTGTTAGACAAACCGGCCGGTATTTCAAGCAATGATGCCCTGATACAGGCAAAACGCTACTTTCATGCTAAAAAAGCAGGGCACACCGGCACACTGGATCCCTTCGCAACGGGGTTATTGCCACTTTGTTTTGGCGAAGCTACCAAATTTTCGCAGGATCTGCTAAATGCCGATAAAACTTACGAGACCATAATCCAGTTGGGCGTTTCAACAGATACGGGTGATACTGAAGGAAAAACCATATCAGAAACCAGTGTGCCTGCACTAACCGTTGAATCGTTGGAGCAGGTTCTTGACAATTTCCGGGGAACTATCCGGCAAGTTCCACCGATGTATTCTGCCCTGAAACGGGCAGGAAAACCGCTTTACGAATATGCCCGTCAGGGAATCACCCTGGAGAGGGAGGCAAGGGAAACCGTTATCCATAGACTGGAGATTATCGATTGGTTTCCCCCATACCTGACGTTATCTGTTACCTGTGGCAAAGGCACCTACATCCGTGTACTGGGAGAAGATATTGGTAACGCCATCGGTTGCGGGGCACACCTTAAAACATTGCGGCGCACACGTGTCGGTTCCCTGACACTGGAACAGTCTGTCATGCTATCTGTTTTACAGGAAACACAAAACACCACACTGGCTGACAAAAACCATTACCTGAAACCAGTAGACTGGCTACTTTCCGGCTCTCCGTCATTGACATTGCCTGATACATTGAGCAGGCGTTACCGCCATGGACAACGCCTTTCAGCCATCAGGGA
This sequence comes from uncultured Oxalobacter sp., assembly GCA_964636975.1. Classification (GTDB taxonomy): domain Bacteria; phylum Pseudomonadota; class Gammaproteobacteria; order Burkholderiales; family Burkholderiaceae_D; genus Oxalobacter. The sequence continues at coordinate 4,424 of CAZWTQ010000056.1, read as the reverse complement.
AAACATCCCGGTGATACCGGGCAAACAAAAGCGTTTCCGAATTTATGATACATCCGGCGTCTTTCTAGGAACTGCGACACTTCGGGCTGACGGAATATTGTCGCCCGAGCGGTTGATTGCGCTGGAACGTCCCTGAGGTCATTTCCTCCATAGGGCTTTAGGAGCAGTTTCAAGCCATTCGCCATTCAGGTTAAAATGATCAGTTATCCCATTTTTCAAAAAATACAGAACACATAAATTCTATGTCTGAAACAAAACGTGCTATCCGCAATGTCGCAATCATCGCCCATGTCGACCATGGCAAAACCACATTGGTTGATCAGTTGTTACGTCAGTCTGGCACCTTCCGTGAGAACCAGACTGTCGGAGAGCGGATCATGGATTCCAATGATCTGGAAAAAGAGCGTGGTATCACAATCCTCGCCAAAAACTGTGCGGTGGAATATAAGGGAACCCATATCAATATCGTGGATACCCCGGGTCATGCCGACTTTGGTGGTGAAGTTGAACGGGTTCTCTCGATGGTTGACAGCGTTTTGCTATTGGTGGATGCCGTAGAAGGGCCCATGCCACAGACCCGATTTGTCACCCGCAAAGCATTGGGACTGGGCTTGAAACCCATCGTCGTCATTAACAAAATAGATCGTCCGGGTGCCCGTGCAGACTGGGTCATCAATGCGACATTCGATTTATTTGATAAATTGGGCGCCAATGAAGAACAGCTGGATTTTCCGGTAATTTATGCTTCTGCGCTCAATGGTTACGCAGGGCTGGAAGAAAATATCAGGTCAGGGGATATGCGCCCGCTGTTTGACGCCATCCTGAAATACGTTCCTGTCCGTGATGCCGATGCAGACGGTCCTTTCCAGATGCAGATTTCCTCACTAGATTATTCAACCTACGTTGGCAAAATTGGTGTTGGTCGAATCAACCGTGGTCGTGTTCATGGCAACCAGGAAGTCGTCGTCATGAATGGTCCGGATGCTGAACCAGTCAAAGCCCGCATCAGCCAGGTTCTTTCTTTCAAGGGACTGGAGCGGACAGTCATTGACGAGGCATCAGCGGGAGATATTGTACTGATTCATGGAATCGAAGATATTGATATTGGTTCCACACTTTGCGATCCGGAAACACCTGACGCTTTGCCGTTGCTCAGCATTGATGAACCGACACTGACCATGAATTTCATGGTCAACACCTCCCCGTTTGCGGGACGGGAAGGAAAATTCGTCACTAGTCGCCAGTTGAGAGAGCGTCTTGAACGCGAGTTGAAATCCAACGTGGCATTACGGGTTTCCCCGACTGACGATGACACCGTCTTCGAAGTTTCCGGACGGGGCGAACTGCATCTTACCATCTTGATCGAGAACATGCGTCGTGAAGGTTACGAATTGGCTGTTTCGCGTCCTCGGGTTGTCTATAAAACCATTAACGGCGTCAGGCATGAACCTTATGAGGCACTGGCTGTAGACATCGATGAGGAAAACCAGGGTGGCGTCATGGAGGAACTGGGACGTCGTCGCGGTGAATTACAGGATATGCAGCCAGATGGCAAAGGACGGGTTCGCCTGGAATACCGCGTTCCTGCCCGTGGACTGATCGGTTTCCAGAACGAATTCATGACATTGACCCGTGGCACTGGTATCATGAGCCATGTTTTTGACGGCTATTCTCCAGTCGACCCTGGTAACGACAAGGCGGGACGCCGCCGGAACGGCGTATTGATTTCCGGTGTAAGTGGCTCGGCAGTTGCCTATGCCATCTGGAAACTGCAGGATCGTGGCAGGATGTTTGTCAGCCATAACGACCCCGTCTATGAAGGCATGATCATCGGTATCCATTCCCATGACAACGATATCGTCGTCAATCCCATCAAAGGCAAACAGTTGACCAACATCCGCGCTTCCGGTTCCGATGAAGCCATCCGTTTAGTTCCGCCTATCCGTATGTCCCTTGAATATGCAGTAGAATTCATCGAAGACGATGAATTAGTCGAAATCACCCCGGGCAGCATCCGTATCCGTAAACGCCTGCTAACAGATATCGAACGACGCCGTGAACGCCGTGGTTGACGAAGAAATTTCTTGACAGGCAAGACATGGAACGGCTTTAATAGTCATTCCATTCCTGTCAGGGTAGCTGAATCGTGAAATAAAACGCTGGAGGTCTTTCGTGAACAAAACCGACTTGATCGAATACATTGCAAAATCGGCAGATATCTCCAAAGCATCTGCAACCCGCTCATTGGATGCTACTTTGGAGGCCATTACGGAAACCCTGAGAAAAGGGGAAACCGTTACCTTGGTCGGTTTCGGGACATTTAGCGTCAACGAGCGTGCTTCAAGAACAGGACGCAATCCACGTACAGGAGAAGCCATTCAGATCGATTCCACCAGATTGCCAAAATTCAAACCGGGCAAAACACTGAAAGACATCCTTAATCCGCCTATCCGGATCCGTTGATGTAGCCATTATTTCTATTTTTCAGTTTTTTTGTGAATCGAT
>CAZWTQ010000056.1:0-1909 GCA_964636975.1 uncultured Oxalobacter sp. | reverse complement strand
TCATGGCAAAGAGAATATAATAGCAATTTCTGATGGCATATCAGTGTCAGCGTTGACTGGATAGGCAAAAGGGTGCTTAGCTCAGTTGGTAGAGCGTCGCCCTTACAAGGCGAATGTCGGGAGTTCGACCCTCTCAGCACCCACCAGACAGTCGACAGACAGATTTGACAGATTTTAGGAGCGGTAGTTCAGTTGGTTAGAATACCGGCCTGTCACGCCGGGGGTCGCGGGTTCAAGTCCCGTCCGTTCCGCCACCCAATCATTGAAAACGCAGGGCTTTTCAACCTGGCGTGTTTTCATTACCTATTAAGGAATATTAATGGAAAGGGAAATCAAAGCGATCTTCAGTCCTGCGTTGAAGTTTTCTGGTTTCCCTGAAAAGAAAAAAGATAAAGAGAACGGCCGTCATGCTCCATGTCAACGGGAAAGTCCAGAAAATAACGAAAATATCATGGATAAAATGTAGCATGCCGGTAATAAAAACAATCCGGAAAAGACACCAGATTGCCAGCACGATACCCATTGCGATAACTGGCCTGCCAAACCCGCGAAGAATGCCGATAGAGCAGTGGTCAATTGCCAGGACGAAAGCAAACAGGGCGGCAATCTTCAGTTGTGATGCCCCATAATAAACAACATCGGGATTATCGCTGAACAGGCCGATGAAAAAATGGGCACCAAAAAAGAGGATAAAACCGACAATCTGGGCGGAGATAACAGAACAGATTAATCCGAACCTGATACCGCCTAACACACGTTCCGGCTTGTTTGCCCCTAGATTCTGGCTGACGAATGTAGCGAGTGCCATCGAGAAGCACATGATAGGCAGAAAAGCAAAGCCCTCAATCTTCATATGCGTCCCACAGCCGGCCATCGCCATTGCACCGAAAAGATTGATATTGCCCTGTACCACAATATGCGAGATGGACGTTACCGAATTCTGGACACCCGAGGGAATGCCCTGGGAAATAACGTTCCTCAACATTGAAAAATCAATTCGGATATCACGGATGGAAAGTCCATATTCCTTTCCTTGCTTTTTCAGCTGGATTAATTTCCGGTAAACCAAAAAAGCGGAAAGCCCCTGCGAAAGCACTGTTGCCAATGCGGCACTGCCGACGCCACCGCCCAGTCCGCCGATAAATACCAAATCCAGAATCACGTTGCCGACAGCTGAAATAACCAGATAAATCATCGGGCTTCGGCTATCTCCGATAGATTGCAGGATACAGGCTCCGAAATTGAAAAGAACGACAGTAATGCATCCTAGGGAATAAATTCTGAAATAGAGCACGGAATGAGGCATTACATCGTCAGGCGTTTCCATCAGTTCCAGGAGCCATGGCGTAAAGAAAAAACCGAAAGCCGTCAGGCAAACGCCACAGACAATGCCAATTGCAACAGTCGTATGAACTGCCTTATGCAGGCGGGCTGCATCCTGTGCGCCAAAATAGCGGGCAATAACTACGCCGGCACCCGCAGAAATGCCGAAAACAAAACCCGTCATCAGAAAAATGAGACTGCCTCCTGATGCGACAGAAGCAAGCTCCTGATCTCCCAGGATATTGCCGACAACCAGGGAATCAACCGCATTGTAGAGCTGCTGAAAAAGATTGCTGATAAACATGGGCAGGGTAAACAGTAACATCTGTCTGGCGATACTGCCTTCTGTCAATCCGCGATATTCTTGAGTAGCCATTGTAACAACCGCTTTGTCAATGGAATTTACACAGTCAACCAGAAAGCATACCTGAAAAACCGGTAGAAAATACTACAGACCTCTGTGACTTTTCAGTACTTTTTTCTCCTTCCCCCGGGTTGTCTTGATTGCTTTCCAGTGCCTGCCGTACAATCGGGTATCCAAAAACACGGAACACATCGGCCTGTATCCGGGCAGCCTGCCAGAGAC
>CAZWTQ010000055.1:0-11316 GCA_964636975.1 uncultured Oxalobacter sp. | reverse complement strand
TAGTGATTGTGATTGCCATAATAGCAGGACGGTTTTCTGTTGCACAAGGTAAACATCTTGTGGAACGAGAAGTTCCTGCACCGCAGATGGCTAGTCCTGCATTGCGGCAGAAAGAAGAGGCTTCTGCCCCTACCATATGGAACAGACGGCCAAAGAATACTGAAGAATGGCGACAGTTAGTGGATGTGGTTACCAGACAGGAAGTTGCATTGGCCAGAAAGTATGTTGAACTGCTTCATGTTCAGTTTCAACCAGCATTTGCAAATGGCGTTGGTACTTTTGAATTGACTCCGCCGATATTGTCGGAAAAACGTCAGGATAAGATTCTTTTGCATATCCATGGAGGAGATTATGTTTTTCATCCCGGGTATGCCGCATTGCCTGAAGCCGCGCTTGCTGTAGGAATTAGTAGTTACAAGGCTATTTCTGTTGATTATCGCATGCCACCAGATTTTCCATATCCTGCGGCATTGGATGATGTTATGACGGTGTATCGTACATTGCTGAAGACCTATCCGGCAAAAAAGATTGGGGTATTTGGTACTTCAGCAGGAGGAGGATTAGCTTTGGCCTTGGTTTTACGTGCGAAATAGGAAGAACTTCCTTTGCCTAGTGCAATTGTCGTCGGTATTCCTTGGAGCGATATGACGAAAACGGGCGATTCTTACTTTACCAATGAAGGTGTTGATAATCTTTTGGTCAGTTATGATGGCTGGATTAAACTGGCAGCAGAATTATATGCCAATGGACATGATTTAAAGGATCCGATGCTTTCCCCTGTTTGTGGAGATGTAATAGGTTTCCCTCCAACATTTTTAGCATCAGGGACACGGGATCTTTTTTTGAGCAATACTGTACGGATGCACCAGAAATTACGGCATGCCGGAGTGAAGGCGGATCTGATGATTTTTGAAGGCATGTCACATGCTATGTATTATTTGTTACCTTCAGAAACACCTGAAACGGCGTTTTATTTTAGGGAACTTGGGCGTTTCTTTGATGAAAATCTGAAATGACAAGAATATTTTTTTATTCTTTAAAAACTCCAAGCTATCTGCATCTGTGCTATAGCGAGTGCAGATAGCCTTCTGTAAGGAAGAAACCACCCCTTCCGGTGGAGGGGAGTGAGGTTTATAAAATATTATTTTTGATATATATAGTTTCGGTTCCAACCGTGAGCAGGATATTTTTTGCCGGACTTCGTGCAGAGAACCTGGAAGATGGCGACACGATCAGCTTTAAAAGCATAGGAACAGCCGGCCAGATAAACGCGCCAGATGCGGTAGCGTTTCTCGTCAGTTAGTTGCTTGATTTTATCGGTGGCTTTTTCGAAGTTTTCTGCCCATATGTCCAAGGTCTTGGCATAGTGCATACGCAAGTTTTCAATATCCAATGTCTCTAATCCTGCTTCTTGCATGTTCTTGAGAACCAGGCTGATATGCGGTAATTCTCCATTCGGAAAGACATATTTTTCGATGAATTCGCCACCACCGAAAGGTGTTGCGCCACTACCTGCGTCACAGCTAGTGATGCCATGGTTCATCGCAAGACCATCATCGGTCAGCAGTTTGCGGATAATGGAGAAATATTCGACCATATGCCGAAGTCCAACGTGTTCAAACATACCAACGCTGGTGATACGTTCAAAAGTCCCCGTAACGTCACGGTAATCTTGTATTCGGATATCTACTTGGTTTTCCAAACCTTTTTCTTTAACACGTTGGCAGGCAAGTTCATATTGATTCTTCGAGAGGGTAATGCCGACGACTTTGGCGCCAAATTTCTCTGCAGCACGAATGGCCAAAGCACCCCACCCACATCCGATGTCCAGTAGACGATCACCAGGTTTGACTTTGATTTTTGTCAGGATGTGGTCAATTTTCTTACTTTGGGCTGTCGCAAGGTCATCTTCCTCATTTTCAAAATACCCACAGGAATAGACCATGTTGGGATCCAGCCATTGTTGGTAGAATTCATTGGAGACGTCGTAATGGTAACCGATGGATTCCGCATCAATTTTGCGGTTATGAAATCCGCCGAAGTAATGACGGAATTTTGCTGCTGTGGATGTTTTTGAAGCATCGAACATGTCAGCCAGCTGGTTGGCAAGGCTAACGATATCTTGTAGGGAACCTTCAACATCAATCTTGTTTTCAACATAAGCAAAACCTAGGCTATCTAGTGTCGGTTTCAGGAAACATCCTAGGGAGTCAATTCCAGGAATCCTGACAATAACCTTGGGTGGGGTATCAGGCGCTAAGTCGTAAACCTGACCTGTCCATAATTCCAATCGTAATGGTAGTGGATTGTTTATACGGATACTATTTACCAGCTTTTCCAATCTCGATTCCCAGAACATAATAACCTCCCAAACTCGTTAATCTGGATAACCCCTATGCGTCAAGGGGGATGCATAAGGATATGTATTAGGTTTAATATATTCATTTTAAAACAGATTCCTAACGAACTGTAAGATGCCTTGATGATTTGCTAAAAACAATGAGTACATGGAAAAGCATGGTCTTAAAGCGACCAGCGATTCCAAAGTAATTGACAGCACTAAAGTAGCAGAGCCACCAAGAGTAGAAACCAAGAGTGCTGAAAAGATGGCTAGAAAAATCGTCTTTAAGCATCCAGTAATGATGAAATTTGCTCCAAAGAACAAGCAATCACGGGTTAAAGACAAGAGTGCTCTTGCGACAATTGGTGAAAAGATAGATGACTTTGTTCTTCTGGAACGCTCTGATGTGGACAGAACAGATGAAGGCAAGAAGCATTTAAAAGATGATTTTCTGGTTAGACAGACTGTCGAAAGCACCACAAAAGATTCAGAACAGAATCAGGTATCTTGCAGAATTTATCACTGGTACGAACAGCAGTTTGCCAACGGTCATGACGATAGCCGTTGAATGTCTTGCGAAAGATGGATACCTTTCAGCAAACAGCAAGATGGTAGGTCGTGGCAACTTTTATCAAGCGTTGATTGATTATCCCTATATGCCAAAATCTGCTACTGCGATGGGAACAAATACAGTCAAGGCGATGCAGTTTCTTAAGATTGTCGTGCCAAACGATGATGGAGAGCTGGTTCCAAACGCCAACTCAAGACATTTGCAGACGCTTAAAAGCAAACTTTTGATTAAATAGTTAACGAAAATGAAAATCCGCAAGTTTCTTTGCAGGTGTTTATGGTAAAACATAAAAGATGGAGAAAAACTATGACATACCGTATTGGACTGCCGTTCTGGAAGATGGTGGCAAAATTAGGTGTCACTTTGAAGCTTCGAATTGTGGTTTTCTACGATTCTAAAGCGGGCGTTTTTGGTGCATACAGTCCAGACCTAAAAGGGTCTCCATTCTTTTGTCACATGAGTTAGGGCAAAACAAACCAAAATTCAAACAACAAGCGTATTTTGACTTTTCGGTTGCATGAAAAGTTATTATCCAAAACTCACAGAGCATCTTAAAAACAACGGCTTTATTATGTTGCGAACGCCAAAGGTTCACATGAGGTGTATAGTAATGGGAAAATCAACCTCGTCATTCCGTTCAATTTGTATTCTAGACACACAGCCAATGGTATTTTCAAAGATGTTGGAATCAATGAAAAGTTGTAAATTCGCTGTTGAAGCGAAATAACACACTATAGTGCGAATCATAAATGGGCGGAGACATTTTTTGTCTGACTAACGTCTATAGTAGTGAATGATAATGTTCACTACGAGAGGTTAGCCCAATGGAATTTCCGACAGAGATAGCGATTTGGGATGCACAGACTGTAGCATCTTATCTAGGTATCAGTAAGTCATCGTTTTTGCGTAGAATTGCGTATTTACCAAGTTTTCCAAAAGCTATAAGATTACCATCAGGCAACAGCAGAACACGACCAAGGTGGAAAGCGGTTGAAGTGGTTAATTGGGTTTTGGAATATCATTAAATTATTTGATTTTGAGATATTATTAAATTTTACGCCAGATTTACGTCACCTGAAATTTCTTTATACGATAACTCTTTGATTTTAAAAGAAATTTTTGAGATATTTGGCTCTAACTTTACGGAAGTAATAGAATAATCTCCAGTTCCAAGGAACAATAGACTCTGGTGTACAGGAGTGGATGGTCTGTGTAAGGTAGAAAACGCTGATTGGTCTTAGGGATTGTCGATGGTGAATGAAATGGTTAATGTGGCTTATCGGTTTTCTGGTACTGTCAAATTGTATGGCGAAGGAGGCTTCGAACGCCTGAATAAAGCATCGGTTTGTATTGTCGGGAACGGCGGAGTTGGCTCTTGGGCTGTTGAAGCACTGGCTCGAAGCGGTATCGGGCAGTTAATTCTCATTGATGGGGATATTGTAGCTGAAACAAATATCAACCGTCAGATACAGGCATTGGAAGCTAGTATCGGTAGGCCCAAGGTGGCTGTTCTGGCAGAACGGATTATCCAAATTAATCCAATTTGTGAGGTTGAAACATTGCAGGTTTTTGTCGATGCTAGGAATCTGTCGGAGATGATCGGCTCAAGACAACCGGATTTTGTTATCGATGCGATTGATAATGTTGCCAGCAAAACGGAATTGATTGTGTTCTGCAAACAGCATCATATTCCTTTATTGGTTTCTGGAGGCGCTGGTGGAAAAACGGATCCAACCCGAATTGAAATATGTGATCTGATGCAGACGCGGCAAGATTCCTTATTGGCAAAGGTTCGGAAACGCTTGAGGGATGGATGTGGTTTTTCACGAAGTCCTAAGGTCAAATTCGGGATTGATGCGGTTTATTCCGGTGAGCCTATCCAATATCCTATAAAATCAAAAAATAGCATACAAAAGTTTGCTCCTAGCATGAATCTGGCAGGATTTGGAACCGCCATGCCTGTCACTGCCGGTTTTGGTTTGGCTGCAGCTTCTTATGTCCTGAAAAAATTGGCATATGCGGAATAGGCGAGACATGTTCATGGATTGTCTGCCTGTTTTTCGTACAAGATTTGATAGGTCGCTGATTGACCAGGCTTTTTGCTGATGATAGATTCCATTAAGGCAAGCCGGTTAACGTGCCAGATGAAAGGATCTGACAAAATGTTACTTGTTGGCTGAGCGTTGCGTGCCAGGGTGATATGGGGGCGGAACGGATGTTTCGTCCTAGATTCCAAATTGTGATCTTGTCCAAGACTATCCCAGATGGTTTTATGGAGCATTGCCAGCTCAGGGTGTGTTTCCTTACTTCCTGCCCAATTGATTTTCAGTCTCGAGAAAAAACCTCTTCGGTCAATACGGAGATCAAATGTCCGAAATATTAGTGTATCAATAAAAGCAATCAGTTCAGAGATACGGGATTTTGGCTGATTGCCAAAGAATATCAAAGTCAGATGGAGGTTTTCACGGGGTATTATCCGACCTTTAATGCCTTTTTGTAGTTCTACTAATCTGTGAACCGTCTGTTCATCAGGCAACAATGCCAAGAATAACCGATGGTCATCGGTTGGAGCAGATTTTTGGTATCTGTCGTACATGGTGCTAGATCAGAAAAGAAGTCCTGTATCAGGATAAATTATTTCTGGAGTTTGTTGACATAGTAAAGTCGGAAACGTTCTTCTCTGTCGCTAGGGCGGTGCCCCTCCCAGATAAGACTTTTACCATTGTATTTTTCAGGAGCTTTAGTACGGTGGTGTTTAGGAACACTGTCTTTGAGTAGCAGATAGGGACAGTTTTCGCCCCCAAATTTCTCAAAATGCACCTGACCGAAAAACGCAAAAGATGTTCGCTGTGCGCCCGAAACATTCGAAGAGATGCAGCTCATTTTTTCCGGCATTTTCTGTGCCATTTCAACAGCGATGCCAGCATAACTTTTGTTGTAGTTGATCCAAGGCATCCATAGGGTTGCCAATAGAATCCAACATAACATAACTCCTCCTGATGAGAGGACAACAGCACGCAACAGGACAGAGGGTTTTCTGGAAATCCTCCAGTAGACCAAAGCAAACCATGCCAATGTCGCACAGAAAGCAATAGCAGTTGTTAGTAGGTTGAATTCAGGTGTAAATCCAGGAGCCAGTTTGATGGCATTTTTCGCAATACCAGCTGGCCAACCAGTATGCCGGGCAAACCATGCAATCCAGATGAATAGGGCAATTAATGTCAGAGTCATGACAGAGAACCAGTCAATAGCATTGATGGCACTGCGTTTCATGGTTGGTAATCCCAATGCTGCCAGGACAGACAATGGTGGGATGAATATCAGCAATCCAATTTCATCCAGCGGACTGCAAAAAGCCAAGAGGGCAAAGGCAATGGTGAGAAGCAATGGCATGAGGATATGTGCTGCTGTTTTCCATTGATTTCTCCATGCATAGATTGCCCAGCAGGCAACAGGCCAGAAGAACCAAATACCTTTCTTGAGAAAAAACGTTATGGATTGGATTGTTGGAAAAGTAAACTGTTCCGCATTCCAAGCTAGCCAATCACCGAAAGGGGAGCTCCCATAAGGTTGAATGACATTTAATACTAGCCACCAAATAGCAACGATGAAAGTCGATGTCACAATAGCAATAACAAGATTCCTGAAGTGACGTCGACGGGGGGAGCGAATAAAGAAAATACCGGCAATCAAACTGCCGTAAAGACCGACTGGAATCACGAAACCATTAGTTAGTATCAGAAAACCAGATGCAACCCCCAGCATATAAGCGTTCTTGACAGATGGTAGGTTGATATATCGGGTACACCGATACATCACATAGGCAATCAAAGCTACAAAAAGTGCTTCAACACTAGTCTGATGACTGTGGGTCAATAGACCAAGGGAGCCCAGGTAGATCAGCAGAGCACAATCAGCAAGCATTTTGCCATAGGAGGCAGTGTCAGGTTGTCCCCCAAAAGCCAATTGCATTGGTTGGGCATCAATCCGCTGTCCTAGCAGGTTGGCGGTTTTCCAGATCGAAAAAGCTCCGAGTAGAAAGAAAAGAACTGTTGCGACTTTGGCTGCTCCTGATGCGCCAAGTAGCCAGCCAAAAAGTTTAATACAAATGGCACCGATCCAGAAGGTCAGAGGACCCGAATCAGGGAAGGGCATCCCAGAAATATTTGGCCAGAACCAATCATTAATGCTACCTTCTGCCATGGTCCACATCACGCCGAAGCCAATAGCATCAGTATTTTTCCAGGGATCACGACCAATCAGCCCTGGCAGAATATAAAGTAAAGACAACAACAGAATACCCCAGCGTGGTAGGGACATAGCTGCAGCAGCAGACATGCGCACCGGTTTTTTCGCAGGAATAAGACTGTTTTGCGTTTCAATCATCAGAAAAGCGGAGCCAATAGTAATAACAATTTAATTCGAAAACAGTTACCAACTTGAAAAAAAGCAGCCGAAGCTGCTTTTTTTTCGCAGAAGAAAATATCAGCCACCAGAAATTTTTGAACCAACTTTGCCAAATTTCTGACGGAATTTTTCAACACGGCCGGCGGTATCGACAATCTTGTATTTACCTGTATAAAAGGGATGAGATTCAGCTGAAACTTCAACTTTTACAAGAGGATATTCTTCTCCTTCAAATTCGATGGTTTCACGAGTTTGTATGGTGGAACGAGTGATGAATTTGAAATCGCATGAAACGTCGTGGAAAACGACTTCACGATATTCTGGATGTATGCCTTCTTTCATTATTGCCTCTAGCCTCTAATCGTTTTGGTAGCCAGCCAGCATTTCAGGACTCTTACTTGCATCGTGTCGTAACCTGATTGCTAACAACTTGCCTAGTTAAGCCAAATTTTCAGATAAAAAGTTTTTCAGTGGATTACTGACTCTTAAACAGCCGATTTTCCCATGTTTTCCATCGCTAGTCAAATTATCATCTGTCAAGACAGTTATCGGTAGAAGTCCATTCGTCCAGCTTCCCTAATTTGGTTTCTCAGGCGAAGTCTTTCATTAGCAGGCAACTGCTTTGACTTATAGTTGTGACTATGACCATGATCCGAGCCGTTAAGACCGGTCTCGATTATTAACGAACGTCGTTGGCTGTGTAGCCGTGGTCTTTGGGTTTCAAAAGAATGGTTGTTACGGTCGTTATGAGACGATTTATACGATGCCATAGGCTCTGCAGATGCAATTCCTATCATAAGAGCCATTGGTGCAAAAAACAGTTTAAGGAAAAATCTCATTATTCCTGACGAAGCCATATACAGCGTTGCGAAATTACAGGTAATCCATATACTTATATGCTTAATATAGCGATAAAGTCTAATAGGTGCCGTAAAAGTTTGTAACTTTATGTAATCATACTTCAATGTGTTGAATAGGTTGGTTTAGTTTCCTTGATATTGCTTTCTTTTTATGGGATGAACAATGAACCCTGCAGAAGTCCAGAAAAAAAAAGAACGTCTGCCCAAGGTGCTTGTTGTTGATGATGATGCACGGTTGAGGAATCTCCTACGTCGTTATTTATCTGAGAATGGTTATACCGTGACCGTGGCAGAAGATGCCAAGACTATGAATCGTCTTTGGGTACGGGAACGATTTGATATGTTGGTATTGGATCTGATGTTGCCAGTGGAAGATGGCTTGTCTATCTGTCGTCGGTTGCGCGGGGGTGGAGATCAGACGCCGATTATCATGTTGACGGCCAAGGGAGAAGATACCGATAGGATTATCGGCCTTGAAATGGGAGCAGATGATTATTTGCCCAAACCGTTCAATCCTCGGGAACTCCTGGCACGTATCGGAGCCGTGCTTAGACGGAAACGACCGGATGGAGTACCGGGAGCTCCTTCAGAAGAAAAGCAATTATTCTGTTTCGGGGACTTTGAATTGGATCTGTGGAGCAGGACATTGAGGAAAAATGGTGAGAAAATTGCCTTGACAACTGGAGAATTTGCTGTTTTGAAAGCTTTTGCACGAAATGCTCACCAGTCCCTGTCCAGAGATAAATTGATGGCGTTGGCAAAGGGCAGGGAATACGAAGCATTTGACCGAAGTCTTGATGTCCAGATTTCAAGGTTACGCAAATTGATAGAACCCGATCCTTCCCATCCACAATATATCCAAACAGTTTGGGGGGTTGGTTATGTTTTCATTCCTGATAGTATCTCTCAAACTGTTAAGAACCGATAGATGACAGGTAATCAGCATTCCGTTAACGTGGTATCGATGCCAGTCGGAACTGTTCCTTGGTGGAAGAGTAGTCTTTTCTGGCGGACGTTTGTGCTAGTAGGGGTATTACTCGCTATCAGCATGGGGTTCTGGGTGACGAGTTTTCAGTGGATTGATAGGGACAACAAGGTAAGAAGCGTCTCCGAGCAGATTGCTTCGATTATTACTATTACAAGAACTGCTCTTATTCATTCAGAGCCGTCTTCCCGTCAAGAACTGATCTATGAGCTGGTCAGTAAAGAAGGAATCCGTATCTATCCCAAAGAATTCTCAGACAAAATTGAGCCTTTGGAAAAAGCTAATAGTATGGTGCAGGATCTTGCTCCCTACCTTCAGCAGAAACTTGGTAAAGGCACTGTTGTTTCTCCAGAAGTCAATGAACGTCCCGGTTTCTGGGTTAGTTTCCGACTCCAGGAAGGTTATGCTGATGATGTTTATTGGCTTCGCTTGGATAATGGCAGAATCGGCAGCATCTCCGTCTGGCGATGGTTGGGGTGGAGTGGTCTGGTACTTGTGTTGTCTCTCATCGGAGCAGGATTCATTTCTATGTTTCTGAACCAGCCACTGGCAAGACTTTCGCAGGCAGCGCGCTCGATGGCGGCTGGTAAATCACCAGAAGCCTTACCTGAGAATGGTATTACAGAAATTCGTGAAGTCAACCAAAGTTTCAATCAGATGGTTCAAGACCTTGATCGAGTTGAGACAGACAGAGCTGAAATTCTTGCTGGTATTTCCCATGATCTGAGAACACCACTTTCCCGGATGATGCTGGAAATTGAAATGCTAGATATTCCGGAGGAAAGTCGGCAGGGAATGCAGACGGATCTGTTACAGATGAATGCGATTGTCGGACAGTTTCTCGACTATGCTCAGTTGAACACCAAGACAAAAGTTACTGCAATCGTGGATTTGGGAACAGTGGTCATGAAGGCTCTTGACTCGTTCCTGACCCAGCCAGATTTCCATGTTAATATCCAAGTCAAGAAGGGTCTGTTCGTTCTGGCAGAGGAAATCGAGCTTCGACGGATGATCAATAATATCCTGACTAATGCTGTCCGTTATGGAAAGACACCGGGTAAGCCATGGACTGAGGTAAATGTTTTCTGTACGGCATCGGATAAAGAGGTTCTGATGGAGATCGCAGATCATGGCATTGGTATACCTGAAGACAGTTTTGAACGGATGCTCCGGCCTTTTTCCAGGATGGATAATGCTAGAGGGCAAGCAAACGGATCAGGACTGGGTATGGCGATTATTGCAAGGATTGCAAGGAACTACCAAGGCAAACTTCATCTGAAAAATCGCAAAGACGGCGGACTTATTGTCCAAGTGGTATTCCCATTGGCAGAAGGAGCTGGAGTTGCTTGAATCTTCCAGTATCTGTGCATCTACCCAAAAAGATTAAGAGGAACTTTACAGCTTCCCTGTGAAAATCAGCAAGGTATAATAGCCGGATAAGGTTTTCAGAGCCTGTTTTATTATTATGTCCATTCGGGATGCTATCATGCTTATTCTGCCAGGTTCTAATGCACTCTCTGCTTTCCGTGCACAACGTCTTCTATCTGCAATTCAAGCTATTGATCCTGCAGTGACAGAGGTCAGTGGCCGTTACCTTCATTTTATTGATGGTGGGAGCCATCTTTCTAAAGACGATTTGACCTGTTTAAAAACATTATTGACTTATGGTGAACCATACACACAAACAGAGAATGGTGAAGAATACATCGTCGTCCCCCGTGCAGGGACCATTTCCCCTTGGTCTTCCAAAGCAACGGATATTTTGCATAGCTGTTCACTTGATGATGTGAAGCGTGTGGAAAGAGGCGTTTCCTACCGAATTATGTGGAACCAGAAAATGCCAGTTGTTTCAGAAGATGTTCTCTTTGCCATAATGGGACTCCTGTATGACAGGATGACCGAGATGGTTCTATCAGATCGACAGGATGCAGAGATCCTGTTCCGTGAACTGGATGCAAAGCCTCTTGAATTAATTAACATTCAATGTGGCGGTCGGAAAGCCTTGATTAATGCAAATTCCGATTTAGGGCTTGCCCTTTCAGAGGACGAGATCGATTACCTGTATGATGCTTTTCTGAAAGCGGGGCGTAATCCAACGGATGTGGAACTCATGATGTTTGCTCAGGCGAACTCTGAGCATTGCCGCCATAAG
>CAZWTQ010000054.1:2234-11809 GCA_964636975.1 uncultured Oxalobacter sp. | reverse complement strand
GCAGTGCCAGCAGCAGCACCTAAGACAGCTAAAGCAATAAGCGTTTTTTTCATTTAATTTCTTTCTTTTTATTTCTCTTTTCAGAGAAGGCCAATTCAATTTACATACAGATGCAATCTTAAAGATATCTCTGCTTTATCAGATCAACCTGATAGAGATAGATTCTATCTTTTTTTTTCTTTTTGTCACATTAAACGAGCATATCTGTTGTAAATTGTTCACATAGCAACATCGAATAGAGAGAAAAGACGATGTTTTTGTCAGGAAATACTAGTTTTGTTTGGATTCTTGAGGATTTTTCAGATCAAAACGATTTTCAGGGAAGGAATGACAATTCGGTTTAGTGCTCTGCTGAGGTCAAGGAAGGTTTGACCTGCAGGAATATAAAAGGAGCATAAAAGGCAATTCCAGTTATTGGAATCGCCTTTTTAGTTTTTAGACAGTGATGTGGCTATGCCTAAATTCTAGGTTATGCTACCGCTAGAGCCTGATCCAGATCCGCTAGCAGGTCATCGATGTTTTCGATGCCAATGGACAGACGGATCATGTCTTCACTGACACCGGCTTTCGTCAGTTCTACAGGACTGAGTTGACGGTGGGTGGTGGAGGCTGAATGGGTAATCAACGAACGAGTGTCCCCGATATTGACCAGTCGCGTGAAGAGTTTAACAGTATCCAGCACTTTAGCCCCTGCTTCACGGGGGGCAATTCCAGCAGAGGGTTTGACCCCAAATGACAGGATGCTCGGTGCCTTGCCTTTCATGTATTTCTGGCACAGCGCATAGTCACGGTGCCTTTCCAGTGCGGCACAATTGACCCAAGAAACCTTCGGGTGGCTATTGAGGAACTTGGCGATTGCCAATGCGTTTTCCGATGCACGATCAGCACGCAATGGCAATGTTTCAATGCCTTGCAGGATTAACCAGGAGTTCATCGGAGACAGTGCACCGCCGGTGTTGCGCAGAGGAACAACACGGCAACGAGCGATGTAAGCTCCTTCACCGAAGACATCGGTATAGACTACACCGTGATAGGAAACATCAGGTTCCTGCAGACGGCGGAATCGTTTTGGATCGGATTTCCAGTTGAATTTTCCACTATCAACAATGCAGCCCGCCAGACTGTTTGCATGACCTGCCATGGATTTAGTCAATGCATGGACGATAATATCGGCACCGAATTCGAACGGACGACAGTGGTAAGGACTGGGTACAGTGTTATCCACGATGAGGGGAATGTTGTGTGTATGGGCGATGTTTGCCAGTTTCTCAATGTCTGTGATGTTGCCTAACGGGTTGCCGACGGATTCGCAGAAGATAGCTTTGGTTCGCTCATCGATTCGTGCAGAAAAATCGTCTTCTTTCAATGGATCAGCAAAGCGGACTTCCAGTCCATATTGTGGAAAAGTGTGTGCAAACAGGTTATAACTACCCCCATACAGAGTCGATGATGCGATGATGTTGTCACCGGCTTCAGCGATGGTCATGATGGAATACATGACAGCCGTCATACCGGAGGAGACAGCCAAGGCATCGATACCGCCTTCCAGTGCAGCGACCCGTTTTTCCAAGACATCAGTAGTCGGGTTCATGATGCGGGTGTAGATGTTGCCCGGAACTTTCAGGTCGAACAGGTCTGCACCGTGTTGGGCACTGTCAAACGCATAGGAAACAGTCTGATAGATGGGAACTGTCACTGATTTGGTGACAGGGTCTGGCGTGTAACCGGCATGGACAGCTAATGTTTCGAATTTCATGGTGTCTCTATAAGGTAAGGGATGATGAAAACAGCCCATTATACTATATTGCAGTTTTTCCCTATAGTCTTGAGGGTTTTGGAAAAGAGATGTTTCTCAGCGGATCAGGCGTTGGTCGTTGGCATAAACAGTGTAGCTGTCACCACGAACAAAACCAATTAATAACAGACTTGACTGTCCTGCCATACGAACAGCTAGGGCTGTCGGAGCTGAAACAGCAGCCAGTGTCGGAATGCCAACCATGACACATTTTTGCACCATTTCATAGCTGGTACGGCTGGTGATGAGGACGGCTCCTGTTGAGCAGTTAATCTTTTGAACCTGAAGAGCGCCAATGAGCTTGTCCAAAGCATTATGCCTGCCGATATCCTCGCGGATAAGGGAGATAATCCCTTCTTTTGATAGCCATGCAGCGGCATGGGTCGCACCAGTTTGCTGTTTGAGGGTTTGCATGGTTTCCATTTGAGCGAAACCCGCCAGGATTGGTGCTATGGCAACAAAAGGTGTTCTTGATAGTCTTGGCAGGATTTTGACTGCCTGTACCAAGGAATCGGTGCCACACAGACCACAACCTGTCCGCCCAGCCAGGTTACGACGGTGTTCTTTCAAATGGAAGAATGACTTACCAGCAATGGTGATGTTGATCTGAATGCCGTTGAAGGTTTCTTCAATCTCGATGCCATAGATTTCTTTTGGGGTTCTGACAATTCCTTCGGTAAGGGAAAAACCGATAGCAAAATCTTCGAGATCAGCGGGTGTTGCCAGCATGACTGCATGGGAGATGCCATTATAGGTCAAGGCAATAGGGACTTCCTCTGCAACCATATCAGTTCCAGAGGACTGGAGTCCTTTTTTCTGACGTTGGACGGATAATGCTGAAGCAATCTGGTACTTTTCCATTGGTTGATCAATCCTGATAATAGGATAGCAGTTAGGGCAATGCTACAACGACAGCCGATTTATCAACCGTTGCGTAAACCCTGTCACCGATATCGAAATGTTTCTCAGGAGGGGAAAACCCGACCACCTGCAATCCCTGTAGCAGTTTCAAAATGATTTCGTCTCCACTACTGTCACGAGATACACGGGTTACCGTGCCTTGCAGACAATTTGCCGAGACAATGTTTTTTGTTGACGCATCATCGGAAACCTTGACTGCCATGGCTTTGAACATGGCAATGACGGAAAGCCCTGTCTCCAGCCCAAGCAATTCAGCACTGGTTCGGGTAATGCGGGAAACTATACTCGGAATGTTATCAATCACTGCAAGATAGACACTGACAACTTGACCACTCATCTTCAATCCAGTGACATGGCAGGGTAGGTAATTGCGCATACTGGTTCGGATGCAGAGGGTTGAAATACGGCGTGGATTATCGATCTGCCTGTTTCCATTAAACCGTTTGAGGACTTCATTACGGTTTTCTAACAGCACACTGGCAATTTCCAACAGACGGAAACCGTCTTCGGTAAGTTTGGCACCACCGCCACCAATACCGCCAACGATTTTTTTAACCAGAGGGACACCAGTCAGGTTGGTAAGGGTATCAATCGCCTGCCAAGCGGCTTTGTAGCTGATACCATTTTCTCGAGCTGCTTGTGAGATGGAGCCGGTTTCTCCAATTTTGCGAAGTACTTCGATACGCTTGTCAGATGAAGTGTTACTGAATACTTTGGCTAAAGAAGCGGGGACACCCATAATGAGTCCTTGACCTAGAGAGAATAATCGGATAATTGGCATTTTAAATCATTCACAACATTCAGACTATAATGCTATAATCGCTATTACATTAACGAATAGCGAGGGGAGTTGCTAAGTTACTATGCTAAAAGTACTTCGATTATCTAAAATTTTTACCGGTTTGATTATGATGATTGTCACAGCAGTTGCTTTCGCGGAGAATGTTGTTGTTGCTGTTGCTGCCAATTTCAAAAAGCCATTACAAGAGATTTCTGCAAAGTTCCAAAAGGTAACAGGGCATACGGTTTCTATTTCTGCTGAATCTAGTGGCAAGATTATGAGCCAGATCCAGAATGGGGCATCTTATGATATTTTTCTTTCTGCTGACCAGGCGAAACCCGTTAAACTGGAGCAGGAAAATGGTATTACTCCAGGCTCTCGTTTTACTTACGCTGTTGGTAAGCTGGCATTGTGGTCTGCCACACAGGGTTATGTTGATAAGAAAGGCAAAGTTTTAACGAGTGGGACTTACAGCCATCTTGCAATTGCCGATCCAAAGCTTGCTCCCTATGGATTGGCAGCTACACAAGTTCTGCAGAAAATGGGTCTGACTGCTATGGTTAATGACAAACTGGTTGTTGGCAAGAATATTGGGGCTACATTCGGTTATATCCAAACAGGTAATGCGGAATTGGGTTTTGTTGCATTGTCCCAAATTTACAAGAATGGTAAACTGGCGCATGGAGGCTCTTATTGGTTGGTACCCAAGAGCTACTATAAGCCAATCCTTCAGGATGCTGTTCTGTTGCCAGAAGGCAGGAATAATCCTGCCGCTGTCGCACTGATGAAATACCTGAGGTCGCCCGCTGCACGTAAGGTAATGAAAAGCTATGGGTATGCATCCCCTGATTTGTGATTCCGAGACACCAGATTATGCAGGGCTTTGACTGGTCGGCTATCATCCTGACATTTAAGCTGGCAGCTCTGACAACCATCATCCTGCTAGTGGTTTCAACGCCACTGGCATGGCATCTGGCACATACACAGGGATGGTGGCGTGGTTCGGTCAATGCTGTGGTCAATCTACCGTTTGTTTTGCCTCCGACTGTACTTGGTTTTTACCTGTTGGTTCTGATGGGGCCAAAAGGGCCTGTCGGGATCTTGTGTGATGTCACCGGGATTCCCCGTCTGCCGTTCACGTTCTATGGTCTGTTGGTGGCTTCTGTTATCTATTCGTTGCCGTTTGTGATGCAGCCATTGCAGAATGCGTTTGAAACTATTGGCAGGGAACCAATTGAAGCAGCAGCAACATTACGGGCATCACCATGGGATACGTTTTTCTCTATCATCGTGCCAATGGCAAAATCCAGTTACATCACAGCTATTGTCATGGGGTTTGTTCATACAGTTGGTGAGTTCGGTGTGGTGATGATGATTGGAGGAGATATCCCAGACGAGACCCGAGTGCTATCAGTCACTATCTATGACCATGTGGAATCTTTAGAATTTATGCAAGCGCATTACCTGTCGGCAGGGTTGTTGGCATTCTCATTTGTGGCATTGTTGCTACTGTTTCTTTTCAGTCCGAACAGGCGACGGAGATGAGAGGGGACGGTCTTTATTTCAGAGGGACAGTAGCATTCCCGGATTATCAGCTATCTTTTGACTTGACGTTGCCTGGCTTAGGAGTTTCCGCATTTTTTGGTGAATCAGGAGCTGGTAAGACCACATTGCTGAGGGCAGTAGCTGGATTAGAACGTCCAACGGATGGTTTTATCCGTATTAAGGATGATATCTGGCAGGATGATGCCAGGCAGCTGTTTATACCAACCTATAAACGGGCTATTGGGTTCGTTTTCCAAGATACCAGGTTGTTTGAGCACTTGGATGTCTCTAGAAATCTGCAATTTGGTATGAAACGGGTAAAAAGCGACGGTAATAAGATATTGAAGATATCGTTGGAGCGGACAATCGAATTACTGGGTATTGGTCATTTGCTAAAGCGGATGCCTGACACGCTTTCTGGTGGAGAAAAACAGCGGGTTGCTATTGCTCGTGCGCTGGCGACAGAGCCAAACATTCTGCTAATGGATGAACCACTGGCTGCATTAGACATGAAGCGCAGGCAGGAAATTTTACCCTACCTGCGTCGGTTGAATGCAGAGTTGAATATCCCAATTTTATATGTTAGCCATTCGCTGGAAGAGGTTGCGATTTTGTCTAACCATCTGGTGTTGCTGGAACGTGGAAAGATCTTGGCCTCAGGGACAACAGATGCGATGTTGACGCGACTGGATTTGCCACTGGCACATTACGATAACGCCACGGCATTCATTACCGGAAAAATTACCGAAACGGATCAGACTTTCCTGCTGAGTACATTTCAGTTTCTTGGTGGCCAGATTTTTCTGCCTATAGGTCATTATCAGATCGGCCAATCCTTGCGGTTGCGTATCCAAGCACGGGATGTGAGCCTTGCTGTGGAACGGCCGAGACAAACCAGTATCCTCAATGTGATAGAAGCTGTCGTAGTGGGACTCTCAGATGACGGCGATGGGCAGGTGATGGTGGAATTAGATGCAAAAGGCGTTCGCCTATTGTCCAGGATTACCCGGAAGTCGCTTTCCGTGCTGGGACTTGAATCAGGAAAGCAGGTTTTTGCACAGGTTAAGGGGACTGCTGTCATAGAGTGAGTTTGTGGGGAAATTTAGCCATTTTCAGGAAAGGCTCTGCCCCGGAAGTGCAGTTTTTGAAATACTCAGCTAATAGGAATATGTATTCTTGAGAAAAGGTTGAAAATTAGAAGTTAATGACTGTTCAAGGGAGCTTTTTTGTGGAAAACCAGATTCTAAAATATGATTTGCTTATCGATGGTAAATGGGTGTCCTCGGAGAATGGAGAATATTCAACAATCATCAATCCGGCGACGGAAGAACCAATTGCTTATGTTGCAAAAGGTACTAAGAATGATGTGGATGCAGCTGCCAAAGCAGCGAAAGAAACACTCAAGATCTGGAATGGCATCACTGCTGCTGAACGTGGACGGATTCTGAACCGTTTGGCAGATCTATTAGAGGCGAATCAGGAAGAAATCATTCGGATGGAAAGCATGAATGCCGGAAAACCGGTTTCAAGTGTCAGACGCCAGGATATGCCGGCAGCGATTGATACCCTGCGTTATTACGCTGGTTGGACAGACAAGATCATGGGGCAGGTGATTCCTGCCAGAACCGATGCATTGACCTATACAGTACGGGAGCCAATTGGTGTAGTCGGTGCAATTGTCCCTTGGAATTTCCCATTGATGATCGGTATCTGGAAAATTGCACCAGCCTTAGCCTGTGGTTGTACCTTGGTGGTCAAGCCTGCGGAAATTACACCGCTTTCCCTGAATCGTGTTGGAGAACTCGCTTTGGAAGCAGGTATCCCTCCAGGGGTGCTAAACATTGTGACGGGCAAAGGACGTGTGGTCGGTGATGCAATGGTTGCACATCCTTTGATTGACAAGATTACCTTTACCGGATCACCTAGTGTCGGGAAGGGAATTATGGAAGGCGCCGCGATAAATTTTAAGAAAATCACGTTGGAACTCGGAGGCAAGTCTGCGAATATCATCTTCAATGATGCGAATCTTGAAAGTGCTGTTCGTGGTGCTGCTTCAGGGATTTTCTTTAATGCGGGGCAGGTCTGTTCGGCAGGATCACGCATCCTGGCGCAGCGTTCTGTTTATTACGATGTCATTGACCGCCTGATTGAACGTGCGAAGGAAATTCGTATCGGTGATACAGCATCTGAAAATACCGTTATGGGTCCGTTGGTTTCCCGGCAACAGTTCAATGCGGTGATGGATTATATCAATGTGGGCAAAAAGGAATGTGCTGCTCTTGCCTATGGTGGGGAACGCGTCGGTGATAAAGGCTTCTTTATCCAACCGACGCTTTTTACACAAGTCAAGAACGAAATGCGTATTTCCCAAGAGGAAATTTTCGGCCCAGTTGCTTGTGTGATTCCATTTGATACGGAAGAAGAGGCTATTGCGATTGCTAATGGTACTGTATTCAGTTTGGCGGCAGGGGTTTGGAGTAGGGATGGTACTCGTTGCAACCGGGTGGCAAAAGCATTGAAGGCAGGAACCGTCTGGGTCAACACTTATGGTTATACGGATATCCGTTTGCCATGGGGAGGAACTGGTCAATCTGGCTTTGGACGAGAGCATGGTGAAGCAGCAATAGAAAACTTCACTGAACCCAAGACCATTTGGGTCAATTTGCAGGAACGGTGATTATTGTCTGATGCCGATAGTGGAGAACACTATCATGCCTGGTGTATGGTGGTGTTTTTTTCATCCAGTCATATAAATCATCAACCCAGTTGATGGCTTTCAGTTCGGTTGTTCGACGGATGGTTTTCGCTCGTTGATAAAGTGTTTCAAAATCGATGCAGGGGGCTTCTTTGAAAGCTAGTGCAACTATGTTGCCTCCATCGGTTTCCTTGAACCAGACAACAGCATCAAAACATTCTTGCAGGTTGGTAATGGTTTGTTTCCTGTTGGATTGTTCACCAAAGATATTGATGGTCAATATTCCCTGAGAGGTCATTACATCAGCACATTGCTGAAAAAATTCAACCGAGTCAAAGACAGGTGTTTGGGCGTTTTGGTCATATAAGTCAATCTGGAAGATATCGATAGCTTGTCTGCCTTTTTGTGAAAGGAGATAATCTCTAGCATCTGCCTGAATGATGCTCAGCCGATCATTTTCTGGTGGCAAATAGAAGAAAGCATGGCAAGCTTTGATGACATTAGGGTTCAGTTCGATGGCCGTTACACGATTTTCAGGGAAGCAGTGATGGCAGAATTTAGTCAGCGAACCTGCTCCCAAGCCAAGTTGCACAATATGATTGGGTTGATCATTGAATAGCATCCATGCCATCATTTGCTGGACATAATCAAAAACGATGCCATTGGGGAGATTAAGTCGCATCCCGCCTTGAATCCAGTCTGTTCCGAGATGTAAGTTCAGAATGCCTTTGAATTCAGTTATTGTTACCTTTGGGTAATTTTTATCCTGTTTAAATGTGATAAATTCATCTAATAGGTTCATTTAATTCTTCTTAGTGAGAAATTTTCAAGGTTTTGTCAAAACCTGTTTTGATAATTGCCGGGTACTGTTGAATTGCCTGTTTCTACCGGTTATAGGGTCGATGAAAGCGATGGAACGGGCAATTAGTTGTAGTGGATGGCGATGTTCTTCTTCCAGCATTGTTTTCGTCACAGCTTCAGGCTGGTGCTCAGGATAAATCCGGTCATTTAATATCGGAATACCCATCGCCAACATCTGCACCCGTAGTTGGTGTTTACGCCCTGTAAATGGTTCCATGTGGTAATGAGCGTACTTCTGGTTGTGTTGGAGGATGTGGATCAGAGTCTCTGCGTTAGGCTTACCATGACCAACGGTCATCTGCATGAAGTTGTCATTCCGTTGGTATATCTGGTGACGGCAAAGGGTTTGTTCAGTCAATGATTGATGGTAAGGAGCGATGGCTTCATAGATTTTTGAGACAGCTTGCGTTCGGAACAGTTTTTGGTAATCATTGCGTTCGTTAGGGCGTACGGCAAATAGAACCAGTCCTGCAGTCTCGCGGTCGATGCGGTGAATAGGAGACAATGTGTCAATATTCAGTTTACGACGCAGACGTACCAGCAGGGTTTCCTGAATGTACTTGCCTGAAGGGATAACTGGCAGGAAATGCGGTTTGTCTGCAACCACTAAATGGTCATCCTGATACAGCACTACCTCTTTAAAGGGTATGTGCCACTCATGTTCCAGATGTCGATAATAGAAAAGTTTTCTACCTGTTTGATAACGGGTGTTTTGCGTGATGGGAATTCCTTGTTCATCTAATACCTCACCATTTTGGATGCGTTTTTCCCATTGTTTTTGTGAAACCGCAGGAATCTGTTCGGTCAGGAAATCTAAACATGACAGCCAATCTCCCGGAGACATGACGATACAACTTGGACTGACGCCGTTTAGGCAAGGGATGTTTTTTCTCATTGTTCAGGAACTTTTTAGTGGCTGACTCAATTGCAATGCAGGACGATGGAATCAGTTATATTCCTTCTCATCACTGAACTGA
>CAZWTQ010000054.1:0-2224 GCA_964636975.1 uncultured Oxalobacter sp. | reverse complement strand
TTTATAAGATATAGCATAATAAGCCAAATTTAGACGCTAATGAAACACTTATTTAATTTTTTGGATTGTTTCATTAAGAAGTACTATAAATGTTGCACATTTTGCAACAAAAATATTTTAACAATCTGACGTTGATTTTCCAAAATTCTATCAGCAACAGAAGATTCATCCAATTCAAACTGAATGACGGTATACCCAAGAAATATACAATACATTTTGAAAAATAGTTTTGTGCAAGTAAATGGGTTAAATAAAGGACTATCTATGAAAAAGTTGATTTATATTGTTGTATGCATAACAACATTTCTTCTATCTGGTTGCGCAACAGAAACTGGCTTTAGAAAAAGAATGCAGCCATTGGTAGACGAGTCAGAAGATCAGGTAATACAGCAATTAGGCGCTCCAGCTAGATACTCAAAATGATATGAGAGTGATGGAATATTCATCCCGAAAGCTCGACCCATATGGAACAGTATTTTGGTGTACTGTAAACTTCTTTATTAGAAATGGTATTGTTCAGAACATTAATTGGAGCGGAAAACAACTGTGTGGCTAGGGAATAGCAATCATTCCTTTAGAATAAATATGATTACGGCTCTTTTGTATTTTTAGCAAAGTTTACATAATTACTGCGTTCTCCTATTACAAGGAGACAGATATGCATTATCTGTTGGTCTTAAAATGGTCAGCGCTAGGGTGATTTGATTATTTATAAGTGAATAGTATCGTTTTTTATTATTTAGAATACCTTTAATCAGTGAAGACGGGGAAATGGGGTGGAAGATGGGGCTCGAACCCACGACAACCGGAATCACAATCCGGGACTCTACCAACTGAGCTACTCCCACCATTGTGGAAAAAACATCCTAGAGCCGAAGATTATATAAAATCAGTCCTAAAATAGCAAGGGATTATTTTTTCAGCAACAAATTGACTTTCTGCAGGTCTTCTTCGACTAGTGTTCCTGCAGCTCGTTTCAGTCTCAATCCGTGCAGGATGGTCTCATTGCGTGCTTGAGTCAGGTTCTTTCGAGTTTCATAGAGTTGTTGTTCTGCATTCAGTACATCGATATTGATACGGACGCCGACTTTGTAGCCAAGCTTATTGGATTCCAGGGAAGAAATACTGGCGGTTTCCGCGGATTCGAGTGCCCGTATCTGTGAAAGTCCGCTACTAACATTGAGGAAATACTGTCGTGCCTGTTGTATGGCATTGCGTTTTGCGGCTTCAAGATCATCGCGGGATTTTTCTTCCAATGAAATGGATTCCTTGACTTTGCTGGATGTCTCAAAACCAGAGAACAATGGGATATTCCATTGAATGCCGATCATCTTAGACGTATTAAAAGTTTCCAGTCCTCGTCGACTGTCTATGGTGTACTGGTCATGGTTGGTATGGTTATAAGAGGCCACCAAGTCAACAGTTGGGGCATGTCCTGCCTTGCTGATAGTTGTCTGGCGTTTTGCCATCTCGAATGCTAGTTGGGATTCGACCACTTTGTAATTGCTGTTCTCAGCGGAGGTTATCCAGTCGGTGATGGTGGCGGGCTCGGGCATTTTCAATAGGACATGTTCCCGTAATGGATCAAGCACGCCAGGCGTATGACCGATGATTTCTTCCAAGGCAGTTTTACGAACTTCAAGATCGTTGATGGCTGCGATTTCCTCAGCTTCTGCCAGGTTATACCGTGCGACAGCTTCATGCGTGTCGGTGATGGTGGTGTTGCCAACCTCGAAATTCCGTCGCGCTAAAGCTAACTGACGGGAGACGGCTTCTTTTTGAATTTCTGAGAAAGCCAAAACATCCTGAGCAGTCAGAACAGCGAAATAGGCCTCCGCAACCCGAATCATCAAATCCTGCTTGGCTTCAGCAAACTGAGCATTGCTCAATTCTGTTTCCAGTTTGCTACGTTCATAGTTTTGATAGGCAGCGATATTAAACAGTGGTTGGGTCAGGGTGATGCTATATTTGTTTTCAGAATACTGTTGTGCATTACCGGGATAATTTCTAGCGTAGCCACCTGAAGCACCTAGGTTGGGCAGGAGTTTTGAGAGTCCTTGCGTTTTCTTTTCCTGTCCTGCGATATTTGCAGCACGGGCACTGGCATACTGTGGGTCGTTTGCTAGGGCTTCCATATAAATATCCATGTGATCAGTAGCAGAGGCTGTTGTAGAAAGTAGACAACAGGTAAGCAGTAGAATGGCAGCGCGTATTCGCATGGTAA
>CAZWTQ010000053.1:0-11849 GCA_964636975.1 uncultured Oxalobacter sp. | reverse complement strand
CGGCAGATGTGGTAACTGACGTATAGCCCCCAACAACGCCTGCCGTTCCATGTCAGGCACATCAATATCAGCAATCCCTTCAGATGGAATCACCTGTGACGTTTCTGCCATGATTTTTATCTACCGTGTAGGTGTAATGGATTCAACTAATGCTTTTGCCCGTTGATAACGGGGCTCTGCCTGAAGGGAATCCCAGTCTTTTGCCGGCTGTTTAGGCACTAAACCACCTATACGGCGCCGTAATGCTCGCATCTCATCATCAGAACGCAATGGCAGACCTCTCAGCAATTTATCTGCAGCAGCCGGTGCATTACAAACCAGTACCATATCGCAACCTGCCTCAAAAGCAGCATTGGCACGATCTACGATGTCGCCAGCCACACTGGCACCTTCCATGCTCAAATCATCACTGAAAATCACGCCGTCAAAACCGAAATCATTGCGCAGGATGGATATCCATTTCTTGGAGAAACCTGCTGGCTGACTATCAACTTTCGGATAAATCACATGAGCAGGCATCACTCCGGCAAGGGTCATATTCAATGCACGGTAAGGTGATGCATCTTCTGCCAGAATACCCTCTAATTCCCTGTCATCAACCGGAATCTCCGTATGGGAATCACCAATTGCATAACCATGTCCCGGAAAATGTTTGCCACAGTTTGCCATACCTGCCATCGACAGACCATAATGCAGGTTCTGCGCCAACACAACCACCACATCGGGATCACGACTGAAAGAACGGTTGCCGATGACGGCAGACACCCCATAATCCAGATCCAGAACAGGCGTAAAAGAGAGATCAATCCCACAGGCACGCAATTCGGCTGCAAGCACATAGCCAACCGCTACAGCAGCGCGGACAGCAGATTTGGGATCTTCCTCGTACATTTTTCCCAATATCTGCATCGCTGGTAAGCGGGTGAAACCATCATAACGGAAACGTTGGACACGCCCGCCCTCATGATCAACGGCAATTAACAAATCTGGACGTTCGCGCTTGATCTCAGCCGTCAAGACCATCAACTGCTCCCTGCTCTGGTAATTGCGCGCAAAAAGGATGACACCACCTGTCAATGGATGACGTATACGCCGGAAGTCCTCTTCCTGCAGCCGTAGACCAATAACATCCAGCATCACTGGACCATATGTGTCCCGTTTGCCTCCACCTAACAACATGCCTTTGCCTTTATTACCTGTTGCCATTACCTTCTCCTGTCAATCAGAAAATATCCTGCCTAGCTTTTGTCCCTTCATCAACCGTCCACGTTACCACCATCATGCTGCGTTTCAGATGGCAGACCATCCTTTTCAATAACAACAAATGCCACTGCAAAATCTATTTCATCTGTCATGGAAACCTGTGCCTTCAACCCCCGTTTTTCCATATAGTCTTTCATAGCTTTCCGGCAAAAAGGTTCGGGCTTGCCACTCTTTGCATTGAGAAACTGCACCGACAACCAGGTCATTGGTCCTGTCATGCCTAATCCAACTGCTTTGGAAAAAGCCTCCTTTGCAGCATAGCGGGTTGCCAGATAACGCAATCCACGAATCGGAACACGTTTGCTACGATCTCTGAATTGGATCATTTCATCCGGCCCCAATATCCGCTCTGCAAAGCTGTCCCCCCATTTATCTAATGCTTTCTGCAAACGGGCAATAGAAATTATATCTGTGCCGATGCCGTAAATCATATTTTTCCCTCTATTCCCTGCTATTTGCTACTGACTTGCTAGAGGCTTTCACAATCAGGGCTTTCATTTCACGAACGGCATTCTTCCAGCCAGTAAATACTGCCTGTGCCACAATCGCATGACCAATATTCAGCTCGGAAATACCGCCAATTTGGGCAATTGGCACGACATTTCCGTAATGCAAGCCATGACCGGCATTCACTTTCAATCCTTGCTTTATGCCTTCGACAACACCATCAACAATGCGTTGCAGTTCTGTGGCAACTGCAGCATCCCCCACCACATTGGCATAACGCCCAGTATGTAGCTCAATCACAGGTGCTCCCGCTTCACGGGCTGCGATAATCTGGTCTTTTTCCGGATCGATGAACAGACTGACACGGATACCAGCATTCTGAAGCCTGCTGACTGCCGTTTTCACCATATCAAAATAGCGGATGACGTCCAAGCCACCTTCTGTCGTCAATTCTTCACGGCGTTCCGGTACCAGGCAAACGTCTTGTGGTTTGATTTCACAAGCGAAATCAATCATTTCAGAAGTAATGGCTGATTCCAGATTCATGCGGGTGAGTAGCAATGGGCGAATGGTACGGACATCAGCATCTTTCATATGACGACGATCTTCACGCAGATGGAGAGTGATTGCATCCGCACCAGCTTCTTCCGCCATTAGCGCCGCCTTGACGGGATCCGGATAAGACGTACCCCGCGCATTGCGCAGCGTCGCAATATGATCAATATTGACCCCTAACTCAATTACCTGCCTTGCTGATTCCAGAAAACTCATCGTTATTATCCTAAAATCGATTGTTGTCTAAACTTTCCTAAACTTTTACTATTTACAATGCTCGTAAATCCATCAGGATTTTCCGCGTCTGTAAAGGGACGCCATTGAGATGATGGGCAAGCAGATACCGCATCAGCTGTTTGCTCTGCTGCTGGGTAATTACATCGGTATAGTCTCCCCGCACCATGTCCAACAGCGTCTTGCCTGAAATCTTCGGCATGTCATCCTGCTCATTGGCTGGTCTTGGTCCATTTTCCGGCTCAACCACATACATTCTGTCTGGTCGCACCAACATCTTACTTTGGACATCTATAGACAAGTCGGCAGCTACACCTGTTTCTTTCAACAAGGCCAACTCAAATATTCGGAGAGCAGATTGGGTAGCATCCATTCCTGACAAACGGGAAAGTGCTGTAACATAAGCCTCATAAAGCCCTTGATGCGGGTCTTCCCGCGCCAGTAGCTTCATTAACAATTCATTGAGATAAAAACCATAGAGCAATGCATCATTTTCCAATGGCCGCATACCTCCCACCCATTCTGCTGCAGTCATTGTCTTCCTTTCAGACCTTCCCGTCCAACTGACCTCAAGTGGCTGAAACGTCTGGAGCACACTCCGCAGTTGCGATCCAGGACGGCGTACGCCTTTTGCCAGCAAAGCCACCTTGCCATAGTCGCGCGTGAAAACTTCTATGATTAAACTGCTTTCACTGTAAGGATGTCTATGCAAGACAAACCCAGGCTGATGGTAAATCCGAAATCCAGAAGCATGTTTTGATATAGCCTCCAACTTGTCAGATGGGCAGTCTTCCGTAATCCCTGTCATAAGCTGTCCCATATGGCTTCTACTTTGGCAGTCAGTCATAGCCATAGGCTCGAAGCCCTGCTTCGTTGTCTGCCCAACCTGATTTGACCTTGACCCAGATTTCCAGATAGACAGGCACGCCAAATAATTTTTCCATATCCTGCCGAGCTTCTGTCGAAATCTGGTGCAATTTCTCCCCTTTATGGCCAATCATTATTGCTTTCTGGGCATCTCGTTCAACCAATATTGCTGCAAAAACCCGGGCAAGTTTTTCTTTGCGTTCAAACTGCTCAATCACAACCGTACTAGTATAAGGTAGCTCATCACCGGTATAGCGGAAAATCTTTTCCCTGACAATCTCAGACGCCATGAAACGTTCACTTCTGTCTGTGACATCGTCTGCCGAAAAAATTGGCGGGTTTTCCGGCAAAAGCCTGCGGATTTCTTTTTCCAGATGAGCCAACTGGAAACGCTTGCGGGCAGAAACCGGCACAATGGCGGCAAACTCTCGTTCTGCCATCATCTGCCGGGCAAACGGCATCAATTCTCCTTTTTCCTTGACCTTGTCAGTTTTGTTGATGACTAAAATAGTCGGGATGTTCTTGGGAATCTGAGTCAATACCTGTTCATCGGCAGGACTGAAGATATCTTGATCCACCACAAATAAAATGACATCTGCCGATGCCAAGGTATCCTTGACCGTCCTGTTCAGGTTCTTGTTCAGTGGACTGCTATAACGGGTTTGAAAACCCGGGGTATCAATATAGATAAACTGGGACTCGTCGTCTGTCTGAATGCCAAGGATACGGTGACGGGTCGTCTGTGCCTTACGAGAGGTGATACTAATCTTGGCTCCAATTAGCTCATTCATGATTGTGGACTTCCCAACATTTGGACGTCCAACAATAGCCACATAGCCACAGCGAAAAGGTACTTTGTTCTCTTCAGTCATCTTTTCTTCCATGTATCAACCATCAACCGTTTTTTATTTTCCCGCACTGTTGCCTGCTTATCTTTTCCTGCCTTCCCTTGCCTTGTGCTACTCTGGTTTTCGATGCAATCAGTCTGGACAATGCTTTGCCAGCCGCATCCTGTTCTGCTGCCCTGCGACTGGCAGCAGTACCGGAAGTATGGAGATCGAATTTCTTCACATAGCAGTCCACATCGAATTCCTGCTGATGGGCAGCTCCTCGTATAGCAACAACAGTATATTCTGGTAAGGCAATATGTCTGCCCTGTAGATATTCCTGCAACTGGGTCTTTGCATCTTTGCCATCCTTCTCGGGATTGACATGAGCCAATGCATCCGAAAACAGTCTACCAATTACCTGCTGGATAACCCTGAAATCATCAGAATCCATGAAAATCGCTCCAAAAACCGATTCCACGGAATCTGCCAGGATGGAGGGACGAAAGGAACCTCCACTCTTGATTTCACCTTCTCCCATTCGGAGATAATCAGGAAATCCCAACCGGAGCGCGACTTCATGTAAAGCATCCTGACAAACCAGGCTAGCTCGCACGCGGGACATCATGCCTTCATTGATTTCAGGAAAACGGCGATAAAGCTCCAGCGCCATTGCACAGTTGAGCAACGAATCACCAATGAATTCAAGGCGTTCATTATGTCGGGTACTAAAACTGCGGTGGGTCAGCGCCATCTGCAATAGCTGCCTGTTTTTGAACGGATAGCCAATCCGTTTTTCCAATACTTTCAGATTAGTATTCACTATACTACCTTACTCGATGCTTCCAAAATGCGTGATATGGCTTGGATTCAGCCAGATGAAAAACGCCTTGCCGACAATATAATCATCTTTTACAAACCCCCAGAAACGGCTATCCAGACTATTGTCCCGATTATCTCCCATCACGAAATACTGCCCATTGGGCACCTTGCAGGTGAATCCTTCTGCGGTATAAACGCAATTCTTGCGACCTTCAAAATTGTCGGGATGCGCTACCCATGCCGGAGCCCGTTCATGCACCCAGATTAGATGCTCCTTATCAGATGCCCCCTGTTTTTCCCTGTATTGATGAAAATAACTCATGGTTTCTTCATCCAATACACGACCTTCTGGCTGATATTCCGATTCGATGCCATTCACTGTCAATCGCTTACCTTTGTATTCTACGATATCACCACCAACACCAATCACCCGTTTGATGTAGTCGATGGAAGGATTTTTCGGGAACTTGAAAACGACCACATCTCCCCTTTCCGGTTCTGAAAAGGCGACAAACTTGCCATTGCCGACCGGATATCGCAAACCATAAATGTATTTATTGACCAGAATAAAATCACCGACTTTCAGGGTCGGAACCATCGAACTGGATGGGATACGGAACGGCTCCCAAATGAATGACCTGACAAAGAAAACCGCAACAATCACCGGAAAATAGGCGCCTGTATATTCAAACCATTTCGGACGCTGAAGAATTTTCTTCTCAATCTCATCACGTTCAGAAACATCTAATTGAATACCTTCTGCCTTGACTTTTTCTACACGCAAGTCAAAAGCTTTCAAAGCTGCATCTGCCTCTGCACGACGTCTTTTCGCCAGGATAAAGCGGTCATAGCACCAGATGGCGCCAGAGACAATCAGCAGGATCAAAAGAATTAGCGAAAAATTTGAAAAAATAAACTGCATGGCTATTTATCATCCACCTGTAAAATCGCCAAGAACGCCTCCTGCGGCACCTCGACGGAACCTACCTGTTTCATACGCTTTTTCCCCGCTTTCTGTTTTTCCAGCAATTTACGTTTACGGGTAATATCCCCGCCATAACACTTCGCCAGCACATTTTTGCGGAGTGCCTTTACGTTCTCTCTTGAAATAATCGTGGAACCAATCGCTGCCTGAATTGCCACATCAAACATTTGCCGGGGAATCAGCTGACGCATTTTCGTCGCCAACGTCCTCCCTCGCATCTGCGCATTGGCACGGTGTACAATGATCGCCAGGGCATCCACCTTCTCGCCATTAATCAACATATCTACCTTGACTACATCAGACGGACGGTATTCCTTGAACGCATATTCCATTGACGCATAACCGCGCGAAATGGATTTCATACGGTCAAAGAAATCAAGTACAATCTCTGCCATTGGCAAGTCATAAGTCAACTTGACCTGCCGTCCATGATAATGCATATCCACCTGCACGCCCCGTTTCTGGTTGCACAACGTCATCACAGACCCAACATAATCCTGTGGCAGGTACAAGTTCACTGTAACAATCGGCTCCCGAATTTCAGCAATTTTCGAAGGATCCGGCATTTTGGAGGGGTTATCTACCCTCAGCACTTCACCATTACGCAATTCGACCTCATAAACCACCGTCGGCGCTGTCGTAATAAGCTCCATGCCAAACTCACGCTCCAGGCGTTCCTGCACAATTTCCATATGCAACAGCCCAAGGAATCCGCAACGGAAACCAAATCCCAACGCTTGGGAAATCTCCGGCTCATACTGCAAAGCAGCATCGTTCAGTTTCAGTTTTTCCAGAGAATCTCTCAATGCGTCATATTGATTCGCTTCAACAGGAAACAGTCCGGCAAATACTTGTGGCTGGATTTCACGAAATCCCGACAACGGCTCTTTTGCAGGATTGGCAGCCAAAGTCACTGTATCGCCGACACGGGCAGATTTCAGTTCCTTGATCCCTGCAATGATGAAACCAACCTGACCAGCAGACAATTCCGGCAAGGATTTAGAACGGGGAGAAAAGACGCCACAATCTTCTACCAGATATTCTGCCCCTGTTGCCATCAGGCGAATTTTGTCTTTCTGTCTAACAACACCATTTTTGATGCGAACCAACATAACCACACCAACATAATTATCGAACCAGGAATCAATAATTAACCCCTGCAACGGGGCATCACGATCACCTTTCGGTGCGGGAACTCTCTCGACCACCTTCTCCAGGATTTCTTCAACACCCTCTCCTGTCTTGGCGGAACATAGCACGGCATCCGTTGCATCAATACCAATAACATCTTCAATCTCTTCCCGCGCATTGTCTGGATCGGCAGAAGGTAAGTCGATCTTGTTCAGAACAGGCAACACCTCGACATTCAGGTCAAGTGCTGTATAGCAGTTCGCTACAGTCTGTGCTTCAACTCCCTGGGATGCATCTACAACCAGCAATGCTCCCTCGCAGGCAGACAGTGAGCGGTTAACCTCATAGCTAAAATCAACATGACCTGGTGTATCAATCAGGTTCATCAAATAAGTCTGTCCATTCTTTGCCCTGTAGTCCAGAGTCGCTGTTTGCGCCTTGATGGTAATGCCTCGTTCCTTTTCTAGATCCATGGAATCAAGCACTTGATCTTCCATTTCACGTTCCGACAGACCACCACACATCTGGATAATCCTATCGGCCAATGTCGATTTGCCATGGTCAATATGGGCGATGATGGAAAAATTACGGATATTTTTCATGCGTACTGAACGTCAACCCCCCCGAAAACTGTTATTGGTGCAGATGTGAGCCAAATACTCTAAATACTCTGCTACAAAGTGCTATTTTATAGGATTTAAGAAAAAAAATATCCAGAAAATTCCCTGCTATTCCTTTACAATGATGTCATTCGGCACAACTGTCAAAACTGTCAAGTATGCTACTCTCACCTCAACCATATTAGGAAAAATATGAAGATTCTCGTTACTGGCGGCTGTGGCAACATGGGCCCACATATCATCCGCAAACTGTCTGAACTTGGACATACTGTCCGTACCATTGACTTGGATAAGGAAGGTCTCAGGCAATTCGACAATACTGCTGTTGAGACAGTCTGCGGCAATCTTAATGATCGGGAGCTGACTCGTTCGGCAGTCAACGGTGTAGATGCTATCATTCACTTGGCATGGAGTTTTTCCGGCTCTTTTGCTGAGCTGATGGATATCGATATCAAGGGATACCTCAACCTGCTGGACGCTGCTGTTGAATATAATGTCAAGCATGTTATCAATACGACCACAGCAGTTTCTTATGGCAAGCCACTGTCCAAACCTGTGAACGAAGACCAGATGCACCAGGTGTCGCTATCCCGGGGACCAGCCTATGCACTGGCAAAGCTGACGACTGAAGAGCTGAGCCGCATTTATGCCAGGGAATATGATCTTCAGGTCAATTCGATGATGGTCTGGTATGCATTCGGCGATGTCATCGGCGGACGCAATTTGCGAGCCATGATCAAGGATGCCATCGTCAAAGGCGAAATCACCATTCCCGCAGGCAGCGGTGGCAGTTTCATCCAACTAGATGACTATGTCACCCAGGCACTTGTCATTATGAACAGTGGTATCAAAGGGGAATTGTTCAATGCCGTCACTGTTTACTTGACTTGGGAAGATGTTGCCCAGATTATCGTGAACCGTTATGCACCGAGCGCTAAAGTCAATGCGATTCCCCATGAACAATGGACTGGCAGTGTCTTTCTCACCGATGACTGGCCACTTTCCACTGAAAAATCGGAAAAATTGCTGGGTTTCAAATCAGCCATGACCCGTAAAGAAGCAATGGAAAGCCTTGGCAAAGCATTAGATGCTTCTGCCACCCGCGTTAGACGTGAATTGACAGATGTCTGAACAGGTTGCCTTTTCTTCCATTACCCTGGCATGCTTTTGGTGTATTTTCCGCAGAAGCATTCTAGAGGAAACCGTGCTATCATTGATGGTCTTTTTCCTGGCTTAACTCGGCACAGAATAACCACTGAAAAGCCGATACTGTAATCCTTCTATACTTTAAGGAACCGAAATGGAATTTGATCTTTCCATGATCATGATCAACACACTGCTTGCCCGCATCAGTGCGGAATCATCCCTGGCAGAAAGACTATCCACCTATACATTCACGAATGGTCGCATTCTGGTTCCTGATAGTCTGTTTGATCCGAAAGAACTGGATATTCTTGAACAGATTGCCATTGAAGCAGAAGACCGGGCGTTGCAATTTCAAATTATTGCCGCCCGCCGCATCCATTTTGATAAATGGCGTTTTCCTGCTACCGATCTGGAATCATTGATTCCCCGTTTAAAGGCTTATTTCGCAGACGGTGCTATTGACGGCTGGGTTTACCGTCGAAACCGTGATGGTGTCATGTTGCCGTGGTTAATTGAAAGCATCACTTACAGCCATCGTCAGGAAGGGGTCCCTGGTGGCTTGCCCTATGTCAGTGTTCAACTTCTCGCCAACACCCAGGCGGCTGCCACACCTGTCAACAAAGCTCAGCCTAACCAATGGCGTACGGGCATGACAAATGCCATCATTTTCTATGAGCGGGAAATGGGTAAACTTTCCATTCCTGAAATGATGGCACGCAAGGGGTTCTATAAGGAATGTCCTGAATTCAAGGAAGATTATGAAAAACAGGTTGCCCTCTTCAAACGTTTCCAGTCCCAATATGGCAAGCAATTCCGGGCAACAAACTCCGCTTTTCTGATCAAATGGGGAGACAGTTCCGTTTTTACCTCCAGCGAGTTCTTCAAGTTGCCATCTAACGGTATGTTCAAATGCGTAAATGATGAAGAACAGATTGAACGTCGCATCGAAACCCATTCGACCAACAAGAATGCTGTCTGTATCCCCTGCACGGATGGGCTGATCCCCATCCACTGCTACCTGCATATGTTCCACCTTGACCTGCATAAGAACTGCTGGGTGCACGTACAGAATCTTGCCGAATATGTTTACCACCCTGAAATCCAGAACAAGCTGATCCTCCCTTCCGAACACCGTCGCCTGATCGACATCCTTACCTCGCATATGGACGTACTGATGGATGATATCATCGAAGGCAAATCTGGAGGCACAACTATTCTCTGTATGGGAGCGCCAGGTCTTGGTAAAACGTTGACTGCAGAAGTGTATTCCGAAGTCGTTGGGAAACCGCTTTACAGGGTGCATTCCGGTCAACTGGGGACAACTGCCCAGACCGTTGAAGCTGCTCTGGCGGACATCCTGAAACGTGCTTCCCGCTGGGATTCCATCTTGCTACTTGATGAAGCAGACCTATACATCCGCAAGCGAGACAACAACCTGGAACATAATGCAATTGTGGCTGAGTTCCTGCGGACGCTGGAATATTTCAATGGTCTGCTGTTTCTGACCACGAACCGTGAAGATGATGTCGATGATGCTATCATGTCGCGTTGCATCGCAATCATCCGTTATGAAACACCATCCCGCGATGCAGCTATCCGACTATGGCACTCACTGGCAGACCAGTTCAATGTTGAGCTTTCCGATGACCTGGTTTACAAGCTGGTTCGCGATTTCCCGAACTCCAGTGGTCGTGACATCAAGGAACTGCTGAAGCTGACCAGCCGTTTGTGCCGAAGTATAGATTCCCCAATTACACTGGAAGCTTTCCATGAATGCGCCATTTTCCGTGGAAAATAAGGAAGGTATTTAAAAATATCAAACTATCCAACAACCCAACTAAAGAGAGACAAAACCATGTCCGACACCAAAAAACCTGAACAAAACGCATTGGACGCTTTCCTGAATGGTCCAGAAGAAACGCCCGTTGAGGCTATCTCAAATGCTGATTTTGAAGCATTGGACAGTTTCTTACTGGCTAACACCCAGATGGATATTGAAATCTTCGATGGCTTCCTCTGCGCATTGATCATCAGCCCTTCTGTTGTCCCACCTGGCGAATACCTCCCTGTTATCTTCGGCAACAATGAAGTCACTTTCAAAACCCAGGAACAAGCTGACCAAATCATGGGCGCTATCACGAAACACTGGGAATATGTCGAATCGAAACTGAAACGGAAAGAAGATTACTACCCTATCCTGTGCTCCGACAACCAGTTGAAAGTGAATGCATGGGGCTGGGCTTATGGTTTCCTGCTAGGGACTTCCCTGCGCCGTGAAGACTGGCATCCAACCATCTATGCATCCCAGATGTCAGAAGATGGTCTATTGACACCGATCTTACAACTCCACTGGGAAGCCAATGGACAGATTGAACCGATTTATGCCGAAAAACGCGAAGAAATGATGAAAACCATCATCGCCAATTTGCCGATCCTTTATGAACAGTTTGCTGACCTCAGGGAACTTTCCCGTGCTTCGCTCCAACAGCTCAACTGATAAGAAATTCTCTGTCTTTCCTGTTCATGGAAATCTTTCCTGTTTCACTTTTCCCTGAGCAGGGATGATTTCCATGGTAAGTACTCTCCTGCCCATCTCCATCATGGGACATGACAGGGTATAATGCCAGATGATATCCAATATCTAATCCCTCAGACTGTTTATGCGCTATATTCCCGTTCAGTACATTGATCCGGTTTTCCGTCCACCAAGTGAAGCTCGTTCCCTGATTTTGCAAGTCACCAATGGCTGTAGCTGGAACAAGTGCACCTATTGCGATATGTACACGCAGCCACAGAAAAAATTTTCGGTCAAGCCCGAAGAAGATGTGAAACGGGAAATCGAATGGTTCAGCCAAAACTACCGAAGCATCCAACGAGTTTTTTTGGCTGATGGTGACGTAGTGGCATTACCCTCACGGAGACTCCTGAACATCCTGGACATGATTCGGAAAT
>CAZWTQ010000052.1:0-11901 GCA_964636975.1 uncultured Oxalobacter sp. | reverse complement strand
ATTGTTACCTGTTTCCATCCCTGTCCAATCCAATTTTTCTCATTAAATGATGTCTTTCTGTCTTGGGAACTGAAGCACAAATATTTTTTGCGATTTTCTCAAACGTACTGCGAAAGTGTCACAACATCATCACCACTCCATGTATACATGGCAAGCAATGGTTCCTTTTCCGTCCGCATGGTATGAACCGCATTGGAAGGATGAAGAATAAAAGTTCCCGGTTTTTGCAATGTAGTTTTTCCATCCAATGTCCACTCTGCTGTGCCAGAAAGGACATAGTAAAGCTCAACCGCTGGATGAAAATGTGCCGGATACAGGCTATTCGGAACAATCATCGTAAACCCGAAACAGAAGTTGTTGCACTGATAGGGTGCTTCAGGACCGATGATTTCTCCCCACGCCATCTTTACTCCAAGATCAGGCATATCTTTACGCGGCTCATAGTTGTACTTCCATGGCAGGTTCGACAATGCCCCTGTAAGGATATCCAGCATGGGCTGTGTTTCCGGGACACCATGCCTGAATACCTCCCCGATAAAAGTGGTGACGGGGGAATTGTTTCTACTGAAAATCCCTGTCAGTTCTGGGATTTTCAGTTTCAGCATTTTTGCGGCTTCTTCACCGATAGCATCTTTGACAGTTGCCCTGCCAGACATCACAAGGCGAGCAGCTTTAATAACTTTCTCAATTCTTTTGTCTCTCACGGAAACCTTTCCTTTGCCATTCATGCCTTCAGTAAGGATTTCAACACCGTAACGGTATGTCCTATCTCTTCACCCTGTTTCCAGACGGACAACGCATCAACAGCAGAAAGCTGTTTCGATACTAGGTTCTTTTCCAATTCAAATGCACGAATGCCGGATGTTTCAACATCAATTCCAACAAAAGCTGCTTTCAGATCCGAAACACGGTAGAAATGAAATGGTCCCAGTCCTTCTACTTCCTGCCTTGCATAGCCAATCAGAACGTCTTCCGCCTCAGCCTGGACTTTCCATGTATAGGTGAAAATCTCAGCGTTATAACCAGCCAGCCGACCCAATTCCTTAAAGACATCCAAAGCAACACGTGCACCCAAAGTTGAATAAACTGCACCACCTTTTTTCAGATGATTTTTTGCCTGAACCAACGCCAGATAATGTAGATCAAGCATTTGTCTGTGTACCAGTTCTGGAATCGTCTCTTTGCGCTTTTCCAGAAAATGTCCGCTGTTCCGGCTATCTGTAATCTCTGCGTCTGTCGCCAACGGAACATTTGGTAGATTCTCATAAATAACATCATACAAAGGCTGACCATATAAGGGCGACAGCAGGTCACCAGCGCCATATTCCAGTATCACATTCTCATTTTTCTGAAGGTTTTGCCTGATATTTTTTGCCGCAGTATCAACCACATCCTGCTGAAGATCGGTGAACCCAACCCGTTCAGCACCAAGTAGTTCAATGGCTGAAAGAACGTCAAGACCGGAGCCCGTACCGATGGAGCAGAAAGCAGAAACAGGTCTGCCATACCGTTGTCGAATCAGTTTAAATGCGGGGACAGCAACATAGGCAACCCAATCACTGCTGAGTTCCTCTATTTTTGGCAAATAGGCATGGCTGGAAACATCAATATTCAATGTATCAGCAATTCTTCCTGGATTGTCCGGCAGATTCAAATAATGCTTTGTATCGACCTGTATCTTCATGCTCATTCCCGTCTAGCAACCTGAAGTGCCTGCTCAAAATCACGGATAATATCATCAGCATCCTCAATACCGACCGAAACACGGATCATGTCCTCCGGAATGCCCGCCGCCAACCGTTCTTCGGGAGAAAGTTGGGCATGCGTGCTTGATGCCGGATGAAGCACCATCGTACGAGCATCACCGACATGAACCACCAATGAGGCAATCTTCAATGCCTTGATAAACGGACGGATGGTATCAATACCGCCTTTCAAACCAAATGTCAGGACACCACTTGCCCCTTTGTTATTGAAGTACTTCTTGATCCGCCCAAAACTCCGATGGGTTTTCAACCCTGGGTAGACCACCCAGTTGACCTGTGGGTGTTTTTCCAAATATTCCGCCAGTGCAAGGGCGTTTTCGCAGTGACGGGGCATCCGCAGATGCAATGTTTCCAGACCAAGATTCAGCAGGAAGGCATTGAATGGGCTGGGAGTAACTCCAAAATCCCTCAAGTACTGCGCTTTTGCCTTGTTGATGAAAGCAGCATTTCCAAACTTATTCCAATAGGACGTATTTGCATAGAGACGATCAGGCTCAACAAAATCAGGGAACTTGCCGTTATTCCAGTTGTAAGTTCCTCCATCAATTACAGCCCCTCCCAAAGAAGTCGCCTGCCCACCGATATATTTGGTCGTTGAATGTACAACAATATCAGCACCATGCAGGAACGGTTTGCACAGGAAAGGGGTAGCCAATGTATTATCCACAACAAACGGCACATCAAACTCATGTGCCAGCTCTGCCAACTTTTCAAAATCCAGAATATTCAAGGCAGGATTGCCGATAGTTTCACCGAAAAGCAGTCGTGTATTTGGGCGGAAAACCTTCCGCAGTTCTTCAATGGAATCTTCCGGATCGATAAAAGTCGTCTCCACTCCCAAATCTTTCAACCTGGTTCCAAAAAGGACATAAGAACCACCATAAACCGTTTTTGCAGAAACAATATGATCTCCTGCTTTGACCAGATTGGCTGTTGCCAGCAATACCGCAGCTTGTCCTGAAGATGTTGAAACTGTTCCGACACCTCCTTCCAGCAATGCCAGCTTCTGTTCAAAGGCGGCGGATGTTGGATTCCCCGTTCGGATATACTTGAATCCTGTTTCCTGAAGGGAGAAAAGCCGACCAACCTGATCGACATCCTCAAATTTATACGAAGCTGTCTGGTAAATTGGAAGTGTTCGGGAACCGCCAACTTCAGGAACAAATCCTGCCTGGATACATTGCGTCCCGAACCCCCATGTAGTTTGGTCATCTATGGATGCCTCATTTCTGATATTATTTTCTGCCATATCAATACTTTCTGAATCATTCCTATATCAGGATTTCATCAATAGAAGATTTCCTGAAAAAACGAACTTTTAAACTTTTATTTTGAGGAGGAGCGCTTTTTCCTATGACTCCTCCTCCCTTGGCTATTTCACACTGGCAACATCATCTGCTGAATAGCTGTCAGGAACATTTTTCTGGAACAGATAGACCTTGTCTGCAAATGCCTTGGGATCCGTGTCCTGCTTGATGAGGCCAATACGGGCAAACTCTTTGGCATTCTGGTAGACCGCACTGTATCCACCCTGTACAGAAGGCTTGAAACTATAGCTCTTAAGCAATTTGGTATTGAATTCAAGATTTCCTGCAACATATTTCTTATCGAGCTGAATCTTCGCTGCCTCTTCAGGATGTGCCTGAACCCAAGCAGAAGCCTTTAGAATAGCTCTTGTCAGACCTGCTGCGATTTCAGGGTGTTCTTCAGCCAGTCTCGCGGCAATGAAAACAGCACAGCAGTATTCCTTGTCATACGGTGCTGTTTTGCCACTATCAAGCAGAACATGCAGACCATATTCCTTTTCAGCAATCGAAGCGACGGGATCAACCAAAGCAATGACATCAACAACACCTTTTTCAAGCGCCTGAGGCAAGTCATTCCTTGAGAA
Organism: uncultured Oxalobacter sp.; assembly: GCA_964636975.1. GTDB lineage: Bacteria > Pseudomonadota > Gammaproteobacteria > Burkholderiales > Burkholderiaceae_D > Oxalobacter. The sequence goes on along the minus strand of CAZWTQ010000052.1, from coordinate 8,244 downwards.
AACCACAAACTCGACTTCCGATTCCTTTTCATCAACACGAACATTCTGATGAATCAATGCCCGTTTCAACAAATAGGTGGTTGCATCAGCTAGTCCTGGGACGCCGATACGCTTCCCTTTCAAATCCTTCAATGAATTAATACCAGAATCCTTCTTGGTCAGAACTTTGATGCATCCTGTATGCAAACCGGCAACAAACTTGACAGGAAGACCATTTTCAATCGGCTGCAAGAACTTGCTAACAAGACCAGCACCAACATCAAGCTGACCAGAGCCAAGTGCTTCCTGTACATGCCCAGAATCAATTTGAACCATTTCTGGTTTAATACCTTCTGCTTCAAAAAAACCTTTTTCAATCGCAACATGCATAGGTGCATGACAAAGATGCGGCACATAAGCAATCTTCAATTGATAAGGTCCGGTGCTTTTGCTGCTACATGCAGTCAGAAACGCCGTCAAAGCCAACACAAAATACACGAAGTATTTTTTCATTCGATATTCCTCTCTTTAAAAAAGATATCCACAAGTTTGCTGAAAAACAGAATGATGCTTGACTGAAGGCATCTTCAGGCATGAACACTGACTGAAAACTTCTTCGAAATGAATCCAACATGATTCAAGATACAGATGCTCTCTTTTAGTGGATTCATTTTTGACTAATCGTTATTTTTATGATTCAATTTCATATCATTCCTATCGAGATTATAGGAATCTGAAGATAAAACGTCAACTATCTTCATTAGAGAAAAACACGGTAGTTCTAATCTTCTACAGATTTTTTCGGACAACTCCGGCCGATGAATCTACAGATTTTGTCAAGAAGACATTACCGCCAATCGTCACACCATCTCCGATGACGGTGTCGCCTCCCAGGATGGATGCGCCAGAATAGATGGTGACATTATCCTTAATGGAAGGATGACGCTTGATGTTCTTGAGACCGCCGTGCGTTACTTTTGCCCCAAGCGTCACACCCTGATAGATTTTGACCCTTTTGCCAATGACTGTCGTTTCACCGATAACAACCCCCGTTCCATGATCAATGAAAAATTCATTACCAATCTTCGCTCCAGGGTGAATATCGATACCGGTCACTGCATGTGCATATTCCGTCAACATCCGTGGGATAAGCGGGACTTTCAACTTATGAAACTCGTGTGCAATCCTGTAAACCGTAATGGCAAAAAATCCTGGATAGCAGAGCACGATTTCTTCAATATTGAAAGCTGCTGGATCGCTCTCATAAGCAGCCTGTGCATCCGTCATCAATTCCAAACGAATAGCAGGAATCCGATCAAGAAACTGTGCTGTCAGCTGATTGGCTTCAGACAACAAATCCTTCCATGAGCGATTTTCATTTTCTGGAAGGAATTGAAGCGCATAACGGAGCTGTGTACTAATTGAGACAAACAGTTTTTCAGCAAATAAGTCAAAATGCCCTGGTTCACGACTTGATGTCCAAAGTTGCTGGGGGAAGAAAAGCTGGCGAATCTGTTTGATGATATCAATCAATGCATCACGTTCTGGCCTGACGACATGATTCCACAATCCATTTGACGTCACTGATGCAAAATCCATCTTCAAGGCTGAAAGTGCCTGCTGCTTTTGCAGACTGTCTCCATCCATATCCATACTCCAGAAAATTCAACTGTGGAACCAGCTCTTCAACTAATACCGATTCCACAGTCTTGTTCATCAACGTAGTTGACGTATCACCCTGACCAGATACTCAATCTCTTCAGGCGTGTTATAAAACGCCAATGAAGGCCGCACGGTCGCTTCAAGTCCATAATGACGCAGGATTGGCTGGGCACAGTGATGCCCTGCCCGCACAGCAATCCCATGCTGGCTGAGATGCTGTCCGATTTCAGGAACCTCATAACCATCCAGTACGAAGGAAAGAACACTTGTTTTTTCCTTTGCCCGTCCAATCAGGTGAAGTCCTGGAATGCGGTCAAGTTCCTTGATGGCATACTGTAGCAGGTCATGCTCATACTTATTGATAGATTGAATACCAATACTGTTGACATAATCCAACGCTGCACCCAGTCCCACTGCATCTGCGATGTTGCCAGTCCCTGCCTCAAATTTCGTTGGGGCAGGCTGGTAAAGCGTCCGCTCAAAAGTGACATCGGCAATCATATTGCCTCCACCCTGATAAGGCAGTGCATTTTCCAAGGCATCCGCTTTACCATAGACAGCCCCGATGCCTGTAGGACCAAAAATCTTGTGCCCGGAAAAAACAAAGAAATCGGCATCGAGTGCCTGGACATCCACAGGAATATGAGAAACCGACTGGGCACCATCAATCAGGATGCGAACACCATGCTGATGGGCAATCTGCACCAGTTCTGCAACCGGGGTAATGGTTCCCAACGCATTGGATACATGAGTGATTGATACGAACCGGGTACGAGAATTGAACAACTTTCTGTATTCCGAAAGAATTAACTGACCACTTTCATCGACAGGAACTACCCTTATGATTGCTCCAGTCTCAGAAGCAATCTGCTGCCATGGCACAATATTGGCATGATGCTCCAGCAAAGAAAGAATGATCTCATCCCCTGGCTCCAACAGTGGACGGACATAACTCTGTGCGACTAGATTGATGCCTTCAGTGGTTCCACGCACAAAAACAATGTTTGAAGAAGATGGAGCGTGTAGAAAATCTGCGATTTTCTGTCTTGCTTCCTCGTAAGCATCTGTTGACCGAGCCGCCAGCTCATGTGCCGCACGGTGAACATTAGAATTCTCGTGCAGATAATAATAACTGATACGATTTATGACTGCCTTCGGTCGTTGGGTAGTCGCGGAATTGTCCAGCCAGACAAGATCCTGTCCACCATTGACTTTTTCTGCCAGAATCGGGAAATCAGCCCGCACTTTCTGAATATCAAAAGGAGCAATCACTGGCGAAACTTTACTGGCAAGCGAAACCTGCGGAGTAACTGCAGATACCGGTGCCCCTGATACAGACTGAAGAACAGGTCTGTATCCTGCTGCACGTGCATCATCAGGCGTTCCTACTGATTGCCCCGATTGATTCAGATACGCCAGCGATGCTTCAGTCGCACGAAAAGACTCCTCCGTCAACTCATCAATGACCTGCTGGTATTGCGAGTATTCTGAAGTTGCAGGAATTTCCGCCCGAAAAACATCCAGTCCCTCATTGAAAGTAGCTTCAGCACCACCAACTGTCAAACTGGTTTGGCCGATATCCTGCAGTCGCCGCGCACAACGTCTGGCATTGAATTCCGGAAAATAAGCCTGAGTCTGATCGATGATTTCCTGAAGCAGGATATCGTCAGTATCGAAAAACCCAAGATCGGTATTCTGATTACTTATAGTCATAATAGTTGCCTACATCAACATCTTCTAGAACCGCAATCGCATCATCAGCGAGGATTGCTATAGAGCAGTAGACAGACAGCAGATAAGAAGCAATGCCTTTATCATTAATGCCCCTGAATTTGACAGAAAGTCCACGTCCCTGCTCATTTGGCAGGTTGTTTTGATAAAGACCGATAACGCCCCGTTTATCCTCACCGGTACGAACCAGTAGAACATTCGTCTTGCCAGCTTTTCCTTTTGGATCACGGACGCCATCCACAAACAGCTTGTTGGTCGGCACAATCGGAATACCGCGCCACGTCAGGAAATTAGACCCAAACAAGCTGACAGTTGGGGGAGGAACACCGCGGCGAGTACATTCACGCCCAAAAGCAGCAATGGCTCTTGGATGTGCAAGGAAAAATGAGGGTTCCTTCCAGACCTTGGAAATCAGTTCATCAAAATCATCTGGCGTCGGGGAACCTGTCCTGGACTGTACCTTCTGGGAGTCTACAATATTGTTTAGCAATCCATAATCACCGTTGTTAATCAGCTGACCTTCCTGACGTTCACGGACACTCTCAATCGCCAAACGGAGCTGCTCCTTGATTTGATTGAAAGGTTTGCTATAAACATCGGATATCCGGGTATCAATATTGATGATGGCGGAAATTGAATTCAGACGGTATTCCCGTGGGTTTTCCTCATAATTTATGAAAGTCTGCGGAATATCACTGTTTTTACGGAACTGACTGCATAGGATTTCCAGTGGCGCATTGTCATCCACCACTTTATTCAATCGGAAAATCCCTGAATCCAAGCCTTTCCAGTCCAGCAGGCGAGTCAGCCAACGGGGGGAAATCGCCTGATACTGTGCTGTCGTTTTGGAAACATCCGCCAATTGATAGGCGGCTTTTTCACCAAGCGCATTCAATACATTTTCATCTGCCATTTTGTCTCCTTCGATTCACTCAAAAACAAATTTGTCAAACCATTTTCAAAACTGCTCTTAACTCTTAATAAAGTGGAATAGATGGATCAACCTCCCTCGCCCATCCATTGACACCTCCCTTGAGACTAATCAGCCTGCCTTCATAACCAGACCGGATCAGTTCCTCGATGATGTACAGACTTTTCTGTCCGACCTTACAGATAAAGACTGTATCAACATCCTTATCCAGCTCATCTTTCCTTCTCAGCACCTGTCCGAAAGGAATAGCTTTTGCACCTTCCAGCTTGGCAATCGCCCTTTCATGCACCTCACGAATATCAATTAGCTGTACAGGTTCTCCATTATCTAGACGCTGTTTCAGGGCTTTAGGCTCAATCTCGTCAATATGGATTTCCTGGTGTTTCTTCAGTCCACAGAACTCCTCATAATCAATTAGCTTCCTGATGGTCGGGTGCTTGCTACAAACAGGACAGGAAGGATCTTTTTTCAGGGAATACTCCCGAAAACGCATGCTCCAGCCATCCAGAGACAGTAACCGTCCAATCAAGGGTTCCGCACCACCAATAATCAACTTGATGGTTTCAGTCGCCTGAATAGTGCCGATAATTCCCGGTAGCGCACCAAATACACCTGCTTCACCACAAGACGGTACAAGCCCTGGTGGAGGAGGTTCAGGATAGAGGCATCGATAGCAAGGTCCATACTTGGCATAAAAGACGCTCGCCAACCCCTCAAACTGGAAAACCGACCCATAAACCTCAGGTTTCCCCAACATCACACAAGCATCATTGATCAGATACCGGGTCTGAAAATTGTCCGTTCCATCTACAATGACATCGTAGTCAGCGAAAATCTCCAGGGCGTTCTCGCTAGTCAATCCGATGTTATAGACAATCACTTCTACCTTTGGATTGATGGAACGAATCCTGTCTTTGGCTGAAGCAACTTTTGGTCGCCCCACATCCCGTGCAGAATGGATAATCTGCCGTTGAAGATTAGATTCCTCGACTTCATCAAAATCCACGACACCCAATGTACCAACGCCTGCCGCAGCCAGATACAGGGCAACCGGAGATCCCAATGCACCACTGCCAACCAACAGAACCTTTGCCTTTTTCAGTTTTTTCTGACCTTCAACACCAACTTGTGGAAGAATCAGATGGCGACTGTATCGCTGAATGTCCGAGTCACTCAGTTCAGGCAGGTTATCGTCAGAAATCACACTGCCTGAAAAAATACCGGACCCCTCATTACTCATCAGTGCCTCCAGCAATCGCCGGAATTAGCGAAATCCTGTCGCCATCCTTCAGAGTAGTTTTGATACCATCCCTGTCCTTAATGTTCTCCTCACCGATAAAAACATTGATAAATCGTTTCAGCTGCCCATCCGATGCGAAAACATAATCGGTAATAGCAGGATACCGGTCAGTCAACTGCCGGATGGCCTCTTCTACTGTCGCAACGGTACCCACATTGATTTCCGACTTCCTTTCAGTAAATGCACGAAGTGCTGTCGGAATAAAAACGGTGACTGACATGATTAATTCCTTTACTTTATTCTATTTTTAATATTTCTGATTCAAACTGAAAATCCTTGTTCAACTCCCAGGAAGTGAACGCACCTGCCTTGCCTTTTTTCACCGAAACAATGATGTAGGAATAAAATTGAAAGGCATGGGAACGGTCATACTCGCTTGGCACAGATGGATGGTCTGGGTGGGAATGATAGAAGCCGATAACATCAAGCTGTTTTGAAACAGCCACTTTCTCTGCTTCCAACAGGTCTTCTGCCCTGATTTCAAATCGGTGATACTGCTCCTCATTCTCACGGGAATTTTCAACCGGAAGCAACTCCTTCAACACCTTGTTCCCATCAGAAAACACTTCCCCCAACATAATCCCGCAACATTCATTGGGATAAGCTTTCTCTCCATGCACATCAATAGCATATTTCTGTTCCTTTGTTACCACAATCATTACCTGTCCTCCCACAAATCGCTGGACAGATAACGGAAACCATTGTCACACAAGACCGTCGCAACAACAGATCCCTTATCCAGTGTTTCTGCAACCTTCAGTGCGCCGGCGACATTCGCCCCGCTACTGATACCAACAAAAAGACCTTCTTCCACTGCTAATTTCCTAACAGTCAGATAAGCTTTTTCAGTACCGATCTCAACGAAACCATCCAGGATAGATGGATCATAGATTCCAGGCTGGATGGTGCTCGCCATATGTTTTGTCCCTTCGATGCCATGCATCGGAGAATCAGGCTGGACAGCGATAATCTTGATATCAGCGTTTTCCTGCTTCAGCCTTTTTGCCACACCCATCAGTGTTCCAGATGTCCCAGTACCAGCGACAAAATGCGTGACCCGACCATGAGTTTGTTCAAAGATTTCCCGCCCAGTTCCATTGAAATGGGCTTTCCAGTTGGCAGAATTGTTATATTGATCTGGATAAAAATAATTATCCGGTTTCTTCCGGTACTCCTCCAATGCGGCTAGATAAGCACCATCAGATCCCTCCAACGGATCTGTTTCCACAATCTCCGCGCCGAATGCACGCATAATTTGTTTACGTTCAGCACTGGCATTTGCTGGCAGGAAAAGCTTCACCTTAAACCCCAAAGATGCTCCCAACATGGCATAGGCAATGCCTGTGTTGCCACTCGTTGCGTCCAGGATAGTTTTTCCTAATGTCAGAAATCCACTGGCGATGCCTTCTTGGATCATGTTTGCCGCAGCACGATCCTTGACCGACCCACTCGGATTCATGAATTCTGCCTTGGCATAAATCACAGGCTCTCCAAAACCAGAGAGCCTTTCAAGTGCTATTAAAGGTGTATTTCCGATTGTCTGGATGAGTTCCATCCTTTTTCCTTTCTTATTATTCCTATCGGATTTATAGGAATAATAAGCTGGTATTTTCATGGATGTCAAGCATTTCAATGGAAAATCATAAAAAAACGCTGAAAAGCAACACCGAATGTCGCTTAACGATTTTGACTTCAGGAAAATCTACAAGAAAATACCTGCGGTCTTATTGCACCAGGCTTTTTTCGGACACATTAGGAGCGGTACTGGACAGATGGCAGAATCCGCTCAAATGCGGTACGAATTGCTTCAGCAACAGGTTTACTGTGACGATATTTATTGTCGCGGCATTCTTGGACAATCAGATGATCTGCGCCAAGTTCAACAAGTTGGTTTGCCATCTTTGTTGCCCGTTCAGGTGTGAAATAAGCAGGGTCGAGGGTACAACGCAACTCATGTGCCTTGCCCGAAACCAGCAAGTCACCCAATACTTCTTTTGCGTGTTCGCCAGAGACGATACCGCTGGCTGTAACGGCATCATATTCATCAAAAGGAGCCTTGATATCCAGACCAACCCAATCAACGCATGGCAAAACTTCCCTGAAACGTCCTGGGGAAACACCTGACGTATGAAGGGCAATAGCAAACCCCATCTGTTTCAGTCGAATAACCGAAGAAACAAGATAACGTTGAGCCAACGGCTCCCCACCACTGAGGACAATACCTTCAAGCAATCCTTTGCGGGTTTCAAGCCACGCAAGGATATCTGTCCAAGCATGCTTGCCTGAAGTCGCCATGGACAGAAGATGAGGATTATGGCAGTACCGACATCGCCATGGACATCCCTGGCAAAAAAGGACTGCCGCCAAGTGTCCTGGAAAATCAATTGTGGTGAACGGGGTGATGCCACCCACGTTCAGCCCCGGACTACCGACCACAACCGCCAATATTATCCAAGTCTGGCAATTTGCTTTCTACAAAATGAACGCGTTCACGGTGTTCGCTCTGCTTACCTGGGTTGAATTCAGAAACAGGACGATGATATCCCATGACACGGGTCCAAACTTCGCATTTTGTTCTTGCTTCCTGAGGGAGATCAGAGATGTTCATTTTCAATCCTTTCTTTCATGATAACTGGTTATC
>CAZWTQ010000051.1:0-11947 GCA_964636975.1 uncultured Oxalobacter sp. | reverse complement strand
TAACTTCTACCATCACTGCCCCATTGGAACGGCAACTTGGACAGATGCCAGGTCTTTCCCAGATGTCTTCCTCAAGCGCTGAAGGCGTTTCTGTCATCACATTGCAGTTTTCTCTGTCGCTGTCATTGGATGTTGCGGAACAGGAGGTTCAGGCTGCTATTAATGCGGCAAATATGTTGCTACCCCAGGATCTGCCAAACCCACCAATCTACAATAAGGTGAACCCTGCGGATACGCCTATCCTGACTATTGCAGTGACATCACCGACGATGACTATCACAAAGCTTGAGGATTTGGCAGATACCCGCATCGCCCAGAAACTGTCACAAATTCCTGGCGTTGGTCTTGTTTCCATCAGCGGAGGGCAACGTCCGGCAGTTCGTGTCCATGCCAATTCCAAAAACCTTGCTGCCCGAAATATTACGCTGGAAAAAGTCCGTTCTGCTATTGCAACTGCCAATGTCAACCAGGCCAAGGGAAGTTTTGATGGCCAATTGCAGGCATCCACTATCGATGGCAATGACCAACTGGCAACCGCCAAAGAATATGAAAATGTGATTGTTACATACCAAGACGGAGCCCCTATCCGACTGAAAGACATCGCAACTGTTCTTGATGGAGCTGAAAACGAAAACCTTGCCGCATGGTCTGGCAACAAACCTGCTGTTATCTTGACAGTTCAGCGTCAACCCGGAGCCAATGTAATTAAAGTGGCCGATAAAATCAAAGAAACCCTGCCCCTGCTGAAAAGTAGCCTTCCTGCATCGGTTGACGTGGAACTGCTTTCTGACAGAACTGTCTCCATCCGTTCATCAGTTGGCGATGTGGAACATGAGTTGATCATGTCTATTGCCTTGGTCGTGCTGGTTGTTTTCCTGTTTCTGCGCAACCTGACTGCCACCATTATTCCGGCTATTGCGGTGCCATTATCTCTTATAGGTACCTTTGGCATCATGTATCTGGCAGGATTCTCCCTGAATAACCTATCTCTGATGGCACTTACTATTGCCACCGGCTTTGTGGTAGATGACGCCATTGTAATGATTGAAAATATTTCTCGTTTCATTGAAGCAGGAGACTCGCCACTTGAAGCAGCACTTAAAGGATCGAAACAGATTGGCTTCACCATTATCTCGTTGACGTTTTCCCTGATTGCCGTACTGATTCCCCTATTGTTTATGGGTGATGTCATCGGCAGGCTCTTTCGGGAATTTGCAGTCACTCTGGCGGTCTCCATCCTGATTTCTGCAGTGATCTCCCTGACGCTGACACCAATGATGAGTGCCCGTTTGCTGAAACCCATAACCGAAGAAAAAAAGAGACAGGAATCCCGTTTCTTCAAAGCAGTGAACGACTTTTGGGAAAATGTCATCCAGCATTATGCTATCGGTCTGAAATGGGTGCTTGCACACCAGAAACTAACTCTATTGACAACCCTTGGAACGGTTGTCTTTACTGCGTTACTATACTTGTTGATCCCAAAAGGTTTCTTCCCTGTACAGGATTCAGGCGTCATTCAAGTGATTTCCGAAATTCGGCAGTCTGCCTCTTTCAAGTCTATGACCGCCCAGCAAGAAAAACTGATCAATATAGTTCTTGAAGATCCCGACGTCGAAAATCTCTCTTCCTTCATCGGCGTAGACAGTACCAATCCTGCATTGAACAATGGACATATGCAAATTAATCTGAAACCCAAAGGTGACCGTGATGATATCCATACCATCATGGACCGTCTTCAGGAACGCACCCAGGACATTCCCGGCATGACATTGTATATGCAACCTGTTCAAGACATCAGCATTGATAGTCGTACCAGCTATGCCCAATATCAGTTCACACTACAAACAACCAGCCAGCAACAGCTTTCTGAATGGACAACCAGATTGGTCGACCGCTTGAAAGCCATACCAGAATTGACTGATGTTACCAGTGACCTGCTGGAAAATGGTCTGAAAGCTTATGTCAACATTAACCGTGATACTGCTTCAAGACTGGGTGTTTCCGTGCAAGATATAGATGATGCCCTGTACGATGCATTTGGTCAGCGTCTTGTCTCAACCATCTATACACAGACCAACCAATACCGTGTTGTCCTGCAGGTGGCTCCTGAAGAACGTCAGAATCCCCTATCCATCAAAGACATCTATGTTGCTTCAGCCAATGGTGGCATGATACCGCTCGATGCCATCGCAACTATTGAAGAAAAACCGGCAACACTAGTCGTCAACCATATGGGGCAATTTCCGACAGCGACCATTTCTTTCAACCTAGCTAACGGTATTTCGTTATCCCAGGCGGTTGATATCATCCATGATGCCGAGAAAGAGATGGATATGCCTCAAAGTATCCAGACAGAGTTCCAAGGGGCAGCCATGGCATTCAAGTCATCGCTTTCCTCTACCCTCTGGTTAATCCTTGCCGCACTTGTCACAATGTATATCGTGTTGGGTATCCTTTATGAAAGTTATATCCATCCTGTCACTATCCTCTCCACGCTACCTTCGGCTGGTATCGGTGCATTATTGGCTCTGATGGTCACAGGTAAAGACCTGACTGTTATTGCTATTATCGGTATTATCCTGTTAATTGGCATCGTGAAGAAAAATGCCATCATGATGATTGACTTCGCACTGGCGGCTGAACGTGAAGAAGGATTGCCACCTGAAGAAGCTATTTATCAGGCATGTCTGCTTCGATTCCGCCCTATCATGATGACAACATTAGCTGCACTATTGGGAGCCGTCCCACTAATGCTGGCAACCGGTATCGGTTCTGAACTCAGAAATCCGTTGGGCATCACCATGGTTGGTGGTCTTTTGCTCAGCCAAGTTCTGACATTGTTCACAACTCCTGTCATTTACCTTTACTTCGACAGGCTCTCCCGGCGGTTTGAGAAAAAAGACCGGCATGATGCGAAAGAGGCTCATGCCAATTGATGGGAAACCGGTATGAAATTTTCTGAAATCTTCATACGCAGACCTGTCGCAACCGTCCTTGTGACACTTGCCATCTTGCTATCTGGTATCATCGCCTTCCGGTTTCTGCCGGTTGCTCCTCTTCCCCAAGTTGATTTTCCAACTATCCGTGTCCGAGCCCAGTTACCAGGCGCCAGTCCTGAAACAATGGCAGCGACTGTAGCCACGCCACTGGAGCGCACGCTAGGCAGGATCGCCGGTATCAGTGAAATCACCTCTGCCAGCACATTGGGACAGACAGAAATTACCATGCAGTTTGATTTATCACGTGACATCAACGGCGCAGCACGAGACGTTCAGTCAGCCATCAACGCTGCCCGAGCACTGCTACCGACCATGCCACGGAATCCAACCTACCGCAAGTTGAATCCGGCTGATGCCCCGATTATGCTACTTTCATTGACCTCTGATACCTTGCCTTTCAGCCAGATGTATGATGCAGCAGACACCGTCATAGCCCAGAAACTGATGCAACTTGAAGGCGTCGGTGACGTGTTTGTCGGTGGGGGCTCCCAACCTGCCGTCCGTGTTGATCTGAATCCCCAACAACTTGCTCACTACAATCTCAACCTGGAACAGGTGCGTTCAGCCATCTCTGCCATGAATGCAGATCGTCCGAAAGGCTCTGTTTGGAACGACAGTACCAAATGGCAGATTGAAGCTAATGACCAAGTCAAAACGGCTCGTGATTACAAGCCGATGATCATTCACCATGCAAGTGGAACCGTCATCCGGTTGCAAGATATCGCAAATGTCACGGATGGAGTTCAAAACATCTACAACAAAGGAATTATCAACGGCAAACAAAGCATCGTCTTGATCATCTTCCGGGAACCCGGTGCCAATATTATTGAAACAGTGGAACGCATCTACGATGTAATGCCCAAACTGAAGGCATCTATCCAGGGTGACGTTGACCTTGATGTCGTCATGGATCGCACACCGACTATCCGGGCGTCACTGGCTGATGTGGAGTTCACACTGATAGTATCCGTGGGACTGGTCATTCTCGTGGTTTTCCTGTTCCTACGAAATCTCCGTGCCACTTTCATTTCTGCGGTTACCGTTCCGGTATCCCTGATTGGAACGTTTACCGTCATGTATCTGGCAGGATTTTCCCTGAACAACTTGTCCTTGATGGCAATGACCATTGCAACCGGCTTTGTGGTTGACGATACGATCGTCGTTCTGGAAAACATTATGCGTTATATTGAAGATGGCATGAAACCTATTGATGCTGCCCTGGAAGGCGCCAAGGAAGTGGGATTCACCGTTATATCCATCAGCCTTTCACTGATTGCCGTTTTCATTCCCATTTTGCTGATGGGGGGTATCATAGGCCGTCTGTTCAGGGAATTTGCTGTTACCCTCTCCATCACTATCTTGGTTTCCCTTTTTATTTCCTTGACCACAACACCGATGCTCTGCGCCCTATTGCTAAAACATAAGGAACAGCAGCAAAAAGGAGCCATAGGCAGAATTTTTGACCGAAGCGAACATTTCTTTGCACGGTTGCAAAACGGTTATGAAAAAACCCTAGGCTGGGCAATCAGCCATCGAAGGCTAACTCTGCTGATTTTGCTGGTGACTATTGCTTTCAATACTTTCCTGTACATCATCATCCCAAAAGGATTTTTCCCCCAGCAGGATACTGGCCGCATGTTCGGCGCTATCCGTGCAGACCAGAGCATTTCCTCCAAGGCCATGGAAAAGAAAATGAAAGACTTTGTCGATAAGATCCAGCAAGACCCTGCTGTTGACAAGGTCGCTGGTTACACCAGCAATACCCAGACCAATTCAGCGCATATGTTCCTGAGCCTGAAACCCCTATCTGAACGGGATGCCAGCTCCGATCAGGTCATTGCACGCCTCCGCTCAAGACTCTCTTCTGAACCAGGGGCAACGATGTTCCTGCAATCCGTGCAGGATATCCGCATGGGCGGACGCCCAGCCAATGCCCAGTTTCAGTTTACTCTAATGAGCGATGACCTCGAAGAGTTACGGAAGTGGACTCCCAAAGCTATGCGTGCAATGGCAAAACTGCCCATGATTGCTGACCTGAACACCGACCAAGAACTGCATGGACGGCAAACATTACTGACCTTCAACCGAGACCAGATGGCGCGCTTTGGCATCACACAGGAAGATGTCGATAATGCCTTGTACAATGCCTTTGGCCAGCGTCAAATCTCCAATATTTATAATGACCTGAACCAGTACAAAGTGGTATTGGAAGTCGACTTGCAACATCTGGAAAACCCAAAATCTCTGAACAATATCTATATCCAAACCAAAGATGGTCCAACACCACTTCCATCCATCGCATCATGGGAACCAGTGAACACATCGCTAACTGTCAATCATCAAGGACAATTTGCTGCATCAACCATGTCATTTAATCTGTTGCCGGGACATTCGCTCTCCGAAGCCACTACTGCCATCGAACAAACTCTATCTGACATTGGAATGCCAAAATCCGTATTGGGCAGTTTCCAGGGTACCGCCAAAACTTTCAAGGAATCTCTCTCCAACCAGCCACTACTCATTGCCCTAGCTTTGGTGGCAGTTTATATCGTCTTGGGGATGCTTTACGAAAGCTTCATCCATCCCATCACCATCATCTCGACACTGCCTTCTGCTGGCGTTGGTGCTCTGCTTGCACTTTTGCTTGCTCGAACTGAATTTTCCGTCATCGCACTGATTGGCGTACTCCTGCTAATTGGCATTGTCAAAAAGAATGCCATCATGATGATTGACTTTGCGATTGTTGCTGAACGGGAAGAAGGGCTTTCCCCTGAACAGGCAATCTATCAGGCCTGTTCGCGCCGTTTCCGTCCCATTATGATGACAACAGCTGCTGCATTGTTCGGCGCACTGCCACTCGCACTGGGGCATGGAGATGGTGCTGAATTTCGCATTCCATTGGGTATTTCCATCGTCGGTGGATTGATACTCAGCCAACTTCTGACGCTGTACACCACCCCGATTGTCTACCTGTATATGGACCGTTTCCAAAAAAAGAAACTCAAAAAGGCTGAAACTGATGAAGCAGAAAAAAAGGCTTGATAAAGCTATGTTTCCTATTCCTCTACAACTCATCCAGAAAACTATTTTGCTGATCGCTTGTTCAGCAGCTTTCCTGACAGGTTGCGCAGTTGGTCCTGATTATGTTCGCCCTGATATGGACGTTCCTGCTGCTTACAAAGAAGACTCTCTCTGGAAGCAGGCAAAACCAGCTGATGAAGCCCCTAAAGGCGAATGGTGGAAAGTCTTCAATGATCCCATTCTCAATCAGTTAATGAATCAATTGAACCAGCAGAATCTGACCATCATCCAGGCAGAAGCCCAATACCGTCAGGCTGCTGCTTATCTCCAACAAGCCGAATCGGGTCTATTTCCAACGGTTGACGTTGGAGCGTCCCGTATTCGGGGGACACATAGCAATGACAGCAGAACCATTACCAATCAGAACGAAGTATCAGGTGCCGTCAGCTGGGAAATTGACATTTGGGGAGAAATCCGACGCAGTATTGAAGCTGGAGAAGCCGGTGCAGCTGCCAGTTTTGCCCATATAGCGGCAACCCGCCTCTCTGCCCAGGCACAATTGGCAAAAGCCTATCTGGAACTTCGTGTCACCGACTGCCAAATTGCTCGACTCAAAGAAAGTGAAAAGTTACTTGAAGAATCGTTGAGGTTGACTCGTAACCAGTATAATGCCGGCATCATTTCCGATGCTGATGTCGCACAGGCAGAAAGTCTCTGGAAAAACGCCCAGGCAGCGACCATCGATGCCGAACTTGCCCGCGCCCAGCTGGAACATGCGATTGCCGTCAGTATTGGCCAGCCACCTGCTACATTCACATTACAACCGGTTACCGACGCACCTGACCTGCCAGTCATTCCGGCAGGAATCCCTTCCCTGATACTTCAGCGCCGCCCGGATATTGCTGTTGCTGAACGACGCGTTGCACAGGCAAATGCAGAAATCGGCATCGCCAAAGCTGCCTTCTTTCCTGCCTTAACCCTTTCTGCAACTGGAGGCTGGCGACATACCTCCTTCAACGACCTGTTCACTGTATCACACCGGATCTGGTCCATCGGTCCTTCTATCGCACTGAATATTTTTGATGCTGGCTTGAGGCGTGCGCGGAGTAATGAAGCCATTGCTGCCTACGATGAAATGGTCGCTGCTTACCGTCAGCAGGTACTCACAGCTTTTCAGGAAGTTGAAGACAACCTTGCAGCCCAAAATTATCTTCATCATGAAGCTGAGCATCAGACGGCTGCTGTCAATGCCGCCAAACGCGCTGAAACCATCATGATGAACCGCTATCGGACAGGTACTGCCAGCTATATTGAAGTATTAACCGCACAAAATACCCGTATCAATGCGGAAAACACTTGGTGGAGCATCCGTAAACGTCAATTTACCAGCGTCACATCGCTGATTGCAGCATTAGGGGGAGAATGGGATCCTTCATAAAAAAGAAGATAAAGCTATCATTCTATTTCATAGTCGAATTTCATTTCAGCCAGAAAATCTGGCCGTCATTGATAAAATGAATTCATTAATGACTTGAATGGTAAAACTACTGATTCTAAAGTCAATTCAAAGGGATTTGAATCAGGATAACAAATAGCATCTATGGAAATAAACCTGTTTTCAAATATCTGTTAGTTTGTCCAATATTTCCACCACCCAATTATTCAACAGCCTATCGCCTATCCATAGATAGGCTGTGTGCTATCTGTTATACGGTTTGAGTGGCATTTCCCCTCTTTCCTGCGACTAGAAGGCTCCCCTGCGTTCAGCTGCCTTTTCACGTGCCTTGTGCAATTTTTCTTTCTTCTTCGCTTCTTTTTCTTTGCGCTCAATGGCTCTTTGTCGGCGTTCCTCAGTCTTCGCGCGATTTTCTTCGACTTTTTTCAGTTGTTTTTCTTTGTCTTTTTGTTTCTGTTCGTAAGCTTTGACATTCTCCACTTTTTCTTGTGGTGTCATCAGATTGCCCCGATGTTTTTCTTTCGGCGTATCAGTGATGCCACGGGCTGCCAGTTCACGTTTCTGCTCTTTTGCCTGGACGCGTTTTAGCTTTGCGTCATAGGATCTGGTGCTGTCATAACGGTCTGGTGCATTAGCGACCTCGTCCATTTCATCAATATCCCGCTGTAGATCGCTTTGACGGACATCATTTGCCCGTTTATAACGTTTCGCTTCGACCTCAAGTGTTTTCAATGCTCTGGCATCGGTGAGTTTTCTTGCCTCCGCTTCTTCATAGCACCAATAAACAAAATACTTGTCATTACAAATCAGTTTTTCATTGTATAAACGTGCATCGATGTTCTTTTTTTCCTGATCGACAATTTCTAGAATTTCATCAGCCTCGGCAACAGAACCGATGCTCCCCCCAGGATAATGTTCCAAAATACGTCGAACTTCTTCACGAGGCTGTTCTTTCGGTAACATGCTATCTTCCAATACACTTTTGGAAGCGCACCCAGACAGACCAGCTGACAATAACAGAAATAAGGTTGTTGACTGTCGCACTTTGCTAGCCGTATAGATAGTTAGCTGTAACGCTTTTTTCACTGTCTTGACAAATTTTGTTTTGAGTTCTGACAGATTCACACTCTGCTCCTGCTCAATTTGATTCAATTTCCCATCTGTGGACGAAAAGCATTGATTCTACCGCAATTACCGTTTTTCCTGTCTAGCCTGTTATAAATTCAACGTACGGGATTGCACATTTAATGCCGACTCACGAACCACCTCAGAAAGTGTCGGGTGAGCATGACAAATACAGCCAATATCTTCTGAGGAAGCCCGGAAAGCCATCGCCATTGCTGCTTCCGCAATCAATTCGGAAACATTAGGACCAATCATATGGATACCCAATATTTCTCCAGTATGGGCATCTGCGATGGTCTTGATAAAGCCCTGGGTACTGCCCATAGTTCTTGCTCTGCCATTCGCCATAAACGGGAACTCCCCTGTTTTAATTTCTCTGCCTCTTGCCTTAAGGGTTTCCTCTGTTTGCCCTACCCAGGCGATTTCCGGATAGGTATAGACTACCCAAGGGATCAGGTTGAAATCGACTTTGGCAGTTTTACCAACAATGCATTCAGCAACGGCGATTCCCTCTTCTTCCGCCTTATGCGCCAACATCGGTCCCCTGACTACATCACCGATTGCCCAGACATTAGGTACCGATGTCTGACATTGGTCGTCAACCTGAATGAACCCTCTGGTATCTGTCATCAGGCCGATGGTTTCTATCCCCAAGTTTTCCGTGTTGGGTTCCCTACCAATGGAAACAAGCACTTTGTCAAAGGTTGCCTTCAGGGATTCTCCCCGGGAAGTACTATACTGGATTGTTATACCTTCATCTGTTTTCCGAACAGCCTGCACGGAAATTCCTGTCAGCAGACTCAATCCCTGTTGGGAAAACTGTTTCATGGCTTCACTAGCAATCTCATGGTCTGCACCGGGCAAGATGGCAGGCAAAGACTCAAACAAAGTGACTTCTGTTCCCAACCTTCGCCAGACAGTTCCCAGTTCCAGACCGACAACACCAGCGCCAATGACAGCCAATGTCTTGGGAACCTCTTTTAGTGCCAGTACTCCCGTATTGGAAAGAACAACGGTTTCATCAAAAGGCAAGTCCTGCCACGCACGGGGTTTGGAACCTGTTGCAATAATTAGATTGGAAGCTCTCAGCTGTCGGGATGTTTCAGATACAATATTCAGCTGAAAGCTTTCCCCTTGTTTACCGATAATCTGTGCTTTTCCTGAAACGAAGGTAATCCGGTTTTTCCGGAGCAACCAGAGAATACCTTCGTTTGTCTGCCTGATAATGGCAGCACGGCGAAACTGCATCTGTGAGATATCCAGACTGATGTTCTGGATCTGGATACCAAGTGATGGAAAAACTGTTGTGGCTTCTTCATATTTGGCTGAAGCTTCAAGCATCGCTTTGGATGGAATGCATCCAACATTGGTACAGGTTCCACCTGGTGCAGGTTTCCCATTAATCTGCCAATCATCAATACATACTGTTTTCAGTCCCAATTGGGCACACCGAATGGCTGCAATATACCCCCCAGGTCCCGCACCGATTATCGCAACATCATATTCTAGTTCCATGCAGATCCTTTCAAAGGTCAAGCAACAGTTTTGCAGGATTTTCCAGTGTTTCTTTAATGGTTCGTAATGCCAGAATAGCCTCATGACCATCAATCAGGCGATGGTCATAAGACAATGCCAGGTAATTCATCGGACGAATGACAATCTCACCATTTTCAACAATTGGCCTTTCTTTTGTAGCATGAATCCCCAGGATAGCCGACTGCGGGGGATTGATGATTGGTGTTGAAAGCATCGAACCGAAGACCCCTCCATTGGAAATGGAAAAGGTTCCTCCAGTCAAATCTTCTATGGTCAGCTGGTTGTTCTGCGCCTTGTCAGAAAACTCATGAATTTTCCGTTCAATATCAGCAATTGTCATCAGGTCAGCATCACGAAGGATAGGCACTACCAATCCACGTGGCGAACTGACAGCGATGCCGATATCAAAATAGCCATGATAGACAATATCACTACCGTCAATCGATGCATTGACAACTGGATACCGTTTCAAAGCAGCAATGACGGCCTTTACAAAGAAAGACATGATACCCAACCGCACACCATGTTCTTTTTCAAAAGTTTCACCAAAATTTTTACGGAGATCCAGCACGGATTTCATGTTAACTTCATTGAACGTTGTCAATGTCGCAGTAGATTGCCGGGACTGTATCAATCGTTCTGCAATACGCATGCGCAACCGGTGCATCGGCACACGATTCTCAATACGGCTGGAATCGCCATAAACCGCCTGCTGGCCTATAACACCTGAAGGTTGTGGAGACTGTGAAGCAAACTCGCCATCAGAGACCGCTGATGTTGATGGTTGCTGTATATCATCCACTAAAGCTTGCTGGACATCAGTGACTGTTATCCGACCTCCTCTACCAGTTCCCTTCAGCAGGGAAGGATCAAGACCGTTCTCTACAATCATCCTTTTAGCTGCAGGCATCACAATTCCTGCCGGATAGTCATCAGAAGCCGGATGTTCAGCGGGCGATGCCACTTGCTCACTAGATGTAAAAGCCGGCTTATCAGGTTCATGAGTTTCAACGACTACAGAAGTATCCACGATTGCGATAATTTCTCCTGAATGCACTACAGCACCATTTTCCCTGATAATTTCAGCCAACACTCCATTACCCGGACAAGGCAGTTCCAGTACAACCTTATCTGTCTCAATATCAACTAGATTTTCATCCAGGCTGACAGATTCTCCAGTTTTTTTATGCCATTCCAGCAGAGATGCCTCAGTAACGGACTCTGACAACTGAGGGACTTTTACTTCCAATAGCGCCATCTGTTCCTCCACGATTCTGTTTGTTTCAGCGGGTTATCGAAAACTGTTTCATCGGTTCAAAGGCAGCTTCAACAAGGTCTTTTTGTTGCTGAAGATGTTTCTGGAGATAACCAACTGCCGGAGATGATGAAGCAGGACGGCTTGAGCAGGACAGTTTCTGCCCTGGTTGCATACAATCAAGAACTGGCTGAACTATCTGAAGCCACGCTCCCTGATTCTTGGGCTCATCCTGAACCCAAGTAATTTCTGTCAGTATCCTGTATCTGCGAATTTCTGCCACAAGATCATCATGCGGGAATGGATACAGCTCTTCCAATCGGACAATAGCGATGTCTTTCCGTTTCAGTTTTTCACGTTTATGCAACAGATCGTAATAAACACGACCTGTGCAGAGCAACATACTTGTCACAGCATCGTTCTGAACATCCGGATCTGATTCCCCGAGTACGGGCATAAAACATCCTTCTGCCAAAGCAGACAGGGAGGAAGATGCGTCTTTGTTGCGAAGCAAGGATTTCGGTGTCATGACAATCAACGGCTTACGCTGCATCC
>CAZWTQ010000050.1:9474-11954 GCA_964636975.1 uncultured Oxalobacter sp. | reverse complement strand
GACGATCACTTTTTGTAAAACCACCTTGGCAGACATCCGTATTACCGTCCTACAACTGATCCTACTGTCCATCTAGATGGGGTGCAGTTGGTATTTATTACACTTTGTATAATTTCGATGTCCTGGTTGATAAAGGAGCCATGATCTGCGTCATTACACCTACTGCTACATCAGCAGTTATCATCACCAATAAATTAGGCGGTAGTGCGACCTCTCACCAATTTCACTCTAATTAGCAATATCGGATGCGCTATCGTTGCGCCTGCACTGTTTCCTGCTATCCATCCTTTGGACAATGAAATCAATCACTGGTATGCCGTATTAACCATTATGCAAAAGGTGTTTCCTCTACTGATCTGCTCTTTGCTCATCGCTATGTTAATCAGACGCTTCTTACCTAGACTGAACAGTAGCATATTGGCATTTCCTGATGCAGCATTTTATCTTTGGGCAATCACCCTTACCATCTTGATGGGACAAAGTCATTACCACCGTTTTCCACGATCAAGAAAACCTAATATTGCATTTGTGGATCGCATTAGCTGCACTAGCAGTGTGTTGCCTGCAATTCGGTATTGGAAAACTAATTGGCATTCGATGGCAGATGCGCATCAACAGTGGTCAAACACTGGGACAAAAAACATCGTTTTTGCCATCTGATTTGCCCATACCTATATGACACCAGTTTCCGCTATTGGCGCTGGTTCTTATGCTATTTGGCAAAACATCATCAACTCATGGCAGCTCTGGCATCGACAGAGACAGATTGAAACAGGCAAAACCTCTCCTTCTCTTAAAGAAAAACAAACTTGATTCCACCAGAAAATACTGAAGGGCAACATATGTTGCCCTTCACAGTCCTCCTAATATCTGTCGGTTACTCAACAATCGGATAGTCTTTTGGGGGAATATATTGACCTTTTTGAGAGCAGAACTGAACAGCATATTTCTTGGGTGAAAGCTTTTTACCATCCATTTCTCCACTGACTGTCACGCTCAATGGATAATGTTCTGCATTTTCATTAGTTTTATCAACCTCGATTTTGCCCTCAAGCCTAGTAATCCTGTTCACCTTAGCATCAGGCTCGGCCGTTGCCGTATCATCGTACACGGTTTGTACACTGCCCATATCCTTGATCTGATCATTCTGAACACCGTAGAATGAAACACTGGCAAGAGCTTGTCCCTGTTCAAGCACATTTTTATCAATCTTCCAACCATAAACATTCTTACCCAATTGAATAAAGGTTCCTTCAGGCGTTTTATCCTGAACCTCTGTAGTTTGAACTTGGGCGATAACCTTGTATGCACCGTCCTCAGGTTTGACAGCAAACATGCCAACCATGCCTTTTTCCTGCTCAGGCATTTCATCGCCAACTTTCTCGCCGGTTGCTAGCAGGTAGACTTTTTCTCCGTCATCACTCATCACAGATTCAACAGAAGCAACTTTCATGCAGTAATTGACTTTGTCTGATCCCTGAACCAACCAGCAAGCTCTCTTGCTATCATATTTTTTATAAGTGTCCTTCAGAACCTTTGTCCCTAAATCCGATAGTTCCTGCTTGGAAAGCTTAGCTGCTTGAGGTTTCTGATCCGTCGATTTATTACTTTCCTGCCCACAACCAACCAATACCAGCACCATAGCAAGAATGACGCTCCATCCAAAAATGCGCTTGTTTTTCATGCCTTATGACTCTCCTATCTTTCCATTTACAACATTAGCAGGACACCAATTATTTGTTGGCACAGCTTTCTGCTTTTTCAGCCCCGAATCTTCTGCTCTACAAGTTTCCAGCACAACATTTCGGTTTCTGACGATTTAACATCCGCAACATTTAGATTAACTGGTTTCGCATCTATCACTTCCTGCAATGAAAAATCTACAGAAGACTCTCTGAGCTATCTGATTCAATCGGTCTCCTCTCTGCAATTCAATTCTTCGGCAAAATATACAGATCTATTTATACCTCTTCTCCACGCCGATTGTTTTGCCTGCATGGGTACTACCGGTAGTCACCACTCAATGTGAATAACATATCGTTATCAGTTGAAGCATCAACATCGAGGCCGAATTCCGATATATTCGGGGAAACAATATATTCCCTTGCAGTAAGGAGACTCCAATATACCAAGAGTCTAGATTGTGGTCTTGCCCGAACTAGAAAGATATCATGAACGCTCCAAGCTATTGACAACTTTAAGGCTGATGAGCTCTCACCACTGAGAAAGACAACTTGATGAACCTATTTTCTGATAAGTGTTTTCCAGAATCTTATCACCGATATAATCATCAGATTCTGCAAACTCCTCTTCCGCCCTACACACAGTCAACCAACGTTACCGTCAGTAGAAAAAGCTGTACAAGGAGAAGCTCTCTAAAACCATAAAAACCAAACCCGTCTTTACCAGTAGTCCTTAACCAATAAAATCAATCCGCAACAAGATGTAATGATAGGATTATATTTTACCTGAAACCATTG
>CAZWTQ010000050.1:1638-9464 GCA_964636975.1 uncultured Oxalobacter sp. | reverse complement strand
ATTGAAAAACAAGAACATTAAAAACATATTATCAATATGAAAATATCTCTCACGACGCATATTTCCCATAAAAATCTATGATACAGCATTGCAACCGCAGCATACGCTTGGAATACCACAAACATTCTTGTAATAAGCCAACAGTACGTTCGCCTTCATCAAACCTGGTTATCATCGCATTATGGATTGCATCTGCCAGCTTGACAATAATCGCTAGACGGTTAGACAAAACCCGTTCAAAATAAACTTCATAGGAATCATGCGGAAGATGCGTCAGGATCTTCACTAATTCTAAAACTTTTGGTGAAGTCCTTGATAAGAGCTCTGATTCTGATACATCGGTATCCTCAAGTAAATCATGGCACAGTCCTGCCTGATAGATGATATCTGCCTCATTATCTGGTAGCCCTAATGCACAGGCGTACTGCCATGCGAAATTCGCCACGAAATCACAATGCCCATAATAAGGTTTTCCCGCATGATCTTGCCGACCATCAAATTTTGCTCTAACCCACTGTTCCAATGACTCTTCCATAGTTCACCTTAAAAACCAGCTGATACTTGGCATGATATTACATACCTACACGATACCGCTTTTCGGAAAATGCAAAAACTGCCAGCGCAAATCAAGCATCATATAGACTGTAAATAGGACTTCTATAAGATGCACAAAAAGACATTTCTTTCATCAAACGCATATTCAATCTGCATATACATTGTCGTGTATCTGTTTCTATTGCACTACCAATGGTACTGTTTATTTACCAGATAAAATACGAAATCAACGAACCTATTGGCAATGATCATCGAGTCATAATCTGCAGGCATCACTTTTTGATGTCTACAGATACATCACCAGTAATCTTACAATCATTAAACGTCGGTATTCTAACTAGCTCTCCTGCTCCAGTACAGGTCAAAGTCACCTTATCCCCTGCTTTTAACGATGCTACAGCCTGTGCTTGTCTTTTCTCGAAATTGAATATTGGCGATATTTCGCTATCTAATGCAAAAACTACGAAAGGTCTGCCATTGAGGTCGTTATCTATTTCACCAACTGTTCCCGTTACTTCAACTTTGGCTCCTTTGAACTGCCGATCACCAGCGGAAGCACCCGACTGATAGACTTTCAAAATTTCTGCAGGAGTGATTTTAATAATGTCAAGTTTCTTTTCGCTTCCACAGGCCATTAGAGTAAATACCAATACAGGAATTGTTATATAAACCAGCCATTTTTCCATAGGTTCTTCCTTCTCAACGTTCCGAAATCAGTTGAGGATACCTCCAGTAGTCCATTATGCAACCGCTATTCCTGAAACGTACGTAACACGGCTAGCAGAACCAATTTTTGATACCCTTTTCTATTTAACGCTTACTTCCAAGTCGAACGGCAAAGCTACAGAAATGGAAAGATATCCTATTCTACTAACCATCAGCAAAATACTTTATGGCCATCATTGCCTTTGAAATTTAACTCGACTATCCCACTAGACATATCAAACGAATACCTAGCAAGACAAAAACGTCCGACTACGAAGGAATGTAACTCATCCTATTGTTCTACTATTGCTGTATCAGCATCTGGAATACCATGAACATTATCACGGTAACAACGTTGTTGAAGCAGTTATTACCGAAGGAGTCATTTGTCACCGCAACTCAGAACCCATCTTCGCCAATTGACTGACGCCGAAACATTGTCACATTACTCCCCTTTGAAAAACTCGATGCAATGGAACTTTTATTTTTTAGTTAGAAAAAGTTGTTTCTGCCATTCACCGAAAACATTGTTAAATGCAACCGTCCACCTTGACCAAACCACACCGCTATAATATCCTCATTATCTGACAGTCGTCTGCTTCAAAAAGGATAGATCAACCTTCGCTTCATTTGGATAACCAGCCTTCTAGAAAACAAATGAAAAATTTGGCTCTTGTCCTATTAAGCATTTCTGTAATCAGTGTACCTACCTATGCTCAGCCTGGTGCTATTGATACAGTTTTGAAAACAATCCAGGTTATTCAAGATATCAATGACATGTTGGGAAACAACAGCAGAGGTAGTGATTATGATGACTACTATGACAACTACGGTTATGACAACTACAGTAACCCTCCGTCCCATCCTGAATATGGTTACATGCGCAGACCGCATCAACCTTATCCAAAACCAAGAGGAGGTTATGATGTTCCAAGACATCGGGTAGGATACCCGAATGAATCACATGGCCGAATGGGACAACCAAGCATAGGAAACCACGATCATCTTGATGGCATGATAGATAGACCAGCCCATCAGGCGATTCATGAACGTCCGCAAATGGGAACAGACGCAAAAAATGGTCGAAACCAAGGATTCTTTGGCGGAAATAGAGACAGTAGTCTTACAAGACCTAATGCTGATAACTATCAGGACAACTCGTTCAGGCGGGACGACCGCAACTACCCAAACCACCAAAACCAACGCATAGAAAATGTTTTCAGTAGTAGACAGACTAATATACCTCATCAAGGTAGAATTTTTGATGGCAACAACCGTATAGGTGGATTTCCTAGTGGAAACCACAATAATAGCCAGCAGCATGGCGGAATATTTGATAAGAACCATCAAAATGAATCACATGGTAGTATGTTTGGGAATAACCATTATGGAAGACACAGCGACAATCACAGCAGATTTGGCGGAAAACATCGGGGCAGACATTGATTGACCATTTCTCACACTAATCCCCGATACCAGCATTCCAGACATCAATAAAGATGACAATAGCCTTGCAAATTACTGGCTTCCTGGCAAAAATTGAAAACTCCTGCAGATTTCCAAAGACAGTTTGATCATACCTTGACAAAAAACAATGTCGTAATCGAACTGTTCCACGCCCAATCAGGCTGCCATACGATTTGCAGAAAACTCTTCTGGAAAACGTTTCCTTACCTGACAATTTGCCAATCACCCTGATTAATGGCTTCCTTATCTTGACAAAGCATTATCCAAACAAACGATACTGTTGGTATGGTTGATTACTACCTTGAATGGAAAGATCTATAAGATTTCCTGAATATCCTGATAACTTGCTAGCCTATATTATTTAGCGGATAATATATCGCCTGTAGAAAGAGGAAGACATGCCCTCCAATTCATCCAATATTGTTTTGCAATCTGAGATTTTCAAAGCACTGGGACATCCTGCCCGTCTGGTCATAGTGCAAGCACTACGTGCTGGAGAAAAATGTGTTTGTGAACTGCAACCATTAATTGGTAGTAGCCTGCCAACCATTTCCCGTCATCTATCTATCCTGAAAAACGCAGGGATAATCTCATCTGAGAAACGAGGACAGAATATCTTTTACCGTTTGAAGCCGGACTGTCTGAACAATATCTTCGATTGCCTGAATCATTCTTGTGAACATTTCCCCGCTTCAAAGCCTCCTGCATCTGGTGGCTGTTGCTGCCACACCACCGTAGCTTAGACGGCTTCCTTTCTTGATTTGCTTGTGGATTTTCTGGCTTGCTTTTCCATTGCTTTTTATTTATTATAAATTTAGCTATTTAACTAAATTTATAATAAATGGGGCGCATATGAATTATTGTTGCAAAAACACCCCTAGTGCTCCTGATGACACAAAGAGAAATACATCGCGTTTCATTCTCAAAGCAATCCTACTTATATTGGTCTGCGGACTGCCCTATTGGAAAATTGAAACCATCGCACGATGGCTGGTGACTGATGTTGTTGGGCTCAACACAGAATCAACATTGTTAGAAGCACTGATTTTCTTTCTATATGACACAACCAAGATTTTATTGTTGCTGATATTTATGGTCTATGTACTTGCTTGGCTTAGGGCAGGAATCAATGCTGAAAAAATTCGGGAGAAATTAATGGGCATCAACCGTTTTCGGGCTATATCATATATTGCTAGTAGCATTTTTGGTGCTTTTACACCTTTTTGCTCTTGCTCAGTTCCCTTGTTCCTTGGATTCACCGTAGCAGGTATTCCCTTGGGCGTAACAATGTCGTTTCTCATTACATCACCGCTCCTCAATGAAGTTGCCGTAGTCATGTTATGGGAATTATTGGGTTGGAAACTGGCAACAATTTATATCGTTACCAGCATCACCGCAGGTGTTTTCAAAGGTTTTGTTATAGACAAGTTGCGGGCAGATCGTTGGCTCCAACCATTCATTTTGGAATCCATCAACAGGAGCTAGACATCTTTTCAACTCAACCATATTACCCATATCACTGCAAAACAACACCACCAATTTGCCTTGTAGGAACTGAAAGATATTTTAAAACGTACTGTAGTTTGGATTGTTATTGGCGTCAGTATTGGTTCTATCCTTCATAACTTTGTCCCAGATACATGGTTTGCTGGAAGCTTAGCCGTCTGGAAACTGGTGGACAGTACCCATTTCAGTTTTGGTAGGGATTCCTCTCTATACTAATGTGACAAGCATGATTCCTATCATGGAGTCATTACTAGCAAAAGGACTGCCATTCGGCACAGTACTTGCGTTTACTCTGACCTCAACCGCGGCCAGCCTGCCCGAATTTCTGATGCTTAGACAGGTCATGCGGAAACCATTGCTTGTAACATTCTCCGGGATCCTGATTATTTTGTTGACCTTGATTGGATGGTTGCTCAATAACCATTCAGCCATTTATTGTTTAATCATTTCAATAGGAAAATTAACAATGCTAGTCCAGATTTTTGGTTCAGGTTGCGCCAGCTACAAGACGACCTATGATGTCATGGTCGATGCAAAAAATATGCACCCTTCCCTGATAATATAATATCGTGATTGAGAAAATCACTGATCCGATCATTATAATGCAGACGGGAATCATGTCCATTCCAGCTATCGCCATCGATGGAAAAATCGTGATGTCGGGTCGGATTCCAACTCCTAATGAAGCCACAGCATTGATGCATGGTAACTCACAAAAACTCAAAAGCCTGTGCAATTCTTTTGTGTCTCATATTGCTGAAACTAACTGTCGATGTTTTTCAAAATCAGGAGAATCACGATGAAAAAACTGGAATTTACTAACCGTTACCTAACGGTATGGATTTTATTGGCTGCTTCAGGAGGTTTGCTATTAGGAATCTATTTTCCTAAAATGCCCCAATGGATTGCCGATACATCAGTGGGCAGTACCAATATTATTATTGCTATTGCTATTGGCCTGATTGTCATGATGTTCCCTCCATTGGCAAAGATCCATTATGAACAACTGCCGAAAGCATTCAGTCGATTCCGCATTCTGTTGCTTTCTCTTGTTCAGAATTGGATTATTGGATCTGTTTTCATGTTCTTGCTGGCAGTCTTATTCTTGCACAACTCTCCAGACCTGATGAATGGGGTTACTTTAATTGGTCTCGCTCGCTGTATTGCAATGGTCATTCTCTGGAATGACCTAGCAGGAGGAGACCGCGAAACGTGCGCTGCATTGGTTGCCTTCAATGCATCCTTCCAAGTATTGCTCTTTTCATTTTCCGCATGGTTTTTCTAGCAGTACTCCTGATCCCGTTTGGTTTGAATAGCACTTTCATTGACATCAGCATCATCGACATCGCCCAAAGTGTCTTTATCTATCTTGATATCCCTTTCATTATGGTTTTTGCTCTCCGAACTATACTCATCCACTGGAAAGATTCACATTGGTATGACACTACTTTTCACCTAAAATCAGTCCCTTTGCTCTTTATGCCTTGCTATTTACCATTATTATGATGTTTGCATTGAAAGCCGATGCGATTGTCTACCTGCCACACCGTGCAGTTGCCGTTGCGATTTCCCTGCTGATTTATTTCATTGGCATGTTCCTATTATCTTTTTTCACCTCCAGAAAACTGGGCAGTTCCCATACGGAAGCAACGACACTATCATTTGTCGCAGCTTCAAACAATTTTGAATTGGCTATTGCTATTTCAATTGCTGTTTTTTGGATTAAATTCAGGAGAAACATTTGCCTCCACTGTAGGACCACTCATAGAAGTCCCCGTCATGCTGGGACTGGTTCATTTATCCGACTGGCTGAAGAAACGAAAACCTGATTGACACATCCCTATACCATCGATCAGAATAGCTATTCTAAAAATCTTCTACACCAAAACATCCCCATGGAAACCCGTTATGAACTGGTAATGCACGATACCATTGAAAGATTTGGCAAAAAACTGTATCGCATCCAAGCAACTATTGATATTCCCTTTCATCAGATCTGCAAAGGAGATCTTGGGGGGTGGATTGAATCTCCTGAAAACCTGCCTCAGCTTGGCAACGGTTGGGTTAATGAATACGCTTTGGTCTATGAAAACGCCATTGTCACAGGGGATGCCTTGGTGACAGATCATGCTGAGGTGTTCGGACATGCACTGATTCATGATAGAGCTGTAGTTCGAGGACATGCACGGATCTTTGCTGATGCAGAAGTCGCTGGTAATGCTACAATCGCTGATTATGCGATGCTAGGAGGCAATGCTCGTATAGCGGGGATTGCTGAACTGTCTGGTTACGATTTTATTGGTGGCAATACTGTTCTGGAAAGTCCCCGTTATACCTTGCTTGAGGATGAATTCATTGAAATAAACGGTGTAACACTTTACCGTATTCAAGCACTGATTGACAATCCTTTTCACGGGGTGATCGCAGGTGATAAAGGCGGTTACATTCAAAGTATGGATAACCTAGCAGTAAACGGCAGTGCCTGGGTTGCAGATAATGCCTTGGTCTACGAGCATGCCTATATCTCAGAAAATGCTCTGATTTCCGGTTCTGCACATATTTTTGGTAATGCTCAAATTAATGGTTCAGCTGTTGTCACCGATAGGGCTATTGTCTGTGGTTCTGCAAAAATTGGAGAATTCACCCTAATCGATGGACAATCCATTCGAGATGGCAGTCGTTTCCGTCTATTGAAAAACCAGTCGATAGAAATTGGTTCAGATCCATGCAAAATAAGACTCTACCGCATCCAGGCAACGATGGACAATGTCCTACACCATGTCAAAGCAGGGGATCTTGGTGGGTGGGCTGAGAATGAATCCAATCTAGCAACACTGAGCGAAGCTTGGATAGCCGATGAGGCAAAGGTTTGGGGACGAGCTCGGGTCGGTGGCAAAGCACTAGTCTCTGGCTATGCTGAAATCTCTGGCAATGCATTAGTCTATGACAATGCGCGCATAGGTGGTCATGCAAAAATATCCGGTATGGCTTCCGTTTTTGGACTTGCAGAAGTCAATGGCACAACAACTGTCGAGGGCATAACCCAACTTTTTAAACGACCTGGATTGGAGTGATTGTTCGGCAGGGCAGGAAAAACCCTTAACCCATATGCAGGCAAAGAGGTAAAGCCAATACAAACCGCTCTCACCTTGATTGCGAATTCATTCGGATATCATGCAAAAGATACAAAAGCCAGCCCTGAAATTAGCAATCATAAATGCTTTAAGCTTCTCAATGGTTCCAACATGACTGGTCGATGTTGCCATCTTCAACCACTCGGCGCCCTTTTCTAGATTCGCATCAACTCCTTTTCCATTGAGCGATGCAATCCCAAATGCATGCTGTGCCTCTACATCTCCTGATGAGACTAACCAGACCAAGGATTTCACCAATTCAGATTGCTTGGGCGCATTTATCCCTAACGAATCCATAAAAAGGCAGAAGGTCATCCCTTCTGCCTGCGATATGCCACAACCTTTCTTACTTTGCTGGAGCTGGAGCAACTTTTCCTGCAGCTGGAGCTGGAGCAGCTTTTTCAGCAGCTGGAGCTGGAGCAGCTTTTTCAGCAGCTGGAGCTGGAGCAGCTTTTTCAG
>CAZWTQ010000050.1:0-1538 GCA_964636975.1 uncultured Oxalobacter sp. | reverse complement strand
CATGTTTTCCTGCATGGGAAGGCAATGCTAGACCCAAGAAACCTAGCCCAACAACTACGGCAGCAATTTTTTTAAACTGAATACTCATTTGCAAATCATCCTTTAGAAAGAGGGTTAATCAGAAAATATCAGTCTAAGCAGACTAATGTCTTTCATATATAGCATAAACACCTAATTCTCTCTATTTTTTCCCTAATTCTCTCACTGACAACAGTATTCCGACATATCCCAATACACATAATTACAATTTTTTCAAGTCATGACTTATTGTCAAAAATTTGATAAAAAGAACCTATTGACAGATAAATGTTGCAATCATGTGTTCCTCTATTAACTCAAATGACCTGATACAGGATCTAGCCACCCTGTATCAGTCTCTTATCCAGAAAATCCTTTCTTACACTCCAAAATCTGGAGATTGGTTCACGGCAGTCGAAGGACTGGTTTTTCACCGTAGAGACTGGGACTCCCCTCATAAAAGCTTCTTTTTTCCACCGACCATTTCCGTTGTCACTCAGGGACACCAAGACATTTCCTTGGAAAAACAGGAATATAGAACCAAAACAGGAGAATGCATTATTTTTGGCACTAATGTATCTTGTATCAATTACACAACAGAAGCAGCACCCGAGAAGCCCTTTTTATCCATTTCCCTCCAAATAGACCAACGCTTTGCTTCTCAGCTGGTTTCAGAAATCTCTTCTACTACTTTCTGGAAAGACTGCCTTCAGAAGGTTTCCGTCAACCAAATCGATATCCATATATTGAAAGCATTTGAACGATTGGTGGATCTGCTGGATACACCGGATGACATCCCCTACCTTGCACCTCTAATCATCAAAGAAATCTATTATCGGATTTTTAGGGGGCAGCAGAAAAATTTATTAAGACAAGTATATACCCCAAAACACCGAAACGACCAAATTACCCGTGCTATTCTTTGGCTATGCGAGCATTTCAGAGAAACGCTATTTGTTGAAAATCTTGCTCATCAGGTCAATATGGCACCATCGACTTTTTATCGGCAATTCAAAGAGATTACTCAGACAAGCCCCATCCAGTTTCAAAAGAAACTCCGTCTGCATGAAGCCCGACGATTGATATTGGTTGAAAAAAAATATGCAACAACAGCAGCATTATCTGTTGGCTATGAAAACCCAAAACAGTTCAGCCGCGAATACAAACGTTTCTTTGGAAGACCTCCTTCCCATGATGTCCGAAAAAATGCCTCACCCAAAAATTCCCAGAAGAAAACAAAAACAGACTAAAACAATCAGGAAATTTCATGTTCCTAATGTTCTTCATCTTTAACACAAAAATTATGCCGCACAAGATAACAAAAAATTTATTTTAAATAATCAATATTATTAAAAATTTAATGAGAGACCTCTCTTATTTTTTTCATAATATAAGGTGCAACAAACAAAGACCCATTGTCATTTAAATGATTATCATCTTTGTATAAAACTTTCCCTTTATTGGAAGCATAACATAATTTATCATCACAAAAAACTTTTGATAAATCAATTAATGATATA
>CAZWTQ010000049.1:0-12001 GCA_964636975.1 uncultured Oxalobacter sp. | reverse complement strand
CGACCACTTCCCCAAAACTACATAAAGTCCTCGGAGTCGATTCCCCAGTTTTTGACTAATCTACCATTTTCCGATAAAAATTGTCAGCATCTACTCTAGCACTAACGTTTTTTGATTTTGCTTATGCTGCAACCGATATGGCTACTTCCAAGCTCAAGTCATCAAATGGCCTGACGGAGAAAATCTTTACCATGCTACCATAGATGCAATGCGCCCAATGTGGTTATGCCTTTTGCCGTTCCTATGCCGAAGCTATTGTTAATCAGGAAGCCTATATCAACCGTTGTGCTGTAAGCGAACAAGAAGTGGGTCATCGACTGGCAGCCTTTTTTAACATCGAAGAATCTATGCCGGATACTACCTATAAAAAAGAAATATCACGTTCCTCTGCAACCATCAATGAATATACCTGCATCGGCTGTACCATCTGCATCAGAATATGTCCAACTGACGCCATTATTGGCGCTTCCGGCATGATACATGCCGTAATCCCTGATTTCTGTACGGGATGTGGTCAATGTGTCCCTTGCTGTCCGCTAGATGCTATTTCCCTGCACCCTGTCTCAGGAAATCTGATCGGCAGAGATGCTCGGTTTGAAAAACAGACTCAAAATGCCAGAATCCGTCATAAACGTAAACTTGCTCGATTACATGGACATATTATTAATTCTGAATCAGAATTAATAGATAACAATACCCAGGATCCCCAGGGTCTCCCTTCTACGGCGAAAAAACTGACATTGGTACGCAAAGCCATTGAACGAGCCAAAACCCGCTTGAAAACCTTCGGCATCTATACTACCCATAATTGAATAATTAGCAGGTTTATCTAAAACGTGGCATGATGCGATCATCGGTTACATCGTACCTAAAAGTTATGTCCCCTGAAAAAGTTATCCAGATTTTTGAACGATTGAAAACTGACAGACCTTCTCCTCGTTCAGAACTGAAATTCAAGACCCCTTATGAGTTGCTGGTTGCTGTTATCCTCTCTGCACAAGCAACGGACACATCTGTCAATAAAGCGACTGAAAAACTATATCCTATTGCCAATACCCCTGAAAACATTGTAGCTTTAGGCATCGATACCTTGAAAAACTATATCAAAACCATCAACTTTTATCCAACCAAAGCTAAAAACATCGTCAGGATGTCAGAAATCCTGCTGAAGCAGCATGCAGGACAAGTACCTGATAACCGAAAAGCTTTAGAAGCCTTACCTGGTGTTGGCAGAAAAACTGCTAATGTTGTCCTGAACACAGCATTCAACCAGCCAACGCTAGCTGTAGATACACATATCTTCAGAGTCTCAAATCGAACAGGCATCGCGCCAGGCAAAAATGTTTTAGAAGTAGAAAAAAATCTGCTGGAAATAGTACCCGAAACCTATCTGCTCGATGCACATCATTGGTTACTCCTGCACGGGCGCTATATTTGTAAGGCAAAATCATTCAACTGCGCTAACTGTCTGCTGAATGATTTATGTGAATTTCCAAAGAAAACGGATGGAATCAATTAGGAAACTGTAAGAAACCGCCGACCAGCATTTTTGAATATCGGATTGCCTAACGGCACAAGGTTTCCTACACAGCACAGATACCTTTAACCCATGCTGTACAGTATTATGCTACTTATCCCTTTTGACCTGCTCCCATATAACCATAGGATGTCTGCAAAGGATCCGGTCGACGATTATTTGAAACTTTTCGAACATTGAATGACTTACTTTGCTGTTGTCCAAATGGCTGCTGGCTACGACTTTCAGTTGGTGCTTTTTTCGGGAATCTTGCTGTTTTCCTGCCTTTTTGTACATAAGCATCAGCAGAGGACTTCTTGATTTCCATGCCACAGAGGCGGAGCAGTCTACGCACATCATTGACTCCAAGTTCTTCCCAACGACCACGTTTCAGGCTTTTGGGCAATGTCAATATGCCATAGCGGGTTCTGATCAGTCTGGAAATCGTTAAACCAACCGCTTCGAACATCCGGCGAACCTCCCTGTTACGCCCTTCACCAATAGTAACGCGATACCAGCGGTTAATACCTTCTCCACCACCATCCACAATTTTGGTGAACTGTCCAAGACCATCGTCAAGCTGGATACCTGTCAGTAGTTTCTGCCGTGAGTCCTCATTAAGCGTCCCCAATGTGCGGACAGCGTATTCCCTATCAATATTGTAACGAGGATGCATCAGACGGTTCGCCAAGTCACCGGAATCAGTGAACAACAATAGACCTTCAGTATTGAAATCCAGACGACCAACTGCCAGCCATTTGCTGTTCCTTAGATTCGGCAATCCATCAAAAACGGAAGTCCGTTTTTCAGGATCATCCCGACTAACGATTTCTCCTATCGGCTTATGGTAAATCAATACTCTGGGCAGTGATTTAGCAACTTTACGCTGAATCAACCGACCATTGAAACGGACTTGGTCTGTTGGCAGAATCCGCTGACCGATATGAGCTGGCTCACCATTGACAGAAACTAGACCAGCAATAATCATGTCTTCCATATCGCGACGCGATCCTAATCCCGCCTCTGCCAGTACCTTATGTAATTTTGGCGCATGGGTCTCAGCGGTCGTCAGTTCGAATTTAACCTTTTTCTGTGCCAGAAGTTCTTTTTCTAACTGTCCGTTGCTTTCCTGATCAAAAAAACCTGAAACAACATAACTGAAAATATCATCTGAACTATCAGCAATAGCTGTTTTTTTCAGTCCCTGATGATTTGTCTTACTAGTCAGCCTGTTCTTTTTAGTATGGTTTTTGGTAAGCTTTTTATTTTTAGTAACCTGCGATTGTTCTACCGTTGTTTTCAGTTTCTCAGAAGCCATTACTGTTTTTTGGAGTTCCATTTCTTCATGCCTATTCATATTGATTTCTATAATTGTCGACAATATAAGTTTTGACCTTACACTGGTCTGTATTCATCTATCTAATTTTTGCTCTAGATCGAGTTCTGGTTGCAACAAATCTGCCTCATGCAATTCCTCCAAAGGAGGTAATTCCTGAAGCGACAACAAACCGAGATCATCAAGAAACTGGGCAGTCGTTGCAAACAATGCCGGTCGACCAGGAGCTTCACGGTGTCCAATGACTTCTATCCATCCCCTTTCCTCCAGTGTTCTGATGGACTGAGAACTGACCGCCACACCACGGATCTGTTCAATATCCCCTCGGGTCACAGGCTGACTATAAGCAATGACCGCCAGAATTTCCATGGTTGCCCTGCTGTACCGCAATGGTTTCTCCTGCCTCAACCGATCAAAATAAGGCTTCATTTCCACCCTACTCTGAAACCTCCATCCATCCGGTAAGTTAACCAACTCAAGCCCCTTGTCCGACCAATCATATTGCAGGTCATAAAGCAACTGACAACAATGTTGTTCGGTTATTGATGAAGAAATAGACTTTTTTTCCCTGACAAACAGGTCATCAGTATCAACAAACAATTTGACAAGATCATGCACAGGCAATGGTTGCTGAGCACATAGCAGAACTGTTTCGAGGATCTTTTTCGCCTCATCAATCTTCATGTTTGGAAAAAATCAAGGAACCGGCTTCTCTTCTACTCTTCTATAAAAGATCAAAATAATAGCCATATGCTCCTGCAGAGATAAAAACCGCTCTATCAATCCGTTTTTTCAGGCTATTTTTTGCTTGACATTAATCCCACCTGAAAACAATAGCAAGAATGTAAACATAACCACCTGTATTGTCCAGCTAAAATGATTGAGAATCTCAAAAACAAGTTATCTATGTTGCTTTTTGCCATAGACATAGATAATCAATGGTAGACTATGATCTGAAAGGTTGGTTACTCGAATTGTAAAAGCCAGATTACAAATATCCTTATCAGAAAGAAGAACCAAATGATTGATCTGTCCCACAGCAAACCCTTAGGTACTGGAGCACATCGTAGTTGCTACCCTCATCCAGAAAACAGGCAATTATGCATCAAAGTTCTTCATAATGCTACAAAAAATGAACTGCGCGACATCAAACATGAAATGCGGTACTACAACCATATTCAAAGCTATCTGAAAGACTGGCGTTGCATCCCAAAATTCCATGGTACCATTGAGACAAATATAGGAATTGGATATGTTTTTGACCTGATTATGGATTATGATGGGACACCCTCTGCAACATTGGATGATGTAATAACCTCCTGCGACTCTTCTGAACAGGCATGGAAAATCACGGATCTGATTCTGCAACTGAAAAAATACATCCGTGACAATCATATCCTAACCACTACGATAAACCCGTATAATGTCCTCTGCAAAAGGGTATCTAAATTTGAAATGATCCCTGTCATCTGTGACAACTTGGGAAGAAGTTCCGTAATTCCTTGGTCGCACTGGTTCACATCCATCGGAGACAGCTCTCAACAAAAACGTTGGGAAAAGTTCATCAAACTGCCTCTCATCATTGAATTCTTTTCCAAATATGATATCGATAAAAAAATACTGATGGTCTGATCTTCAGAACTATCCTCATCTATAATGCACTTTAACTTATTGCATTAAATGGGGTTTTATTGTTTTAAAAACTATTAGATCCTCCTAAAAACAGTGCAGTCTGCTAAAATGATAAGCTATGATAATTGGCTCTCTGCCGTCTACTCTAGTCATTTCTAATATAAAAAATACCTTCGGTTTTGAAAACAAGACCTACGCCTTATGGGAATAAAAGAAAAAATCAGTAAATTACGCTTTATCCAGAACTATCAGAGGATGTGGCCTTTCATCAGGCCCTATTGGTTTCGTGCAGCGGTCGCTATGATACTCTGTTTTCCGGTTGGTTCGATGGATGCACTTATTGCATGGAGTTTGCGCCCCTATCTGGATGTCGTACTGGTTAAAGATACTGCTTCATCTTCACAAGCATGGTGGGTTCCCGCATTCATTGTTGGTTTCACGTTCATCCAAGGTCTTTTGACTTATGCAGTTACTTACCTAAACGCATGGCTTGGCATGCATATTTCCAATGATTTAAAACAGGCATTGTTCAACAAACTGTTGGTATTTGAAGCAGCTTTTTTTGATACCCGGAATTCTGGCGACATCGTTTACAGATTCAATACAGATGCCGACACTGCCTGCTCAGGTTTATTGGACAATATTCGTTTATTTATTGCACGTTTTTTTTCTTCAATTTCCCTGATATTTGTGCTGTTCTATAACTCTTGGCAACTTTCCATCATCGCCATGGCCATACTGGGAGTCACTTTCTATCCAGTAACCCGCATTCGCAACATGATCAAGAAAGTCATACGTCAAAGTGTCGATGTCAATGCAAAAACCATCACTATGATGAACGAAACCTATGCGGGGAACCGTACTATTACTGCCTATAACTATCAAGAAGAACAAAAAGAACGGTTCTCCGGCGTCCTGAAAGATTTATACCGTATGAGTATCAAAATCACGCAACGCACTGCATGGTTAACGCCAACGATGCATATCACCACATCTTTGGGGATAGCTGCTGCTATTAGTTATGGTTCCCATCTGATTATTTCAGGCACTCTAACAACTGGTGCTTTTGTCTCATTCATTACCGCACTACTGCTCCTTTACAATCCTCTCAAACATATTGGCAACCAGTTTAATAAAGTTCAATTCTCTTTTATGGCCGTCGAACGATGCTTTAGTTTGCTTGAAAGAACTCCACCAATCCGTGATAAGGAAAATGCAGTTGAATTGACAGACATCAAAGACTCCATCGAATTTAGGGACGTCGACTTCAGTTATAAAAAGGACTTCCCTGTCTTGAAGAAAATCAACCTGAATGTCAAAATCGGTCAGAGTATCGCACTGGTTGGCAACTCAGGAGGTGGTAAATCGACTATTGTCAGCTTGATTCCCCGTTTTTATGATATCCAAAGAAAGCATGGAGGTATTTTCATTGATGATGTTGACATCCGCGATATGACTTTGCAAAGCCTCCGTAATAAAATTGCCGTCGTTTTCCAAGACAATTTTCTATTTGACGGAACTATCCGTGACAATGTCAGAATTGGCAAACCTGATGCAACTGACGAAGAAATTATGGTAGCTCTGGATATGGCATACCTGACTAACTTCATCAAATCCCAAAAAGAGGGTTTAGATACCCGCATCGGCGAAAGGGGGGTCCTCCTTTCCGGTGGACAAAAGCAGCGAGTTGCCATTGCGCGAGCCTTTATCAAAAACGCTCCAATTATCATCTTGGACGAAGCAACATCTGCTTTAGATAATAAGTCCGAAATAATTGTCCAAAAAGCTATTGAGAATCTGATGAAAGATCGTACAGTCTTTGTCATTGCCCATCGGCTTTCTACCATCCGCAATGCTGATAGAATTGTTGTTATCAATGAAGGGAAGATCGCCGAAACAGGTACTCATGATGAATTGATGGCAATTGAAAATGGCACCTACAAAGCCCTATATAACACGCAGTTCCAGAAAAGTTTATCAGCAATAGAAACAGAGCAACTTGAAGAAATGACAGCTGATAAACAAGGGAGAAAACCACTTGAACTAGCTCTGGCGCTTGAAAACAGACAAAAATCTGCTTAATACTTATCCAATCAGTGAAACGACATGGGAGAATTGCATTTTCGTTTCAAGTATGATTTTGGTAGTAAGGAAGGGTGTTTTCTTTACTATATTTATACTGCCATCGCTGTCGCCTTGCTTGGCACTGTAGTCCTATGCCGTAACCTGTTTGTTTATGGCACAGCAGATTGGGGATTGTTTGATTATCTGCATTTTGGACTGTATGGCATCAGTTGGTATGGATTCTGGCTACTACTTATCACATTACCAGTCTATTTCCTACGCCATTTCAATTTCAAAAAAACCTGCCTGGCACTCCAATATATCCTTTGTGCATCCTTCCTGATATTCATTACAGCTGATACTTTCGTCTACAATTTGTTCCGTTTGCATCCCAATTTGGCAATGATTCAGATGACTATTTTTGGCGGTGGACAGATTGTCCAATTCTCGCCAGGAATGGTTATACAAATCATTCTGCTGATAACTGTTGTTCTGATTGCAACTGGACTATGTATGTTTTTGGCACATGTCATCAACAAGAAATGGCATTGTCCAAAAACTGTTTTTTTTGCACTACTGGGACTCTTCTTTGTTTGCCAGGTTATTCATGGCTTTGCCTATGCTTTCCATAAACAAACATTGACAGCGGTTTCAGATGTCATGCCTTTAAACAGGCCTCTGACTTTCAATCGATTACTGATTAGATGGAAAATAGTTGATGCCAATACCGTCAATGCCAACAACCTGAACCTACAGAATTCAAAACATAAGATGAACTATCCACTCAATCCTCTGGATTGTAGCGGTCAAGTCCCTCAATACAACATCGTTTTCATTTTCGTAGACGCCCTACGTGCTGACATGCTCAGGCAAGATGTCATGCCAAACACTTGGGCATTTGCACAAAAAAACATTCAGTTCAATGACCATCTTTCAGGTGGCATTAATACCCGTCATGGTATCTTTACTTTGTTTACAGGTCTCCCAGGGTCTTATTGGCAAAAAGCATTAGCCACCAAAACACCATCCATCCTGATCCAAGCATTGAAACAACGGCAATATGCCATCAATGCCTTCACAGGAGCAGGTCTAACTATGCCAGAATTCAACCGGACGGTTTTTGCAGGGGTTGAAAACCTGCGTATTAATCCACGTGGAGCGCAGGTCTATCAGCGTGATGACAATGCCGTTGAAGACTTCATTCTTTGGCGCAGCCAACTGCCCGCCAATAAGCCGTTCTTCAGCTTCATCTTCTTTGATAACGTCCACGCTTACAATTTCCCTGAAGATACCCGATATACCGTGTTTAAGCCCTATTGGGAAGAAGTCAATAACCTAGAACTGAACAACGACTTTGATCCACAACCTTATCTGAACCGTTACAAAAATGCTGTCCATTACGCAGACATCAATATTGGTAAAGTGCTTGCATACCTGAAACAGAAAAAACTGTTAGACAAAACAATTGTTGTTATCAGCTCTGATCATGGAGAAGAGTTCAACGACAGCCATCAAAATTACTGGGGACACAATGGTAATTTCATGGAATACCAGACCAAAGTACCGATGATCATTCATTGGCCAAATAAAGATAAAGGACGTATCAATTACCGAACTTCGGGTCTCGATATAGTACCCACCCTACTACCTCAAGCACTAGGCTGCAAAAACCAGACAGCTGACTATTCTGTCGGTACATCACTTTTTACACAGGAAAATCGCCGGAGCTGGGTTTATATCAGCAACTATAGCCAAGATGCTTTTGTCGAACAGACCAGGATTATCCTGATCAACCAAGCAGGTGCGATGCAATATCTGGATACTCATTACCAACCAGCTATCGATACCACTCCGCCACCTTTCATATCCACCGTACTGGAAGAAAGTTCCCGCTATCTCCGGAAATAGATAGTTTCCAGTTTATCAGACAAGAGATAGTAAAATTATCTGCCAACTGTACTAGGTTCGATATTGAATTTTTCCAAGAATTTCTTCACAGAAGGCGTTTTCATAAACACTTTCCAACGCTGTTCCTGCTTTCGATGGCAAAGGAAAGTGAGCCAACGAGCCAATGGAATTCCTGCCCTTTCTCCAAGATTATCGCAGACAACTGGACGATACTCGCCGGGCTTCGTCTTCTGACAGAGAATATTGTAAGACTGCAATGGTAGTGTTTGGATTTCATTGTCGCGCAGATACCGCTTCAAACTACGAAATATATCAAGAATTTTTTCTGCTTC
The DNA here is from genome assembly GCA_964636975.1 of uncultured Oxalobacter sp. Taxonomy (GTDB): domain Bacteria; phylum Pseudomonadota; class Gammaproteobacteria; order Burkholderiales; family Burkholderiaceae_D; genus Oxalobacter. The sequence continues at coordinate 3,213 of CAZWTQ010000049.1, read as the reverse complement.
CTCCAGTGTTCCACATCCAGACATCATTGTTTCCAAAGTCTGCGCTGGTGTCCCATCATAATTTCTAATCAAATCATAGACATAACCTGTTCCGATGTCCGTCTTAACCTGACCATAATAGCGCGGAACACCACTCCAATCTTCGAGACTACGATTCAGCACTTCATAGTATTTCAACTCCCGTACAATCTCCTTCCTTGCACTGGTTGACGAATTATAGATAACCTTGATACACCGACCAGGATCTCCTGGATACGGGAAACATTTACGATGCGCCCCAGTTCCAAACGGCTTCAATCCTGAAACATTGATGATTTTCTCATCCATATTTCTAAAATCCTTAAAAATACCTACTGATCATTATATCCCTTAGCTCCAGAATAGAATCCTCTCTTCATGTTGCGGGGAATCCTCTCATTAGGTAGGATACATCCCATCCTTATCCAACATCCAACAGTTTCACTATGGAAAACATCCAACCTGTCATCCTATGTGGAGGTTCTGGTACCCGTTTGTGGCCAGCATCCCGCTCTAAATATCCCAAACAATTCATGGAGCTCACCAACGGTAGTTCTCTGTTTGCTGAGACCTTGAAACGGACAATCGGCATCCCTCAGACATTGGATACAATGATCGTCAGCAACAACGAATACCGTTTCTACATTGATGAATGCCTGAAAAATACTAACTTGAAAGGAACTATCATTCTGGAACCTGAAGGTCGAAACACCGCACCAGCAATTGCTTTAGCTGCCTTTGCGACCTTAGAAACTGAAAACGCCTTGATGTTAGTCATGCCATCAGATCATATATTCCAACAACCAGAAGCATTTCGTCAAGCAGTGGAATCTGCCAGAGCCGTCGCAGAAGCCGGCTATCTGGTAACATTCGGCATCAATCCAGTCCGACCTGAAACAGGTTATGGTTATATCAAACAAGGATCGTCTATAGGACAAACAGCCTATCGAGTCAAGCATTTTCTGGAAAAACCGCAAAAAGCCAAAGCTGAAGCCATGCTAGCTGAAGGTGGTTATTACTGGAATGCGGGTATTTTCTTGTTCAAAGCATCCGTCTTATTGGCAGAAATGGAAAAATATGCTCCAACTATTCATACTGCTGTTAAAGCTGCCTGGCGGACCCGTTATCAAGATCTTTCCTTCATCAGACCGGGGACAGCGTTCCTTGAATCACCTTCTGATTCCATCGACTATACTATCATGGAGCATTCTGATAAAGTTGCCGTTATATCTATGGATGGTGGCTGGAGTGATCTTGGTTCTTGGGAATCTTTTTATGAAATCGCAGAAAAAGATACCAAAGACAATGCCTGCGAAGGAGATGTGCTGGTATCTGACACATCAGGTTGTTATCTGAAAAGCACGGGACGTTTGATCACTGCAGTCGGAGTAAAAAACCTGGCAATCATCGAGACCAAAGATGCTGTTTTAGTTGCAGACCGACATAAAACCCAAGACGTTAAAACCATTGTCAACCTACTGAAAATCAATAACCGGACAGAAACTGACCTGCATCCACTAGTCCATCGACCTTGGGGATATTATGAAACGCTTGTACTCTCTAATGGATTCCAGGTAAAATGCATTACCGTCCATCCTGGTGCAGAAAATTCCCTGCAAATGCATCGCCACCGTGCTGAGCATTGGATTATTGTACATGGCACCGCAGAAGTCACTATCGGTGAGAAAAAAAGACTGATTGCTGAAAATGAATCGGTCTATATTCCCATTGGCACCAAACACCGTATCAAGAATCCCAACACATCACCCTTGGAATTCATTGAAGTTCAAACCGGCAATTATCTAGGGGAAGATGATATCATACGTTTTGAGGATCATTATGGCAGGGCAGATGCCAGTGAATCTACGATGATGGACGCAAAGAACTCGGCAATCAAGGGAAAAACATGATAGATCTATCCGGTTTCAAAGCTTATGACATCCGAGGTAAAGTCTCCTCCATCCTCAATATCGATTTCGCCCGCAACCTTGGTTTTGCATTTGCCCAAGAATTTAACTCCCGAAAAGTAGTCATCGGTCATGATGCTCGCCTTTCTGGACCTTCCCTCTATCATGCTTTGGCTGAAGGTCTGCAAGCTGCTAGTGTCAACGTCACCGGCATTGGTCTGTGCGGGACAGAAGAAATTTATTTTGCCTCTTTCGCCAAAAAATTTGATGGTGGCATCATGATTACCGGTAGCCATAATCCTGCTGACGAAAACGGTTTTAAAATTGTCCGCCAAGGAGCAGCTCCAGTCAGTAGCGATTCAGGACTATTTGCTATCCGGGATCGGATGGCATCCAACCAGAAAATACCTCACACATTGTCAGGAACTTTCACTGAAACCTCTTTCCGCAATGATTACATCAATCATATATTGGGCTATATCCTACCAGAAACCCTAAAACCACTAAAAATCATCGCCAACCCTGGCAATGGCTGTGCAGGACCTGTCATGCAGGAACTTGTCAAACGTTTGCCATTGGATATTACCATTATTCAAGGTAATCCTGATGGCGCCTTCCCGAACGGCATTCCTAATCCTTTGCTTCCAGAAAATCGCAAAGCAACAACAAAAGCAGTTATCGAAAACAATGCCGATTTGGGGATTGCTTGGGATGGTGATTTTGATCGTTGTTTCTTCTTTGATGAGAAAGGTAATTTTATCGAAGGATATTATCTGGTTGGCATGATTGCCGAGGTTCTATTGAAAACAAATCCTCAGGCAAAAATTATCCATGATCCCCGGCTGGTCTGGAATACCCAGTCGGTGGTGGAACAAGCTGGTGGCATAGCCATCGAATCCAAGAGTGGACATGCATTCATCAAAGAAAGAATGCGTGCTGAAGACGCCCTATATGGTGGTGAAATGAGTGCCCACCATTACTTCAGGGACTTCGCCTACTGTGATTCGGGCATGATCGCTTGGCTACTGGTCGTACAGCTACTTAGCGATTCTAACCGAACCTTGTCTGAATGTGTAGCACAATACCAGACCGCATTCCCATGTAGTGGTGAAATTAATTCCACCGTCAAGGATATTTCTTCAACCATCAGGAAAATTGAACAGATTTATGCCTATTTACCCGATGCTCAAGTATCGAAAATTGACGGACTTTCTATCGCATTTCCCAACTGGCGCTTCAACCTAAGAAGCTCAAATACTGAACCTATATTACGACTCAATGTGGAAAG
>CAZWTQ010000048.1:900-12171 GCA_964636975.1 uncultured Oxalobacter sp. | reverse complement strand
ATAGCTTTTCATAATCCTTTCTTCTTTTTCTGTTATTGTAACACATATTTTTATATGTGTTACTGAAAACATCATGAAACATCGACCGTGAATACCAAAAAATAATCCTTGAGAAGTTACTTGAAAGCTATCCGACATACGAATCTTTTTTTGAGTGGTTCAAGGCTCAACCAGATACCGATAAAGAAAAATATGCAGCTAACATACTTTATCTGGAAGGACATGGTCTTGTAATAAGATTGAACCTGGGGCTGTCGAACTCGGACAAAATAATTCCGTTAATACGTAATTTGATGACATAGTACCATCTGCCCGCTTTTCACGTTGACCGGTATTTTTGAAATGCATATACCCTATAGGCTTTTCATTCTGGATATAACAACCAAGCGCAATATAAAACCCAGGAATATCAGGTTCAACGTGAATCATCATTTCAGTCGAAGCAGGAAATCGTCTGCCTGATATGTTGACTGTAACAGACGGTCTAATTGCCATACTTTTTTCATTCTGATCTCCCAACAATCCCTGCACGCTCCAGACGGTCATGAATGGCACTCAATGCCCTGACTGTCAATCCATCATTGGCACATAGCCACTGACCTACTCTTTTGAGATGATTCTAAACAGCAAAATTTAACGCGGTTTCCATAGGAAAATGCAAAAGACTGCAAAATAATCTGAAAATATCTGCTCCCTAGCTAACCGCCGGTGACTGGCGGGAAAAAAGCAACTTCGCAACCGTCTGTCAATGCCGTTTTTCCGTCTGCCATTTCCAGACGGCACGCCATCCGGACAGGATGGTCATATGAAAGGACTTCCTGCCAGACAGTGCCCTGTTCCATCAGGAACTGCCGTAGCTGGCCAACTGTCCTGACAGTATCCGGCAACATCACGGTCTTTTCGGAAAATCCCAGCCGTTCACGGAAGCTGGCAAAAAAACGGAGATAGACTTTCATGGATGAAAAAACGCACTAAACGGGATGAACCTGACAAAATCCCCTTTTTTGACCGAATTGCCTGCCGGATTGTCAACCAGTCCATCCCCCCAGGCCACAGAAGATAATACGCCAGAACCCTGATTAGAATAAAACACGACTTCATGGCTGCTGTTTAGCCTTGCCCGCAGAAATTCCCTACGATCGCCTGAACCGGTATAGGCATCGGCACTCCTTAACCAGAAGCCGGATGGCAGCGATGCATCCATACCCTGCATTTTCAGCAGGAAAGGACGGACAAACAGCAGGAATGTCACGAAAACGGAAACTGGATTGCCAGGCAGCCCGATAACAGGAACCCCCATGCCACTACCAGATGGTTTTAGTTCTCCATAAACAACCGGTTTGCCCGGTTTGATGGCAATACGCCAGAAATGAATTTTTCCTTCCTGACAGATGGCAGGTCGGATATAGTCTTCCTCACCAACAGACACACCGCCGCTTGTCAGGATGAAATCGTGGTCTTTTGCCACATCAACAAGCTTTGAGCGGATTCCTTCGCAGTCATCAGGAACAATGCCACAAGTCGGAACGGTACACCCCAGTTCCTTCAACAGGGTTTTCAGCATGATTTGGTTCGAGTTGTAGATTTTTCCGGGCAGGAGTTTCCCCCCCGGTTCGGTCAGTTCGTTGCCGGTTACCAGCAATGCGGCTTTTAACGGACGCAAGACTGTCAATGCCGTCAAGCCGACGGATGCTGCCAGACCAAGATGCTGTGCATAAAGACGGGTTCCAGCCTTCAGGATTAAAGCACCTTTGCGGATATCTTCTCCCGCCCGCCGGATGGAATCTCCCTGCCTGGGCATCCGGGAAAATGTGAGCCTGCCATCCTGGACAGTGCACCATTCCTGACGGATAACGGTATCAGCTCCTTCCGGAATGGGCGCCCCTGTAAAAATCCTTGCCGCCTCCCCTGGTTGCAGGGCATGTCCATGGCTTCCGGCAGGAATCCGCTGGGAGACCTTAAGGATGGCATCGCCTGCCAGGACATCTGCATGCCGGAAAGCATACCCGTCCATTGCGGAATTATCGGCAGGTGGCACCATAATGCCTGAATGGATATCTTCAGCCAGCACACGCCCTGATGCGGCATCCAGACCCACCTCTTCAGTTTCTGTTATCTGCCGGACACTCTTTAGCAGAAGACCATAAGCTTCTTCAACCGTCAGCATGGACATGGCGTTCTTGTCACAATCCTGTCTTTTCCGCAATGTACCGTTTGACTGCGGCATCATCAACCGGCATGACAACAAAACGCTGTGGCAACTCTTCCAGATGCTCAAAACCCTCTGGACAGTCAGCATCCCTACCCAAAGCCTCGTTGATGGTCTCATTGAATTTTGCCGCCTGAGCCGTTTCAAGAACAATCATCGGTATACCCTGCTGCAGATGCTCACGGGCGACCTTGACTCCATCTGCAGTATGGGTATCAATTGTGATGCCAAAAGTTTTTTCCACGGAACGGATGGTCTGGATGCGATCCGCATGGGTGGATTTGCCAGATTCAAAACCGAACTGGCTGACTTTGGCAAATTCATCGCCATCGCTACCAGGCCGTCCAGACAGGTCAAAGCTGCCCTTGCGCTCAATCTGGCGGAAAAGCTGTACTACCCGGTGACTGTCCCTGCCCAGCAGGTCGTAAACAAACCGCTCAAAATTTGACGCCTTGGAAATGTCCATCGAGGGGCTGCTGGTATGCAGGGTTTCCGCCGAACCCCGTACCCGGTAAACGCCTGTTCTGAAAAACTCGTCCAGCACATCGTTCTCGTTGGTCGCCACGACCAGCCGATCAACCGGCAGCCCCATCATGCGAGCAATATGTCCGGCACAGATATTGCCGAAATTGCCGGATGGCACAGTAAAGGAAATTTTCTGCCGACTGTCCTGTGTCGCCATCAGGTAAGCACGGAAATAATAGACCACCTGGGCAACAACCCGTGCCCAGTTGATGGAATTGACCGTACCAATCTTCTGTCGGGACTTGAAGGCCAGGTCACCGGAAACTGCCTTGACGATATCCTGGCAGTCATCGAAAACACCCTTGATGGCGATGTTGAAAATATTGGGATCCTGAAGACTAAACATCTGCGCAGTCTGAAAGGCACTCATCTTTTGGTATGGCGACAGCATGAAAACCCTGATGCCTTTCCTGCCCCGCATCGCATATTCCGCTGAACTGCCAGTATCGCCAGAGGTCGCTCCCAGGATATTCAGCTCTGTATCCTGGCGCGTAAGCTCATATTCGAACAGGCTGCCCAGCATCTGCATCGCCATATCCTTGAACGCCAGGGTTGGTCCATTGGAAAGCCCCATCAGCATCAGTTTCCTGCCATTTGCGTTTTCCAGGGTACGAAGTGGCGTAATTTCTTCAGGATTGTCTCCCTTGCGCACATTCCGGTACACGCTGGCCGTATAGGTTTTTTCCGTCAGGGCCTTCAAATCTGCCTCCGGAATATCATCGACAAACTTTTTGAGGATTTCAAATGCCAGTTCCGCATAGGACAGGGAACGCCAGGCGTCCAACTCCTGTCCGGAAACCAGGGGATAACTGACTGGCATATACAAACCGCCATCTGGTGCCAGACCTTCAAGCAGAATCTGTGAGAAAACGTATTTTTTGCCACGGCTTTCTGTGGCGCGAGTAGAAACATACTGCATAGGAAACCCAATTTTGCTAATCAGTTGGTGGGTTTATAATTATAGCTGGCATTTGTCTGTCCATCAGGTAGAATAAATTATTTCCATCAAAGCCTTTCGACGATGGAAAATGACTGACTTTCAGATACTCCCCATTGGAAAATGTCATCATGTCCGCAAAGGTTGCCATTGCCCAAATCAACTGCACTGTCGGCGATTTGACCAAAAACCGACAGACTATCGCTAAAGCCGCCAGAAAAGCTGTAGCACAGGGAGTCGATATCCTTTTGACGCCTGAACTGTCGCTGACAGGTTATCCTCCAGAAGACCTGCTGTTCCAGCAGAATTTTTACGATGCCACACAAAAAGCGCTCGCCCTGCTGGCAGAAGAGTTGCGTGACTTCAAAGACCTGCATGTCGTCGTTGGCCATCACCAGATGGAAAACGGCGCCTGCTACAACGCCTGTTCTGTCCTGGCAAACGGCAAGATGACAGGTACCTATTTCAAGCAGGAACTGCCCAATTATTCTGTCTTTGATGAACGCCGTTATTTTGCCCGGGGGAAAACACCACTTGTCTTTTCTGTCAAAGGCATCTGTTTCGGCATCCTTATCTGTGAAGATATATGGTTTCCGGAACCTGCAAGACAGGCAAAAGCGACTGGTGTGGATATCATCTTAAACCTTAACAGCTCTCCTTTCCAGACAGGGAAAATGCAGTTACGCCATGATACGGTCAGAAACCATGCATCCCGCTTTGGATTGGCCGTCATCTATGCGAATATGGTAGGTGGTCAGGATGAACTGGTTTTTGACGGCAATTCTTTTGCCATGGATAAAAACGGGAATCTCTGCGTCCAGCTGAAACATTGCCAGGAAGATTTTGAAACGGTTATCTGTGAGCAAGGTGACATCCTGAAAGGACGCATCGAAATGAGACCGGCACTGGAAGAAGAAGTCTATAGGGCTCTCGTTCTTGGCGTTCAGGATTACATCGGCAAAAATGGTTTCCCAGGTGCCATTATCGGTCTGTCAGGTGGTGTGGATTCCGCACTGGTTTTGGCTATCGCCCACGATGCACTGGGCAAAGACCGTGTCCGGGCAGTCATGATGCCTTCCCAATATACCAGCGACATTTCCTGCATCGATGCGTCCGACATGGCAAAACGGCTGGATGTGCGATGCGACACGCTGCCCATCACAACCTGTTTTTCAGCATTTAGCCAGACCCTGGCAGAACAGTTTTCAGGACTTCCTGAAGATGTGACTGAAGAAAACCTGCAGGCTCGTATCAGGGGAACTTTGTTGATGGCTCTCTCCAATAAAACGGGTTTCCTTGTCCTGACAACCGGCAACAAAAGTGAAACAGCCGTTGGATACTGCACGCTTTACGGCGATATGGCAGGTGGTTTTGCCGTTATCAAGGATGTTTACAAAACCCTGGTTTACCGGCTCTGCCGTTACCGGAATACGATATCGGCCGTGATTCCGGAGCGGATATTGACCCGCCCGCCTTCCGCGGAGCTGAAATCCGATCAATGCGATCAGGACTCCCTGCCACCTTATGAAATTCTCGACGCCATTGTCCGGCTGTTCATGGAGGAACAGAAAAAACCGGAGGAAATCATCCGTCTTGGTTACAGCGAAGCAGACACCAGCAGGATTATCACCCTGCTCAGAAAAAGTGAATACAAACGGCGACAGGCACCTGTTGGCATCCGCCTGACATCCAAAGGCTTCGGGCGTGACTGGCGTTACCCCATCACCTCAAAATTCCGCAGTTAAGCCGACATTGTTGCTTTATAATAGCTTGCAGGGAATTGCCTTGTGACTGGAGCCTTTATGAAAAAAATTACCGCTATCATCAAACCCTTTAAACTGGACGAAGTCCGTGAAAACCTGTCAGATGCAGGCATCAACGGTCTGACAGTCACCGATGTCAAGGGATTCGGCAGACAAAAAGGCCATACGGAGCTGTACCGTGGTGCTGAATACGTTGTCGATTTCCTGCCAAAAGTGAAAATTGAGGTGGTTGTCGATAATAATATCCTTGATCTTGCCATAGAAGCCATCATCAAGGCAGCCCGTACGGGAAAAATTGGAGACGGGAAAATCTTTGTTCAGGATATCGAGCAGGTCATCCGAATCCGCACTGGCGAAACAGGTATCAACGCTATCTGACGGTCTGGCTCCCAGGAATTTCCGTTATTCCGGGGCTTGGAAAATTCAAGACACCATACCGTCCCCATTAAAACAAAACGGGATTTATCACTCCCGTTTTTGATGGTTCACTGGCGGGTTGTTACCTTTCGGTAGATATCAGCCAGCCGCTTCGCGTCCTCACGCTGTTTGGGAGACAGTTTTTCAAAAATTTTTCTGGCCTTGTCTCCTGCCATGACATAACCATTGGCAAAGGCTATGCTGTACCAGCTATATGCCTGGACAACATCCTTTCTCATGCCAATTCCTTCTTCGTACATCCTGCCGAGATTGTACTGTGCATCTTTCTGGCCATATTCAGCCGCGCGCTTTACCCACATACCACATATCTGGTCATCAACATTCAGTCCAAAACTGCCACGGCAATACATATCTGCCAATTTGACCATCGAGTCAACATCGCCCTTTTCCGCCTTTTTAGTGAGTTCCGCAACAGCCTCTTTACTGGAAGAACAGCCTGAAAGAGGAAGAGCCACAGACAATGCCAGAAAGACAACCAGACAACGTTTCATCAAAACCGACATGAAAATACCCGCTTTAAAACTGCAACGACCTAAAGTTTACCAAAACAGGAAACTCCCCTGACTTGATGCTTTTTATCATGGTCGAACCCTTTTTAGCAAGACCACTACCGCACCACCACCGCCATCGACTGGTCTTGCCTGGCAAAAGGCCATGACATCCGGACGTTGAACAAGCCACTTGAAGACAAGTTTCTTTAAAACTGGCTCATTATTTACCGAACCAAGTCCCTTGCCATGAACGATGCGGATACAGCGGATACCCCGCATGGAAGCCATTCTGAGAAATTCCACAACCATTTCCCTAGCCTCATCACGGCGCATACCATGAAGATCCAGCTCATCCTGAATGACCCAATATCCCCGCCGGAGTTTCTTAACAATATCCAGGCTGACACCATCCCGCCGGAAACTTAACTGGTCATCGGTATCCAACAAACTCTCAACATCGAACTCATCAGTCAATGACTCTTCAAGTACCTTCTTTTCATCAATAATACGCTGTACAGGAATAGGTTCTGGTCGCTCCAGGACAATGGAGACCCTGTCAGAAGCATCCAGTCGCACAACATCTTTGCCAACGCTCTGCAAAAACAGGTTCCTGTCAGACATCGCTTCTTTTTCTGCGGCCTTTCGCTCCTGTTCTTCCCGCGCTTTCTGCGCATTGGTTTGCCTGACAGCCTGTCTCAAGCTCTCGAAATCCGGTATCTTCTTTGATGCTTTCATATTCCTATTTTCTGCATCTTCAGATGATGCAAGGCGGATGCCTCCTCACGCCACCGTTATCTTTATTAGATGCAATCACATATGAAAAATAACTATTTCCCTGCATTAGACGCTAGCCTTTTATTATTATGGATATGGCAGATGACTTCAAGCTGCCGATAAAACAAAACCGGATTTGCCGATGACAGTCCAGTCGGTTCCGTGACCCATCAAACAGGACGGAAAAGGCATTTTCCTTCTGGAGCATGGCTACATCGTCTGATGCCACCACTGACAATATCATGGAAATGAACGTCCATAATGCCAGTCTTTGAGATTATCCGGAATTATTCATAGTTTGCATCTTCATTTGCTGTTATCATAGATAATTGAGGGTTTTTCTGCTTTATCTGCTTATTGGGTATTAGGACTGTTTTTGACCATGACTGCTCAAACAAAAGAAATAGATGTCAAAGATGATGCAAAAGCTGATTCTGTCGGAGCTTCGCTTATTCTACTGAAAAATGAAATCATCTGGCTGGTGCTGGCTACTGCCACACTGTATTTCTTCCTGATTTTCATCACATTCAACAGAAATGACCCTGGCTGGTCAAACGCAACCCAGGTCGATTCCGTTGCCAACCTGGGCGGTCAGACAGGTGCATGGATTGCAGATATCCTGCTCTTTGCTTTTGGGCTGTCTGCCTGGTGGATTGCCTTCCCTTTGCTCAAAAGCATCTGGACAGGTTACAGACGGATTGTTTTTACCCTGCGCAACCAGGCGTTCCCTGAACGAACCCTGTTCAGGCAGGTTGTCGCTTTTGTCGGCTTTGCACTACTGATTGTTTCCTGTTCCGGCATCGAATATTTGCGTATGTACCGGGTAGATGTCCAGCTGCCTGACATCCCGGGTGGGATTATTGGTAGCGTTGTTGGCCAGTTGTCCATGCAATATCTCGGTTTCACCTGTGGTACGGCATTGCTTGGTCTGACTGCCCTTATCGGTTTCAGCCTCTATCTTCAGAAATCGTGGATCGCTATCGTTGAGGACATCGGTGCCGTGGTAGAGTGGCCTTTTCTCCTTTTCCGGCATCGCCGTCTCCAGCCCGCTGCTTCAGAACAAGACGAAACTGGCGTGGATGGCGTGGGAAAAACGGTTGAAAGCGCAGATACTCCAGAAGCAGGTCTGGCAGCGACTCCAGCCACTGCAACCATGGCAAATTCGGAATCTGCCGGAACTGGTGACATCCCTTTCGATGACATCCCCGCCCCTTTACTGGCAGAGCCCTTTCAGGCATCCGCTGTCGATACAACCATCACGGAGGCAGAACCCTGTTTGCCTGTGATGACTGATCCATCATCCAGGCAAATGGAAAACATCGGTGTTGACCGTTTTGCTGGTATCAGGGAGCCTGTTCTTGAAAAAATCCAAGAGCCTATCCTGGAACAACCTGTCCAGGATTCCGAGTCGGAAATACAGAATATTCCCGTTGGCATCCGAAAACAGGAAACAGCAAAAACACAGATTGTCCCCTCTGCACTGCAACGGGAAGAGAAAAAATCCTCTCCGGTTCTTGAGCCTGTGCTAAATCCCGCACAAAAGCCTGTTTCTAGTTCTGAAACACTCTTGCCAGATTATGGGGTAGCCATTCCTTCCCTGCCACCACTATCTTTGCTGGATTCTCCGGAGGCTCTTCAGGAATCAGCAAGCCCTGAAGCCCTGGAATATACCAGCAGACTGATTGAACGGAAACTGGCAGACTTCGGCGTGAAGGTTCGGGTGGTTTCAGCTTTCCCTGGTCCAGTGGTAACCCAGTATGAGATTGAACCTGCTGTTGGCGTCAAAGGCAGTTCTATCGTCAATCTCTCGCGCGACCTTGCTCGCTCGCTGTCCCTGGTTTCCATCAGGGTTGTGGAAAATGTTCCCGGCAAAACCTGTATGGCACTGGAACTGCCGAATACCCGCCGGCAGATTGTCCGTCTGTCTGAAATCTTGGATTCTGATGAATATAACAATGCATCATCTAACTTAACAATTGCCCTGGGCAAAGACATCACCGGCAAACCCGTCGTTGCCGACCTTGCCAGAATGCCACACCTGCTGATTGCAGGTACCACCGGCTCCGGTAAATCTGTGGGCATTAATGCAACTATCCTGTCACTGCTATACAAGGCAACACCTGAGCAGGTTCGGTTAATCCTGATTGATCCCAAGATGCTGGAGCTTTCCATTTATCAGGATATCCCGCATCTGCTGGCACCGGTTGTCATCGACATGAAGAAAGCCGACCATGCACTGAACTGGGCAGTTTCCGAAATGGAAAAACGGTATCTGCTGATGTCGAAGATGGGAGTCCGAAACCTGGCTGGCTATAACAAACGCATCGAGGATGCTGAAGCAAAAGAACAGAAGATTCCAAACCCCTTTTCCCTGACTCCGGATGCTCCAGAACCACTGGAAAAACTACCTCAAATCGTCATCATCGTGGATGAATTCTCTGACCTGATGATGACAGTCGGCAAGAAAGTCGAGCAATCCATCGCCCGCATTGCCCAAAAAGCCCGTGCCGCAGGTATCCATCTGATTCTGGCAACACAGCGTCCCTCTGTTGATGTCATCACCGGTCTAATCAAAGCCAACATCCCAACACGCATCGCTTTCCAGGTCAGCAGCAAGGTAGATTCCAGAACCATCCTTGATCAAACTGGCGCAGAAACCCTGCTGGGGCTGGGCGATATGCTTTATCTGCCACCAGGTACCGGACTGCCAAAACGGGTTCATGGTGCCTTTGTTTCTGATGATGAAGTTACCAAAGTTGTCTCGTTCCTGAAACAGCAGGGAGAGCCAGACTACATCGACGGCATCCTGGAGGGCAACGCCGATGAAAATGATGATGCCGAAAGCAATGGTTACTCCCCGAATGATGATGAGTCCGATGAAAAATACGATGAAGCTGTTGACATCGTCCTGAAAAACAAGAGAGCCTCGATTTCCATGGTTCAGCGCCACCTCCGTATCGGTTACAACAGGGCAGCACGGCTTCTGGAACAGATGGAACGCAGTGGTCTGGTCTCCCCGATGAAAAGCAATGGCACCCGGGATGTGATTGTTCCCACATCGCCGGACACCCCCTAAGCCCTTTTTTCCTATTGAAACAATTTAATCTAAAGGCGAATAATTGTACTTATGAAATCCTTCTTTCAAAAACTGGCCAGCACCGGTTTGCTATTGATGATCCCTCTGTTTGCTGGCGCATCATCCATCAGTCAGCTGAAGAGTTTTTCGGCAACTGCCCATTCTGCCAGTGGAACATTTGCGCAAACCCTGATACGCTCAGGACGGGCGGCAAAAACGTCTTCTGGCAATTTTGTGTTTTCACGTCCGGGGAAATTTATCTGGAAATACCTGACCCCTTACAGCCAGACCCTGCAGTCAGACGGCACTAGTCTGTATATCTATGACAAAGACCTGAACCAGGTCACTATCAGACGTCTGGGTTCTGCATTGGGATCCAGTCCTGCCGCCATTCTGTTCGGTAGCAACAAACTTGAAAAGAGTTTCAAACTTCGCGATTTAGGCAGCAACGATGGCTGTGAATGGGTTGAAGTTGTCCCCCTTTCAAGAGATACCCCCTTCATACGGATTAACATCGGGATGCGAGAAGGTCATCCCCGTGCGATGGAACTTTATGATTCCCTAGGCAACAAAACTGTCGTGAATTTTACCGGTTTCAGGAAAAATCCGCCTGTCAATACCCATTCTTTCCAGTTCAACATCCCTAAGGGAGCCGATGTCTTCAGGCGTTGATTCACCAGATAATCAACTACCTACCGCTTGGACAGGAGGGTAACAGCCTGTGCTACGATACCCTCTTCCCGTCCCAAAAATCCTAGTTTTTCATTAGTTTTCGCCTTGATGCCAACCTGGCTGATATCAATACCCAAGTCATCCGCAATATGATGTTTCATCTGGTCAATATAAGGCGCCAGTTTGGGGCGCTGGGCAATGATGGTTGCATCGATATTACTGATGACATAGCCTGCTTCAGACACTAGAGACCAGACCTTTTTCAGCAAATTCCGGGAATTAATTCCCTGATAACGGATATCAGAATCAGGAAAATGACTGCCAATATCCCCGAGTCCTGCCGCTCCCAACAACGCATCAATCACTGCATGAAGCAAGACATCGGC
>CAZWTQ010000048.1:0-890 GCA_964636975.1 uncultured Oxalobacter sp. | reverse complement strand
TCGGCATCAGAATGCCCCATCAGCCCCCGTTCATGGGGAATTTTCACGCCCCCCAGAATCAGGTCGCGCCCTTCAACCAGAACATGGCAGTCATAACCCTGACCAACCCTGAAAGAAATCTGTACTCTCTCCATCATTACTCCAGAAACCTGAAATACTACAATTAGATTGGTTTGTTCAGAAAAACAGGGCTCAATCGCCCCTACACCTTGATCAAACAGATCATTTCGATGCCTTTCAAAACCCGACAGAACGTTCCCACTCTTTTAATTTGATTGCCTCTAACTCTAAACTCCTTAAAACGGGAATACGTCAAAATTCCATCTACTATCTGCCTTTGTCAGAACAATGAAAAACAGACCACTACCATGGTTTCCATCGTTTATAATGAATAGTTTGGTATTTTGCGTCAAGACAGACCGGACGCAATAAGAGCTTTTCTCTCGAGTATGTCATTCAATCTCAAAAAAATCCTGCCACGTCCAGGGCAACGCTATGCATTGCCGCCACTTCATGGCTCTGCCGATGCCCTGATGCTGGCAAAAGCCGCCCGTGAGCTGAAGGCAACCCGGCAGATGCTGGTTGTCTTCACTGCCACAGCCACAGATGCCCGTCGGTTACTGGAAGAAATCCCCTGGTTTGATGACCAATCTGAGTCTGATGAACCCCTGCGCTGCCACCTTCTGCCTGATTGGGAAACCTTGCCTTACGATTCTTTTTCTCCCCACCAAGATCTGGTCTCACAACGTCTGGCAACTTTGTATGAGGTTATCAATGGTCACTGCGATATCCTGCTGGTTCCCACGACAACAGCCCTGCTCCGCATCGCACCGCCATCTTTCCTGGCAGCTCATACATTCTTTTTCAAGCAAGGCGAACCCTTGAATGAA
>CAZWTQ010000047.1:0-12355 GCA_964636975.1 uncultured Oxalobacter sp. | reverse complement strand
TTGGGTATGGTCAATCAGGGTCTGCAATGCAACACGTTCAGGAGACCACCAGTAGCCATTATAGATGATGGAGGCATAGCGTGGCATCAATTCATCTTTCAAGTGGGCGACCTCACGGTCGAGGCAGATAGATTCGATAGCACGATGAGCTTTTAGCATGATGGTGCCCCCTGGTGTTTCGTAGCAGCCACGGGATTTCATGCCGACATAGCGGTTCTCAACCAAATCCAGGCGACCGATGCCGTGTTTCGCACCAAGATGATTCAGTTCCATCAATACAGAGGCAGGAGATAATTTCTTGCCGTTCAGGGCAATGATATCACCTTTTGCATATTCAATATCTAGGTATTCTGCTTGGTTAGGGGCTTCTTCAGGGCTACATGTCCAGCGCCACATGGAAGCTTCCGGTTCCGCATTAGGATTCTCCAGATAACGTCCTTCATAGCTGATATGTAACATATTAGCATCCATCGAATAAGGAGCTCCGCCCTGTTTGTGCTTCATTTCGATTTCAATGCCAGCAGCTTCGGCATAAGCTAGTAGTTTTTCACGGGAGGTTAGGTTCCATTCACGCCATGGGGCGATGACCTTGACGTTTGGCATCAGGGCATATGCACCTAGTTCAAAACGAACTTGGTCATTACCTTTACCAGTTGCACCATGAGAAATAGCATCAGCATTAGTCAGTTTTGCGATTTCAATCAAGCGTTTTGCAATTAATGGACGCGCAATACTTGTGCCTAGCAGGTATTCTCCTTCATAAAGTGTATTTGCCCGGAACATCGGGAAGACAAAATCCCTGACAAATTCTTCACGCAAGTCATCAATGAAAATATTTTCTGGCTTAATACCGAATTTCAATGCTTTCTGGCGGGCAGGTTCCAGCTCTTCTCCTTGTCCCAAATCAGCTGTGAAAGTGACGACTTCACACTGATAGGTATCCTGCAACCATTTCAAAATGACAGAGGTATCCAGCCCTCCAGAATAAGCTAGGACAACTTTCTTTACATTACTCATAGTTTTCCTTCGTTGTTCAGTTGTATAGTTTGCGGATGGAACGTAGCAGGAACATGCTGTTCCTGTTGATTTTCAGGGAGGCCATTTTATGCCGATTCGCATGAAACGGAAATATACTCCGCTTTACTTCGCCTGGAAAACAAGAAATTTCCTGATACAGAATCAAATGGGAGATCCATTAATCTCATCCGATCCTGCCCTTAACAAAATATTCCAGCAATGCTTTTTGAACATGTAGGCGGTTTTCAGCCTCCTCCCAAACAACGGATTGAGGACCATCAATAACCTCTGCATCGACTTCTTCACCACGATGGGCAGGCAGACAGTGCATGAACAGGGCATCTGGCTTCGCACGAGTCATCTTGGCTGCGTCGACATTCCAACCTGCAAATGCTTTCTTGCGAATCTCGTTTTCTTTTTCCCAGCCCATACTAGTCCAGACATCAGTGGTAACCAGATCGGCATCTTCACAGGCATCGAAAGGATTACCAAACAGAGTGAAATGGTTATGGTTTTTTGAAACCCAATTGTAGTTGATGTCGTAACCTTTCGGGGTAGAGACATTAACATGGAAGCTGAAGACTTCTGCTGCTTGTAGCCAGGAATATAACATATTATTAGCATCGCCAATCCAGGCTACAGTTTTGCCCTTGATGGAGCCACGGTGTTCAATGTACGTGAAGATATCAGCAAAAACTTGGCATGGGTGATGTTCATCAGTCAGACCATTGATGACAGGAACCCTGGAGTTTGCAGCGAAACGCTCAATGATTTCCTGGCCAAAAGTCCGGATCATGATGATGTCAGACATGCGTGATATAACTTGTGCTGCATCTTCGATAGGCTCTCCTCGCCCTAATTGACTATCCCTAGTATTTAAATAGACAGCAATACCGCCCAGTTGATGCATGCCTGCCTCAAAAGACAAGCGGGTACGGGTTGAGTTTTTTTCAAAAACCATCACCAATGTCCGGTCGAGGAGCGGATGATATGTTTCAAAATTCTTAAACTTTTTTTTGATGATACTGGCGCGTTCGATCAAATATTCATATTCAGCCAGTGTCAAATCGGAAAATTGCAGGTAATGTTTGATTGTCATATTATGCTTTAGACGAGTAAATTGCCGTTCATGGAAAGTTTAGCCTTTGATTATATGTGATTTTCTGTTTTTTTAAAGGGTAAATATCGATAAAACCCTATATCCTCCATCATAAAGGGATGGGTGCGGATGGGAGGTTATTTTGTTGTTTTTCCCGCTTAGAACAGGGTACTTCGTTTTTAGACACGGGGTTTTCCATTTCTGCTGGAGAAAAAGAAAAAGTCAGCAGGGCTTAAAGTGGGCGACATCCACTTTTTCCACTTTGCCAAATTTTAATTCAATGATGGCATCAGATGCAGCATCGACCCGGGCATCATGCAGGAAACGTTGCAGGTCGATTTCATAGACTTCATTGCCAAGTGATTGAATGATGGCACCAACATTTACCCTGCGGACGGCATCAAGGATAATTGACCAGTATTCACGTTGGGGATATAGAATGAATTCGGTACTTCGCTCGCCATATCCCCGTCCCCTTAGGTCGCATTCCGTTGCATCAATAACATACTTGAATCGTTCTGGACGGCGAAAGGCATCACAACGTTCCAAGACCATAACTGCCAATTTTGAAGGTAGTTCGATACTGCGACGGATAAAGCCATGTTCACGGGCAATCATCACTGCAATCTCCCGATAAAAGGTAGAAACATGTAATCGGCGACATACTTTGTCGACAATCACAGCTCCCCTTTCTTCATGGGCACGATGATGGGGCCATTGGTTGGAAGGTGTTGTTCCTTTACCTAGGTCATGGAGCAGGACACCGAAACGAACTGGCAGAGGATAGTTTTTTTTGGCAGCGTAGTCAATCGCTAGCATCGTATGCCTGTCAGCGTAGATTTCAGGGTGGTATTGTTCGGGTTGTGGAATATCCCAGAGTGCTTCAATCTCGGGTAAGATGTGTGCTAAGGCACCGCAATCATGCAACAGATCAATCATGCGGGAAGGTTTTTCTTCCATCAGACCAACCGAGAGCTCTTTCCAAATGCGCTCGGGAACCAAAGCATCTACTTCGCCACTTTCCACCATTGATTTCATGAGCTTCATCGTTTCAGGCGCTACGGTAAAATCTGTGTAGCGGGCTGCAAAACGGGCAAGCCTCAGGATGCGAACAGGATCTTCACGGAAAGCATTGGAAACATGCCTGAAGATTTTTGCCTGGATATCTTTTTGTCCACCAAAAGGATCAATGATATTGCCATTGGTATCCATTGCCATCGCATTGATGGTTAGGTCGCGACGACTGAGGTCTTCTTCTAAGGTTACGGATGGATCAGAATGGACTACAAATCCCTTGTAGCCAAGAGCGACTTTCCTTTCTGTCCTTGCTAGTGCGTATTCTTCCTTGGTTTCTGGATGCAGAAAAACCGGAAACTCCTTACCGACAGGTTTGTACCCCAGCGAAAGCATTTCCTCAATGGATGAACCTACCACAACATAATCCCGATCATGGACTGGACGGTTCATGATGATGTCACGGACGCATCCGCCGACACTGTAGATTTCCATATTTTCCCCTGTTTCTTGTCCATTGACGTTCGGGGTCGGGACAAACTGGTTGGTGAGACAATATCATCGCTTTTTGTTGACTCTTTTTCAAAAAAGCCTTATTGATTCCCAATTAGATTATATAGCTTTTTTTGGAAGAAACCTGCTATTAGGGAGCAATAGTTCCCAACCGCTTTTTCAAAGACTGGGTTTGACTGCCTAGTTCACCAGCATAACAAGTCGCATTGAAAAGTACATTTTTCACATAATCACGGGTTTCCTGGAAGGGGATGGATTCCACAAAGATGGCTCCTTCAACCGCATGGGGTAAGGTGGATTTCCAGCGTTTTGGGCGTCCCGGTCCTGCGTTATAGCCTGCACTTGCCATGGTCTGCGAGTTGTCCAGACTGCTCAGCATCATATCCAGATAAGCAGAACCAAGCTTGATGTTAGTTTCCATTTCCGTGATTTTTCCAGCATGGTAATCTGTCATACCAATCCGTTTTGCCACATATTTTGCTGTGGTAGGCATTAGTTGCATCAATCCTTGTGCGCCGACATTGGATTTTGCCACGATCTCGAAGCGGGATTCCTGACGAACCAAACCATAAACCCATGCCAGATCCAGTCCCAATTCATCTGTAGCAGACTCAAAATAGTTCCTGTAGGGCATCGGAAAACGCTGGGAGATCACAACAGTATCTTTTGTACGGTCAGAAGTATTAATCATCCTATCAATCCTGCCGATTTGTCTCGCAAGTTCGGCAGCAACGATTTGGTAGCGATCTTCTTTCATTTTACGCAATTGCCAATTCCATTCGCGAACGGCTTCAAATTGCCAGTTCATCGCATTGAACTTGCGTGCAAGGATCATAGTTTCCGCCATGTTTTCTATTTCACTATCGGAAACATAATAACTGCTAGCTGGTATAACAACCCAACCGTGCAGTTCTTCTTCTGCCAACATACCATAGAAAGAGTGTTCTTTTTCAATAGACCTGAACAGATCATCGGCAGCATGTTGTTCACCCTGTGTTTTCAATGCACAACCTTTCCAGTAAATCCAAGAGGGATTACGTTTCAGGAAATCCGGCATTAGAGCAATCCAGTCCAAGACGTGTTGCCAGTCTTCATTGCGCAGAGCTGTTCGGATACGCCATTCATGAGCATACGGTGAGATGTTGTCTGTATTGCCTTTTTTCCAGTAATCAATTGCTTCTGGCTCCAAAGCGATAGAGGCACGTAATGCAATCAGACTCCAACCAACGGCTTGTTCCGAGACAGATAGGTCAGACTGAAAATGGTTCAGGGAATCCACTGCTTGTGAACGGTTTTTGTCAGAAGCTTTACCCAGTGCCAGTAGATAAGTTTCATGGTTGTTGCGTCCTTCTCCTGGTCCTTTTGATAGGAAAGCACTTGGATTGTTCAATGCGCGGGTAACGGCTTCACTGGAACCGCCAGCTAGTGTCGCAATATGGGATGCAAGGTTCGGTTGGTTGGCTTCTACTGCCAAGCGAGCGAAATACCAGATATCATCCATGCTTAATTGGCGTCTTTCCACCATTGCTTCCAGCAATGAGTAAGCGGCTTTACCTGATTTTTTCATATTCAATCCCAATAGTTCCTTGGCTTCAGCAACCACGTTAGTATCTTTGAACGCCTTGGACATCAGTGCGTAGCATTTCACCTGTACATCATCATCTACAATAAATTTCGGATATTCTCGGTCAAAAAGTGCCCAGTTTCGCTGTTGTCCCAACAGTAGTAGCCAGTCATTACGCAGGCGATCAGCAATGGCTGTACCATCATAGCGGGACAGGAATGCTTCAATTTCTGCGTATGTGGCATTGCGCAGATTTGATTTCAGTCGATAATACGCAACATAGGAGGGGATTGGATAATCCTGCAAGGCATCAGCAAGCTTGACCGCTTTCTCAAAGTTATTTTTGCGGGCAGCTTCCCGTAATTGCATGAAAGTCTCATCTTGCTCAGGCGTTGTTGTCAGCTCACGGGATGCTTTCGCACACGAAATCATCGCAAAGACCATCAACAGTAGTAGGAGATTTCTGAAACTTTTCCACATAGCGGTATTTCCCTGAAAAACAGATAGTAGATTTATGAGTTTACCACTGTCAGCTAAGAATGAAGGGCAATCTCTTGTCATTGAACGCATCCAAGACAAAAAAACCCTGCGAAAGAAATTACTTGCCATCCGTAAAGCTATTCCTGAAAGCTTAAAGAGACAGTATAACCATGCGATTTGCCTGCAAGTTGGGGCATGGCTTGGAGAAAAAGCGGCGAAAACCATCAGCGTTTATTTGCCTATCCGCAATGAACCTGATCTGATGGAACTTTATGAAGCACTGTCAGGCAAAATCCAGATGGCATTACCTTATGTACCAGCCAAAGACAGTTCCCTACAGTTCATTGCCTGGCAACCGGGAGATGAACTGGTGGAAGGAGCTTTCCATATTCCCGTTCCCAAGACAATGAAACAGGTATCAATGCCAGAAGTCTTGATTATCCCTTGCGTTGGCTATACCGCTGAGCGCTATCGGTTGGGTTATGGAGGGGGATTCTTCGACCGTACCCTTGAAGGGCAGAAAAATATCCTGACGATCGGCGTGGCATACAGCAGACTGAAAACTTCTTTTCAAATAGAAAAGTTCGATATACCTCTCAGCGTTATCATCACAGAGACAGGAGTCGAATGAATAGTTCTTTAGAAAATGCTTAAATTCCTAGATCAGCAGTATAGCCATATCTATTGGTACATAGTCTGTTTTGTATAAAAAGGGAAACAGTCAAAAACCAGGTAGACTGCAGATATCAAAAGTGGTTTTTCAATAGGCTCCTTTCCAGGTTCAAGGGCAAAATACCGAATAACAATGATCCGATAGCCGTGTCAGTCAAGACGTTCTCCGATTTCGAGATCAAAAGGTTCATTATCTTCCATGTACAAAACTTTTTATAAAAATCGTCCAACAAGATATTCATACGAATTTTAGGATGTTTTAACATTTTTCTATTGCAGCCGAGGTCATGGCAAGCAGTATTGCCTGCTTGTTGAATAAGCTTTCTGAAGACTATCGGGGGTTCCTCACAAGGAAAATATACCAAGCGGATTTTTCTTTTTTATGATGCTTATGTTCTAATACTATTTTCAGCCAATTTTTGCCGATGAAATGCGAATCCTGATTGTCCGAGTCTCTTCATTAGGCGATGTTGTTCATAATTTGCCAGTGCTGGCAGATATCCATCGCCATTATCCGAATGCCATTATCGATTGGGTAGTTGAAGAAGGTTATGCTGGACTGATTAGGCAGAATCGTCATGTCAATGAGGTGATCCCTTTTGCTTTGCGTCGATGGCGTAAACATCCTTTTTCATCATCAACCCGAGCTGATTTCGTCACTTTCCGCAAACGATTGAAGGATCAGGCATATGACTGGGTATTTGATACACAAGGACTATTAAAGACCGGTATTATCTTGGGGCTTTCCATGACAACTCCAGAAGGACGGAAGGTTGGATTAGGCAATAAGACGGATGGATCAGGCTATGAGCCGATTTCCCGTTTTTTTCATGATGAAAGCATCAAGATGGAAAAGCATATCCATGTGGTGCAACGTAGTCGCGAAATGATTGCCAGGGCGATGGGGTATATTATTAATACACCGCCGGATTTTGGATTGACTGTTCCCACAATCCAGTATGCCTGGATGCCGAAACAACCGTTTGCATTGTTTTTCCATGGGACTTCCTTGGACTCAAAAAAGTGGGCGCATCAGAATTGGCTTCGAATTGGAACGATGTTGTATGAGAAGGGATTGAAAATTTTGCTGCCTTGGGGAAATCCTACTGAGAAAGTGGAAGCGGAAAGATTAGCGGCTGATTTGGAAGATGCAACGGTATTGCCACAACTGTCAATTACCGATATATCTACAGTGACGGGAAGGGCGTCTTTTATTGTTGGGGTGGATACTGGTCTATCGCATTTGGCTGCTGCCTATAACAAGCCGACAGTGCAGATTTACTGTAATATTCCACGCTGGCGGACTTGTTGTGATTGGTCGCCAAAGGTTATCAGTCTGGGAGGGGAAAATGAGATACCTTCTGTTGAAGCTGTTGAAAATGCTGTCCGCCAACTGATGGTATGGCTGGGTTGAATCAAACTCAATATATCCCTTTTATTCCTTCCTTCAATTTCCGATTTCATCAGGGGATGCATCCCAAGAGGAGTTGTTTTCAGCTTGTGGGATAATGGTCATCTTCTGTAGCTCTTCTTCGGAGATATATTCGAAGACTTTGACGACTTGCCGGACGCCACTGATGCTAGAGGCAATCTTTGCGGCATGGTTGCCTTCTCGTTCGGTTACACGTCCCATCAGGTAAACGATGCCACGCTCAGTAACTGTTTTGAAAGCGGAGGAAAACAGGCCTTTTTCTGCCAAGAAACTAGTGCTGACTTTGCTGGTAATCAGGGAATCATTTGAACGGGAACCGATGGTGGATGGTGCCATAACTGCCAGTTCATTGACGACTGCCTGGATATTTTCGATGCTGGATATTTCATTGGCAACAGCCTGTTTAGTGGCTTCACTATCCACCTCACCAGTCAGCAGAACCCTACGATTGAAGCATGCCACATTGATATGACCGCTTCCATCGGAGATTTTGAAAGCGATGTTTTCGCCTTTGAGGGTGATGACCTTGTCTTCGGTCTGCATGCCAATTGTACGACGGTCAGTTGCCGCCATGCCTCCTCCGATAGCACCACTGACTAGCATGACTGGTGCGCAGGAAGTCAGGGAACAACCCAATACAATGGCAAACGTAATTTTTGCCAAGGTGTTTTTCCAATGGAAATTTGTGTTATTCACGGGGGTTCTCTCCAAAAAAGGCTGCATCGATACTGTCACAGATGCAGTGAATGGTCAGCAGATGGACTTCTTGGATACGGGCAGTTCTATCATGGGGAACGCAGATTTCTACATCATCTTCATTCAATAGGGGTTTGATTTTGCCACCACCTTTTCCGGTTAATGCTACTACGCACATTTCACGTTCATGGGCAACTTCAATGGCAGCGATGATATTACCTGAATTACCAGATGTGGAAATGGCAAGCAGGATATCTCCAGGTTGACCCAAAGCCTGTACTTGCTTGGTGAAAATATCTTGGTAGCTGTAGTCGTTTCCGACGGCTGTCATGATGGAGGAATCCGTGGTGAGAGCTAGTGCAGGTAAAGGCATCCGTTCACGTTCGAAACGACCAACCAACTCGGCAGCAAAATGCTGACAGTCTGCAGCAGAGCCGCCATTCCCACAGGCGAGGATTTTGTTGCCTTGTGTCAATGCATCGTACATCAGTTCTGCTGCACGGGAAATCGGTTCTGCAAGTATTAATGCAGCTTTTTTCTTCAGTTCCACACTTTCATTAAAGTGTCCCAGAATACGTGTTTTCATTAAGTATTCCCTGCAGGATGTTTATGTCACCTCAATCGTGTTTTTCAGCCATTGGCATTCAGCTCCATTCCATGCTACAACATCAAAGCGGCAAGCAGGTAATGCTTTGTAGCGTTGCAGGTAAAAATAAGCGGTTTTGATGATTTTTTGCTGTTTAATCGATGTGATGCTTGTGGTAGCGCCACCATATAGGCAGTTTTTCCGCTTACGGACTTCGATGAAAACAAGAGTATTTCCTTCGTACATGATCAGGTCGATTTCTCCAAAACGGCATCTGAAGTTCCTGGTCACTGGTGTAAGCCCATGTTCCTGTAGAAAGGTAAAAGCGTCATCTTCTGCCTTCGCTCCAATTAGCTGATTTTTGGTTGACATTTCAGGAAAAGAAGTCATCCGTTGTTGCCTCCAAGGAAAATTCAGTTTTTGTGGCTGCTGCTTGAAATTTATAGACTGTTTGGGCAGAATCCAATAATTATCCAAACCATGACCTGGAGGATCCGCTATGCTGTTACAACCATTGATGGACGCTATGTCCCGTCAGCAGATCCCTGATGCAACATTATATGTGATTGGCACGCCGATCGGGAATATCTGTGATGTCAGCCTGCGAGCATTGAATGTACTTGATACAGTAGATGTTGTCGCATGTGAGGATACCCGCAATACTCAGGCATTGTTGAGAGCCTATGGTATGAAAAAGACATTGGTTGCAGCCCATCGGCATAACGAGCGGGAGGTAGCGAGGCAGCTGATCATCCGTCTTGCGAAAGGGGAACGAGTAGCTTTGGTTTCAGATGCAGGGATGCCAGGGATTTCTGATCCCGGTGCAAGGATTGTGGATTCAGTCCGTAAAGCAGGGGGGCATGTAATACCAATTCCAGGACCATCTGCCGCAATAACAGCATTGTCAGTTTCCGGATTTCCCGATGATGGTTTTTGGTTTGCGGGATTCTTGCCAACGAAAAGTGGTCAGCGGCTGGAATCTCTCCATTCCCTTAAAAATTTGTCGGCAACACTAGTTTTCTATGAGGCTCCGCACCGTATCAAGGATATGCTGGGCGCTTTATCCCAAGTGTTTGAGCCTGCTCGCAGGATTATGGTTGCTCGTGAATTGACGAAACTGTTTGAAGAAACCTGGCGCGGAACTTTATCAGAGGTGAAAAATTGGATATCAGAAGACAGCAATCGGATGCGAGGTGAATTTGTGGTGTTGGTTGAAAGCGCTAAGAATGATACGTTGGAAAATGACGTGGAAGCAAGACGGATTTTAAGTATTCTGCTGGAGTCATTGCCTGTCAGTTCTGCTGTTGCAACAGCCGTCAAGATTACCGGACAGAAAAAGAGCCAGCTCTATAATTTGGCATTACAGCTGAAAATATCAGACAATTGACGCATTGGTGATGTCTGTTTTCGCTACCGTATGGATAGAGGGGAGAGCTGTCAAATTTCTAAGCGGGTTCCCATCTCGACAACGCGGTTAGTTGGAATCTGATAATAATCGGCTGCACTACGGGCATTGCGCATGATCCAAATGAACAAGTGTTCGCGCCAGTGCATCATTAGGGATTTTTTGGAAGGAACCAGTGATAGACGCGAAACGAAGAAAGAGGTCTGCATCAAATTGAAATGATGTTTTCTTTTGCTACACTCTTCAAGAATCTGGGGAATATCGGGTTCATTCTTGAAGCCATAATTCACATCAATCATCCAGCAATTGTTGCCGAAATCAGTGATTTCGATGCGTTCCCATGGCGGAACCCATGGGACATCGTGGGTATGGATTGTTAGAAAATAGACTCGCTCATGAATTACCTTGTTGTGAGAGAGGTTGTGTAACAATGCCAATGGAACCCCGTCATTGTCCCGCTTTAGAATGACGGCCGTACCCGGGACGCGTTGAGGTGGCGAAATAAACAGGGTTTCCAAGAAGTCCTTGAGTGGAATGGCTTGCTGTCTCAGTTTCCGCTCAATGATTCTGCGACCACGTCGCCAAGTCAGCATCAGGATGAATAGAATAGCTGCCAGTGCTAGTGGAAACCAGCCGCCATTGGCAATCTTGATGATGTTGGAACTAAATAGGAAGATGTCACCGATGAAGAAGCAAACTACCAGTAGCAAGGAAATGACAACATTGCGTTTCCAATAATTATGCATCACAAAGAATAA
Source organism: uncultured Oxalobacter sp. (assembly GCA_964636975.1). GTDB lineage: Bacteria > Pseudomonadota > Gammaproteobacteria > Burkholderiales > Burkholderiaceae_D > Oxalobacter. The sequence continues at coordinate 1,119 of CAZWTQ010000047.1, read as the reverse complement.
TAGAAGTGTTGTGATGGTCATAGTTCCTGTCACAGCGATTCCGTAAGCGCCGGCAAGGTTGTCCGATGAACCAAAAAGCAGGATCGCCATCAGTACAACGGCCATCTGAAGCCAGTTGACAGTAGGCATATAGATTTGTCCAATTTCCGATTCAGATGTATGGACGACTTTCATGCGGGGCAGCAACCCCAGACCGATTGCCTGGCGAGTGACAGAAAATGCTCCTGAAATAGTTGCCTGTGATGCAACAACAACAGCAACGGTGGATAGGGCAATCAATGGGTAAATACTCCATGTTCCAAGTTGTTGGAAGAAAGGATTCACAATGGCGGCAGGGTTCGTGATGAGCAACCCCCCCTGTCCCATATAATTGATCGCTAGAGCTGGAAAAACGATGAAAAACCATGCGAAACGGATGGGCATCGGACCAAAGTGTCCCATGTCGGCATAGAGTGCTTCTGCTCCCGTCAAGGCTAGCACGATGGTTCCGAGTGCAATAAAGGCGATACTGGGGCATGTTTTGATGAATTTAATGGCGAACCACGGATTGAAAGCCTGCAGGATGATAGGAGCACGGATAATGTTGATGATGCCCATGGCTGCTAGGGAGCCGAACCAGAGTAGCATCAAGGGACCTACCCATTTCGCAATGCCTTCAGTTCCTTTTGATTGAATGGAATAAAGTGCGACTAGAATCGCAACAGCAAGAGGCACTACATAAGGTTTGAAGAATGGCGTAGCGATTTCAAAACCCTCCATGGCTGACAGGACGGAAACTGCGGGAGTGATGACACTGTCGCCATAGAACAATGAGGCGCCGAAAACGCCCATTAGTAGTAAGATCCGATACCAGAGGGGACGTCCTTTTGGCAGTGAAGTATGAACAAGAGCCAGCAAGGCAAGGATGCCTCCTTCTCCACGGTTGTCTGCTTTTAGCATCAGGTAGACATATTTCAGTCCGACGACCAGGATCAGTCCCCAAATGATGAGCGAAACAATTCCGATGATGTTTTCAGGGATCAATGCAAGACCATTTCCTTCGCCAAAGACTGCTTTCATGGTGTAAAGCGGGCTTGTACCGATGTCTCCATAGACAACGCCGACTGCGGCAACAGTCAG
>CAZWTQ010000046.1:0-12929 GCA_964636975.1 uncultured Oxalobacter sp. | reverse complement strand
TACCACCTCACCGCAAAATTCGTGTCCCATTCGAAAATCTTTTATAGGATCCTTATTCCATCCTTTACCCGCTTTCCATAAGTGAACATCACTTCCACACACTCCACAAGCTTTTACCCTGATTTTAAGCATACCAGAGCTAACTTCAGGAACCGGTACATCTTTGACAGCTATATAGCTTGGACCTTCAAGGATCGCTGCTTTCATCATTTCCTGTGCCATTTTATATTTCCTTCTTAATTTTATTCTTTTCAAGAATTGCTATTCGTTCATGTTGTTTTCAAAAAAACGATACAAAGTCCAGTCGTTTTTCCCTATCGATTTTCATTATACATATTTCTCTATGAACAGGTTTTCATTTGTTCCCTATTTCAGAATTCGGTTTAATTAGGTCTGTAAGTTACAGTTTAAAAATCTGTTTTTATCCTTCTCAAGGTTAAGGCATCAAGAAGTTTTTTGGATTTGTTTATGTTTATGACAGGTACGGGCATCCGTGATCGGATAGTTATTCCAGTTTTTTAGTCTCTAATCTGGTTGTTCAGACAAGCATCCATGCACTGGCATCTGCACGGGTTACCTTTATGCAAAACTTCTGATGATAGGAATCCTGTGATTGGTTATAATATCCATTTCTGTTTTCTCCAAACTTTCATCTGACCATGCTCAAATCGCCTGAACTTTTGCTGCCTGCGGGATCGGCGGATAAAATGCGCGCGGCTTATGATTTCGGTGCTGATGCTGTGTATGCAGGACAGCCTCGTTATAGCCTTCGCGCACGGAACAATGAGTTCTCTTCTTTGGAGGCATTAAAAACAGGGATTGATGAATCACACCGTCGTGGCAAGAAATTTTATGTAGCCAGCAATATTTATGCACATAATGCTAAGCTGAACACTTATTTGGAAGATATTGCACCAGTCATCGAAATGAAGCCAGATGCCTTGATTATGGCTGATCCTGGCATGATTATGCTGGTGAAGGATAAATGGCCAGAAATGCCGATTCATCTTTCTGTCCAGTCAAATTCCATCAATTGGGCGGATGTTCGTTTCTGGCAACGGATAGGATTGAACCGTGTCATCCTGTCTCGTGAACTTTCTTTGGATGAAATTGAAGAAATTCGCCAGAAATGTCCCGAGATGGAGCTAGAGGTCTTTATTCATGGGGCACTTTGTGTAGCCTATTCCGGGCGTTGCCTTCTGTCGGGTTATTTCAGTCACCGTGATTCGAATCAGGGCATCTGCACTAATTCGTGTCGTTGGCATTACAAGATTGGTAATGCGGAGGAAGATGAAACTGGTGACCTGAAGCCTTTGGATATACAGGCATTCATCGAGAAATCGGGTATCCTGCCTTCTGAATTGGGGGGTGTTCCTCGTCATCCCGCCGCTGAACGAGCCTATTTCATCGAGGAAGAGAAAAGGCAGGGGCAGTTACTACCGATTATGGAAGATGAACATGGGACTTACATCTTGAACTCAAAAGATTTGCGTGCCATTGAGCATATTGAGCGATTGGTGAAAATCGGGGTGGATTCCCTCAAGGTCGAAGGACGGACAAAATCTATCTATTATGTTGTCCGAACAGCCCAAGCTTACCGAAAGGCGATTAATGATGCGGTTGCGGGTCAGCCTTTTGATATCAAGTTGCTTGGAGCCTTGCAGGGACTCGCAAACAGGGGATATACCGATGGTTTTTATGTACGTCATCATACTAAAGACTATCAGAATTACATGACTGGAGCTTCTGAGTTATACAGTAGCCATTACGTCGGCGATGTAATTGATTCTGCTAATGGCTGGGCGACTGTCATGGTGAAAAACCGATTTTCTATCGGAGATACGCTGGAAATTTTTCATCCAGAAGGCAACACGGTATGCCTGTTAAAGGAAATGACCGACCATGCTGGTAATGCCATCACCGTTGCGCCGGGCAGTGGTCATGTTGTCAGAATTCCTTTGAACAGATACGGAAAAGGTGCTTTCATTGCCAGACAACTCCATCCTGAAGCTATTGGGGAAAAAACGGAATGACCAGACAAATTGTTTTGGATACAGAGACAACCGGCTTGAATGCCAATGATGGGGATCGGATTGTTGAGATCGGCTGTGTTGAAATGATTGATCGGCACATTACCGACAACCATTACCATGTGTACATCAATCCTGAGCGGGATGTTCCTGAAGACGCGGTAAAAATCCATGGACTGACAGCAACTTTTCTCAGCGACAAGCCGACGTTTTCCGAAATTGCAGAAGGTTTCTGTGATTTCATCAGGAATTCAGAATTGATCATTCATAACGCAGAATTTGATATTGGATTCTTGGATACTGAGCTTAAACGCCTGAAGATGCCACCGATTGCTGAACTGACTGTCAATGTCGTTGACAACCTCGCAATAGCAAAACAGATGTTTCCGGGTAAGAGCAATAACCTGGATGCACTTTGTAATCGCCTGGAGATCGACAATTCCAAGCGAACACTGCATGGAGCATTACTGGATGCAGAACTCCTGGCAGAGGTTTACCTGGGGTTGACCCGTGGACAAAAGTCCCTAATGATTGATGATGCTCAAGATGATATCGTCAAAAGATCAAAGAGGATGCAACAATCTGCGGATGAAGATCGCATGCCCATCATTGTTTTGAAAGCTTCAGCAGAAGAGTTAGTAGCACATGAGGCTGTCCTTGAGGAAATTGAAAAAGAGAATAAAGGGAAAGTTTGCATCTGGCGGAGTGGAACAACAGACCATCAGACAGACTGAACAGCCTGTCGCAACAGTTTTCTGAGATTGGCTTTCTGCCACTGGAGACGATCTTCCGAAGCAAGTACCCAGCTCCTTATTTCTTCAGGTTGGGATGAACGCTGGTTTAGCAAAAGCCTTTCAACGACCTTGATATCCGGATGAATGGCACCAAAGAAATTGACAATATCGCCATATTGGATCAATAGGCAAGGGAAATTGTCAATCTCCAGTGTATCCAGTAAGTCCGCATGATCCTCAATATCAATCCAGAAAAAAGCGACATCCGGATATCTTTCGGATAATGTATGAAAAGGCTCAGACCAATTCCTGCAAGCGCTACACCATTGTGCGCAAAAGCAAACGACTATCCAAGTCGAGTCTGTCAATGACTTAACCAATTTGGGATAGTCCTGCTTCTGCAGTCGGGTCAATGGCATAATAGTAAGGGATTTCAGTAGCTAATCAAATGGATTGGCTATTATTTTAACGTATGTATTCTTTACCGGATCTTCGGTCAATCCTGATATGGATGAAAACAGACAGACTACCAAGTTTGGTTATTGCGGTCGTTTTGCTCCATCCCCAACGGGGGAACTGCATTTTGGTTCAATGGTGGCAGCGGTCGGAAGTTATCTTGATGCCAAGGCAAACCAAGGAAAATGGTTTGTCCGAATAGAGGATATCGATATCACACGGTGTACAAAAACATCAGCAACTTCTATCTTGAAGACGCTGGAAAGATTCGGTTTTGAATGGGATGGCACAGTCCTTTACCAGTCTCAACGAACAGGAATTTACCGGGATTATTTCAATGACTTGAAACAAAAGGGGAGCGTCTATGGCTGTGCATGCAGCCGCAAAGACCTGGCATATAATCCAAAAGGTATTGATGGTGCACCACTGTACCTTGGAAAATGCCGTCAGAGGATCCCTCCTAATAAAACGGTAAGGTCATGGCGGATTAGAGTTCCTGATTCAACTATAACCTTTGAAGATCGAATACAGGGGATTCAGTCCCAGCAACTGTTAAGGGATGTCGGTGATTTTGTCGTACTTCGAGCAGACGGTTTTTTTGCCTACCAGTTCGCTGTTGTCGTAGATGATATTGAACAGGGTATTACAGACGTCATCCGAGGAGCAGATTTGCTGGATTCGACCCCCCGCCAGATTTGGCTTTACCGATGTTTTGAGCATGAGGCACCAAGTTATGCCCACCTGCCACTTGCTGTAAATACCAACCAGGAAAAACTTTCCAAACAAACACGGGCAAAGCCTGTCTCAAGTCAGGATTCAATTCCTGTCCTTCAGGCTGTTCTGTCGTTTTTAGGTGTTCCTATGGTAGCTGGTGTGAATTCCCTGACAGATTTTTGGGCAGCCGCCATTTCAACATGGAATATTAAAAAAATTATTAAAAAACATAAAATTAAAATTAATATATAAAGTAATTTATATAAATTTGAATACATTTAAAATATAGAAAGATGATAAAATGGCCATCTGGAAAGAAGAGGATCGTCTGTTAAAAATTACTCAAGCATTCCAGATAAGGCATTTCCTTAATCTTACCAGTTATATCCATTAAATAATTTGTTGAATAATAAGGTGAATAAAACAATGTTGGTTAAAGACAAACAAGGGATGAAAACCATCCTTCAGGAAAGCAAAGTCGTTGCTGTTGTCGGTTTTTCCACGAATGAAGAAAAAGGAGGGCATTACGTCCCCAAATTTCTCAAAGCACATGGTTACCGAATTGTTCCTGTCAATCCGACCATCACTGAAGGGCTTGGTGAAAAAGCATATGCATCGTTGCGGGATATACCTTTCAAAGTCGATGTGGTGGACTGTTTCAGAAAATCAGAAGCTATGCCGGACATAGCGCGCGAAGCTGTTGAAATCGGCGCAAAAGTTCTTTGGATGCAAAAGGGAATTATGAATGAAGAGGCTTCCCGGATTGCCGATCAGGCAGGGCTGAAGGTAGTTGATAACCACTGTATGCTTGAAATGCACAAGGAACTTTTTAGTAAATAAGTTTTTTGACCTCATGACATTCTAGATAATGGCAAAAAACTACCGTCAGATTGTGTTCCGATGGGAAGATTTTGCGACCCGGTATGTTTTCTTGATCTTAGGTATTGCTGTTTCTGTCTGGGCAGTTCTAGTCCCCTATGCAAAGACTAGGTTACAGGTGAATGATGCTGAACTGGGAGGTTTGCTGTTGCTGATTGGAACAGGCGCTCTATTCTCCATGTTATGGGCTGGATGGCTGACGAACCGTTTAGGCTGCCGGAAAACCCTGTTTTTTTCAACAACACTATTCTTAGGAACACTCATCATTCTGGCATGCATATCGGATGTTTTCTTGTTTGGTGCAATCCTGTTTCTTTTTGGGGCGTCTTCCGGCATGATTGATATTGCAATGAATATCCAGGCATCATTGGTTGAAAGGCGCCATGGTAGACGGCTGATGTCCGGTTTTCATGGTATGTACAGTGCCGGCGGATTTTTGGGAGCACTCTTAGTTTCCCTAATAGTAAAAACAGGTTTTTCTCTCTTGCCTGTCACGATTTTTTTGTCTGTACTGATGTTTGCAGGTTTGGTCATGGTTTTACGATATCTCTATCCTTTCGGGCTTCGGGAAAATAAGGTCGTTTTTTCCCTCAAACCTAAAGGGGTTATCCTCTTATTGGGTATCCTTTGCTGTATTTTTTATATGTGTGATGGTGTTGTCCTAGACTGGGGGGCTTTGTTGATGATATCAAAGGGCAATCCTACTGAACTGGCCGGATTGGCTTTTTCAGCATTTTCGGTGGCCATTGCTATTGGAAGATTGATGGGAGACAGGTTGATTGGGCACTTCGGAACGGCAAAAATTATCATGACAAGTGGTGTTGTCACCATTTTAGGATTCAGCTTAATCCTTGGAACATCGGATACGTTGTTTTTGATGGCAGGGTTCTGCATAACAGGATTTGGAGTATCGAATCTGATTCCCATCCTGTTTTCATATGTTTCCAAACAAAAAAGACTGCCTGTCAGTCAGGCAATCTCCACGATTACGACCTTCGGTTATCTTGGACTGATGGTAGGACCGCCAGCCATGGGATATATTGCCCACCGATACGATCTAAATGCTGTTTTTGGTCTAGTAGCTATTCTTGTCTTGGCTGCATCGGTTTCAGCCTGGAAAACCCTGCATTGATTATCCTGAGGCTGATACCTACAATATTGCCATGCCTACGATTATTTCAATTGATACTTCTTCAGATATTGCTTCAGTTGCCGTGTTGCATAAGGATAATATCCGTACGCTTTCACGTGAAGGTTTTTCTGCTCATTCCCTGGCTGTCCTACCCATGCTGGAATCCCTACTGAAAACTGAAAAACTGACTATGCAAGATTGTGATGCCATTGCTTTTGGCTCTGGTCCTGGATCCTTCACCGGATTACGGACAGCTTGTGGCATTGTCCAGGGTATGGCGTTTGGCTTAGGGTTGCCTGTTATTCCTGTCACAACCCTGGAAGCAATGGCAGAGACCTGCCGGCAGAAAACAGGTTCTCTCCATGTCCTGCCACTTCTAGATGCGCGGATGCATGAAATCTATTGGGCAGAATACGTTTACAGGAATGGAGAATGGCAGATAGTCACGGAACCGAAGCTGTCTTCTATTCCTAAAATTCAGCCTAAAGGAAGCGATGTCGTTTTTTGTGGCAATGGTCTGGTAGTTTATCCTGATGAGCTGAAGACCATCATTGCAGGTCATGAGCAGTTTCCTGCGATTTTTCCTGATGCTGGATCGATTGCAATCCTTGCATCTGTTCGTTTCAAGCAAGGTAAAACCGTCCCCTTTGAAAATGCCCAACCCTTGTACCTGCGTAATAAGGTTGCATTGAAAACGACGGAACGCATGGCGTTGAAAGAGAAAACAGATGTGTGAAAACATTCCTGTTTCTAGGCATTTGATGTCCAATGAAGATCGTCAGGATATGGATGGCCTTGTTTTTTCGCCGATGCTGTTGAAAGACCTGCACGATGTTTATTATATCGAACAAAATGTCTTTCCCTATCATTGGACATACCGTAATTTTGAAAGCTCGATTGCTACGGAAAACAGGGGGATAGTGCTTAGAAACGGAAAGGGCATTTTGATTGGTTATTTCATTACCTTAGATATTGTCGATGAAATGGAACTGTTGAAAATTGCCGTCGGCAAAAATTTCCAAGGCAAAGGCTATGGTCGTATCTTAATGGACAAGGTGTTGGAATTGGCTCGTATGCTGGAGATGGAATCGGTTTTTCTTGAAGTCAGGGAATCGAATGCCCCAGCTATTAGGCTTTACAAAGCAATAGGTTTCAAAACTGTGGGCATCCGTCCAGATTATTATATTCATCCCAAAGAAGATGCGTTTTTGATGAAGCTGAAGTTATGAAAATATTGGACAAAACAACACGCTTGACTTATCTGAAGGAAATGGGCATTACGTTCTGGTATCAGAAGACCGTTCCTGTGGATAGTCCTGGAATTGATGCATCGCTCTCTGCCAAATTGGAAAATCAGGATTTTCTTCCAGAAAAGGCTTCTTTCAAAGCTGTCAAACCAATTTCTCTTATCCGGACATCCGCGACCAGCATTGTTGAAAATCCCAAAAAAGATTCGTGGGAACTGCTGTTGGATGAAATCAGCCATTGCCAGAACTGCCACCTTTGCCGGATTCGGAACAAAGTTGTGCCTGGTATCGGCGACAGAAATGCTGACTGGCTGTTTGTTGGTGAAGGCCCGGGTTATTTTGAAGACCAGCAGGGAGAACCTTTTGTTGGACGTTCTGGAAAACTGCTGGACAACATGTTGGCAGGGATGCTGTTGAAACGGGGCGAAAATGTTTATATTGCCAACATCGTGAAATGCCGTGCCAGTGAAGCAGGTAAAGATCGGCAACCGACGGAAGAAGAAAGTGCAACCTGCAAACCTTTTCTCGAACGGCAAATCGCACTGATCAATCCAAAGATTATTGTGGCGTTGGGAAAAACGGCAGCTACCGCGCTCCTGAACACGGACAGAGACTATTCGCTCTCATTCATGCGCAGGGGAATCCATTACTACCAGAATGGCAACCAACAGATTCCACTAGTCATTACCTACCATCCGTCTTATCTCCTCCGGACGCCACAAAGCAAACAACAGACTTGGGAAGATCTTTGTCTGGCGATGAAAACAGTCGAAGATCTTAAGGATGACTAATCCTCACCTACCTTTTACCTTTGATGATGGCAACATCAATGGCGTTTTTCTTCACCAATCAGATGCAGAGAGTCCTGAATTTTCTGGTTATGGCGATGCCACAATATGACAAGGAACATCACAGAAGCAACCAAACTGCCAAAAATCATGATCACGGCATTGACAGAAAGATCTAAAGAAACCAACAAAGAATAAATTCCCAGCATCGTCAGAATGGAGAGGTTTTCATTGAAATTCTGAACAGCAATGGAATGTCCTGCTGATAGCAAGACATGTCCACGGTGCTGTAGCAGGGCATTCATCGGAACGACAAAGAACCCTCCCAGTGCACCAACAATTATCAGTAATAAATAGGCAAGCCAAATGGAATGAATCTGTGTCATGATCAGAATGACCAGTCCCATGGCGATACCTAGTGGCATAACTTTCAGGGAATTTTTCAATTTGATAAATTTCGCTGCCGAAACCGCACCGACCACCACGCCGACAGCAACAATTCCTTGAAGGAAAGCTGCTTTGTCTAATGTCATTTTCAATGCAGTCTGTGCCCATTTCAGTACGATGAACTGGAGGGTTGCACCTGCACCCCAGAAAAGGGTGGTGACAGAGAGGGAAATCTGTCCCAGTTTATCTTTCCAAAGCGTGGTAAAGCTGGTAGAGAAATTCCTGATAAGCAAAATAGGGTTAATCGGTTGTTTTTCATACCGGGCGCCGGTGTCTGGTATTCGAAGGTTGAACAGGGCTGCCAAAATATAAACGCCCATAATAACGACCAATGTTGCCACAGCCTCCGTACTGGCAAATGGGATATTTGCCAGCAGTAAAGCAGATACATGTTTATTGATTAGAATTCCGCCAAGAACAGTTCCCAAGATGATAGATGTCACTGTCAAACCTTCAATCCAGCCATTGGCAGTAACCAGCTTTTCTGCAGGAAGCAATTCAGTCAGAATCCCGTATTTTGCAGGGGAATAGGCCGCGGCACCGATACCAACTACAGCATAAGCGGCAAGTGGATGAACACCGATGAAGATCAAGGTGCAACCAACAAACTTGACGCTATTGGTAATGAACATCACCTTGCCCTTGGGAAGAGTATCCGCAAAAGCACCGACAAATGCAGCAAGACCGACATAGGCCATCACAAAGAACAGTCTAAGCAGAGGCGTCATCCAGTCAGGAGCCTTGATTTGTGCGAGGATAGCAATCGCAACAATCAACAGGGCATTATCAGCCAAAGAAGAAAAAAATTCGGCAGCCATGACCGAATAGAAGCCCTTATTCACACATACTTCTCCATGAAAGCAATCTGCAGTCTAAAATTCTACCGCATAATCAAATGTTCATGAACTTTTCAGCCGAAAAGCAAGGTTTCCAAAATCAGGAAATCGGGAAAATTGTCATGCAGAAGTCGTATTGCTTACCTGATATGTTGGCGGTAAGATGCCAAACTGTTGATGGATGGTAAGTAAGGCATCCAATATCTTTTTATCATTATTCTGGAATTTCCATGACAAGACCTTTGACAGCCACAATTGATATCAGTGCGATGCGACATAATTTCTCTATTGTCAGGTCATCTGTTCCATACGCAAAAATATGGGCTGTTGTAAAGGCAGACGCCTATGGTCATGGTCTCGAAAGGGCTGTCCGCGCTTTTTCCGATGCAGATGGACTGGCACTGATTGAAATTGACCGTGCTATCAGCTTGCGGGAAAACGGTTGGAAAAAACCGATTCTTCTGCTGGAAGGTTTTTTCAAGGCAAATGAACTGCCTGAATTATCTGAAAATAAAATCTCCTTTGCCATCGCAAACGATGAACAGATGGCATTGCTGGAAAAAGCAACATTGCCAAAACCTGTGGATGTCCATCTCAAGATGAATACAGGAATGAACCGGTTAGGATACCTACCTTCAGAATACAGGGTAGCTTATGAACGAATTAGCCGGATTCCCTGTGTCAGGTCGATCTCTTTTATGACACATTTTGCCAACTCAGAAGTGCCGAACCATCCAAAAGTTTCTGTCAAGGAGCAACTTCGCCGTTTTAATGATGCGACAGCAGGGTTGTCCGGTGAAAGAAATCTGTCCAATTCCGCAGCAATCCTTCTGCATCCTGATATCAAGACAGATTGGGTACGTCCTGGTATCATGCTCTATGGCGGTACACCAGGAGGGAAGACTGCGAAGGAATACGGATTGGTTGCCGCTATGTCGTTAGATAGTGAAATTATCCAGATTCAACACATCAAAAAAGGTGATTCTGTTGGTTACGGTAGCCTTTTTACTGCAGAGACCAATATGATTATCGGGGTGGTTGCCTGTGGTTACGCAGACGGTTACCCGCGTATTGCTCCAGAAGGAACGCCAATCCTTGTCGATGGTGTCCGAACTCAACTGGTCGGACGTGTTTCCATGGATATGCTGACTGTTGACTTGACACCAATCAGGAATGCGCATATTGGGAGTAAAGTCAACTTATGGGGTCAGAAACTGCCGATTGAAGAAGTGGCGGCTGCTGCGGGGACGGTAGGTTACGAATTGATGTGCGCATTGACTAGCCGTCCTCAAGCCATCGAAAAAACGTAATATCCTGTTAATATCCTGTAATTACTGACGGGTGAATCAACCATGGCAAAAGCAAAAAGCCAATATACCTGCAGTGCCTGTGGCAATATCAGCACCAAATGGTCAGGCAAATGTCCTGCATGTGGGGAATGGAATACCCTGGTTGAAACGGAACCGGTCTCCGTATCTGGAAATCGGTTTTCAGCCAAGCGTTCAGGCATCACCCAAACATCTCCTGTACTTTCCTTGTCAGATATTGATGTTATTGATGTTCCCCGAATTATCTCGGGCATTAACGAATTTGACAGGGTACTCGGCGGTGGACTGGTTCCCGGAGGGGTTGTCCTTATCGGCGGTGACCCTGGAATCGGGAAATCCACTTTATTGCTCCAAGCTTTGGTGAACCTTTCTGATACCCAGAAAGTATTGTATGTCAGCGGCGAAGAATCAGGCCCCCAAGTCGCCTTGAGGGCAAAGCGTCTTGGGCTTAGAACACGGGACATCCAGATGCAGGCAGAAAACCAGCTGGAAAAAATCTTGGATACCTTGCATACCTTCAGACCGCAGATTGCCGTTATCGATTCCATCCAGACTATCTATTCCGATGCCTTGACATCGGCACCAGGCTCCGTCGCACAGGTCAGGGAATGCGCTGCCCAATTGACCCGGTATGCAAAAGTCTCAGGGACGACCATCATTATGGTCGGTCATGTCACAAAAGAAGGTGCTTTGGCAGGTCCTCGCGTGCTGGAACATATTGTTGATACTGTTTTGTATTTTGAAGGGGATACCCATTCCAGCTTTCGGTTAATCAGAGCCTTCAAAAATCGTTTCGGTGCGGTTAATGAACTAGGTGTCTTTGCCATGACTGATAAAGGGTTAAAAGGTGTTTCCAACCCGTCCGCATTATTTCTGACTCGTCATGACCAGCAAATTGCGGGATCTTGTGTTATGGCAACTCTGGAAGGAATGAGACCGCTGCTGATTGAGATCCAGGCACTAGTCGATTCTTCATCGACACCTAATGCCCGTCGACTGTCAGTAGGGCTTGAACAGAACCGGTTGGCGATGCTGTTAGCTGTTATGCACCGTCATGCCAATATTGCTGCTTATGATCAAGATGTCTTCATCAATGCGGTTGGTGGTGTGAAAATCAGTGAGCCCGCCTCAGATCTTGCCGTGCTTTTGGCAATCTACTCGTCATTACGTAACAAGCCACTGCCCAAAGGTTTGATTGTTTTTGGCGAAGTAGGGCTTGCGGGGGAAATCCGCCCTGCGCCACGGGGACAAGAACGTCTGAAAGAAGCCGTGAAACTGGGATTTACCACAGCATTAATTCCTAAGTCAAACACGACCCGTCAAGGCGTGAAAGGATTACAGATTATCGGAGTCGAACGCATTGAAGAAGCCTTTGCCAAAATTCGGGAGTTCTAAGCATATCAGCAAATCCAAGGCAGTTTGTGATACATCCAGCCATTGACATGTCCCTTCTGTCCTGAATCATCGGTTTTGCCCTCAAAGCCTTCCAGGATATTCAGTGCAGATTTGAATCCCGCCTATTTCAAGACTATGGCTGCCTTGACAGAACGCTTTGCGCTACGGCAGATCTTGTCCATTTCACAAGTGGAACATGGAACAAGGTCAGGCAGGACATGAGAGGCGATTCTCTGAAAGCAGAGATAGTTCCACATATCTCCGACATTCTAACGGACGGGGAAGTTACCGGAGCTGAATCCTACAAAAATAGCAAAGACAGAAGAAGGAATGTCTTGAGCTATACGAAAACGGCCGAAACCAGTCAAGGAAAACGGCTGGTCATTGTTGACGTACTGGACAGGGAATCTGTTGCGCCCAACCCTGTGGCATACAACCTGACCAGGGAAGGAAGAAAAAATTATGAAGGCCGTCAGGAACACATAAAAGAAAAACCCCAAGCCAATGATTCGCAGACCGCTTGGAGGTGTCTCGGGTAACACTCCGGGTCAAGCCTGAGGCTCCCGGGGGACAGCGAATCTGTCCATACACCAATTCATAAATGGAAACTTTGAAATAATAAACATAAGGATTTCAAGAAACACCATGAAAAGACCAGCTATTACTCAAGTTATTCCACTATACCGGCGGAAAAATCAGGCTAGGCTCAGAAACTTATCTTGTCACGTTATGCGCCAAAGAGATGAAGATTGAAAAGGATTTTCGGCATTATACGATTGACAAGGCTGATGTCGCAAAGGATGCAAAAGGAAAGCCTCAGAAGGTTAACGCAGTCCGAATGCGTGCCGACCAAGGCTTTGATAAACAGAAGACTGTCTACAAACCTAGTATAACTAAAAATTCAGGGAAGAGTGACAAGATTTTTGAATTTGTCGATTTTTCT
>CAZWTQ010000045.1:0-13662 GCA_964636975.1 uncultured Oxalobacter sp. | reverse complement strand
GGTGTACTCAGCTTGATCATATCCAGCAGTTCCTCATCGGTATAAGCTTTGTTCCCGACAAAACGGATTGCACTGATATGAGATGCTTCTCCTTCATCAACAATGAAGTTAATGGCAACACGATTTCTTTCGACAGGAGTGACAGTCGTTGAAATATCCACACTATACAGTCCACGAGATAGATACTGCCGTTTTATTTCCTGCTCCGCCCTATCCACAAGGGAATAATCATAGATGCGAGCTGGTCCTAACCCTACCTCCTTCATGGACTTGAGCAACGCATCCTTATCAAATTCCCTGGCTCCAGTAAAATCCACACTGGCGATAGCAGGTCGCTCCTGTACAATAACAACTAGAATATCCCCTTCTGCATCTATACGAACATCTTTGAAAAAACCGGTTGCATAAAGCACTTTGATTGCTGCAGTCGCTTTTTCATCGGTAAACGTATCCCCGATACGAACAGGAAGATAATTGAAAATCGTACCAGCTTCTGTCCTCTGGATACCTTCAACACGGATATCCCTGACAGCAAATGGTTCAATTGCCATGGCCTGTCCAGCATAAAGCAAAACACCTGCAACAACCATTGCATACAGGAACTGCATCAATCGGCGATGAACGTTTTTCAAAAATGTCATTTAAACTGCGAATTGCGAATGAAGAATCTTAAGAGTCTTTTCCGTCAATCTATCATCTTGCTCAGAGAAAAAAGCCTCCCAAAATCATTGAACATGGCAATAATCGTCAGAAACCCAAGTAAACCAACACCAACAGCAGTCCAGATTCTTGTGGCTTTCTCAGAAACCGGATTGCCCTTTATAATTTCCACAGCATAATACAGCAAAAGCCCACCATCCAGAACAGGGATTGGCAGTAAATTCATAACACCAATACTAATACTAATAAAAACAATGAAGCGAAGGTACGCTATGATACCAGCTCGCACTGTTTTACCAGCGTAATCCGCAATGCCAACGGGACCTGAAATATTCTTGATAGATAATGCACCAGTCATCATCTGACCAATGGATTTGATGGTAATCCATATGGTTTCAGCTGTTTTGATAATGCTTGTTCCCAAAGCTGGAAAAATATCATGTCTAACAGTCACTGTTTCTGGTACTACATGCATCTTCACACCAATTCTACCGATTTTCCTAAACTGGTTATCCATCCGATGTCCGCTCTGTATGGTCAGTATCATCGGTTTTCCCTGTCGTTCCACATCGAATCGAAGGAGTCTGTCAGGAGATTCCCTGATAAATTCAACCACTTCCAAAGCATCAACCATTTCTTTTCCATCCACAGCAAGGATCCTGTCCCCTTGACGAAGTCCAGCTTTTTCTGCCAATCCATTAATTTCCAATTCACTCACTATTGCAGGCTGATAAGCCACCATGAATCCAAGATGTTTCAAAAAATCTTCTTTCATATCTTGAACAGTCAAGTAACCGATATCGATATCAGCCTGATGATGGATGTTGTTTTTACTAGTCCACTCAAGATGAATGACATGCCCATCTTCCAAGATGGCCTTGGCGAACAGCATTCTAGCCTGATCCCAATGCCTGACAGCTTGACCATTGATGGCCGTAACTATTTCCCTGCCCCTGAGTCCCGCATGATATGCCACCGTTCCTACTGGCACTGTACGTAATTGTGCAACAGGATGTTGGACACCATAAACATAAATGCTCGTCGATAAAATAATTGCCAACAGAAAATTGGCAACAGGTCCTGCAACAGCAATCAGTATCCGTTGCCAAACTTTGCGAGATGCAAATTCATGTGCCATAACGTCAGGTGGATATTTCGTCATATCTTCACTGCGAGCATCAAGCAGTTTGATATATCCACCTAGTGGCAGTAACGACAATGCCCATTCTGTACCCTCTGGGTTGAATTTCCTACTATAGAGAATTTTGCCAATCCCTAATGAAAACCGGAGTACTCTGACACCACAGAGTCTTGCAACTGTATAATGCCCGAACTCATGGATAATGATGACCATGAAGACTGCAGGAACGAATGCCAGCAACGCAACAAAAACATTCATCAGGAAATAAATCCCTCTGCAACCGACCTTGCTTTATTATCTTCCAACAAGATACTACCGATATCTGTCATAGGTTGTACAACAGCAACTTTTTCCATCGTGCGTTCTACTACTGTTTCAATCTGCCTAAAACCGATACGCCTATCAAGGAAGGCCTGAACAGCTACTTCATTAGCAGCATTCAAAATCGCTGGAGCAGATCCCCCAGCTTTCAAGGCATTATAAGCTAACCGAATGCCTGGAAAACGTTTGAAATCTGGCGCTTCGAACTGAAGCATTCCTACAGTAGCCAAATTCAGTGGACAGGCTCCTGAAGACATCCTGTCAGGATATGCCAGAGCATGGGCAATCGGGATACGCATATCAGGATTTCCCATCTGTGCAAGAATGGAACCGTCCACATAAGAAACCATAGAATGAATAACACTCTGGGGATGAATGACCACTTCAATCTGTTCAATAGGGATACCAAACAGCCAATAAGCTTCAATGACCTCTAACCCTTTGTTCATCATTGTGGCAGAATCTACGGAGATTTTCCGTCCCATGACCCATTTAGGGTGAGCAATGGCTTCTTCAGGCGTTACATAATCAAGCATCTCTATAGGATGGTGCAGAAAAGGACCTCCTGATGCTGTCAACAGGATTTTTGAAACGCCCTGCAAATGAGAAGCATATTTGCTAGCATGTGGCAGACACTGAAAAATGGCATTATGCTCACTGTCAATTGGTAACAGGGTTGCACCATACCGATTGACTTCTTCAATAAAAAGGCGCCCTGACATGACCAATGCTTCTTTGTTGGCAAGCATCAGTTTTTTACCTGTTTTGACAACCGCCAATGATGGCTCCAATCCAACTGCTCCCACAATAGCACACATTACAGCATCACTCACGGAAGATGCAGCAACATCCATTAAGGCTTTTCTACCATGCAAAACCTGTGTCTGAATGTTTTTTGCCCGTAGATTGTACTCCAATACGGCAGCGGCAGCAGCAGTACCAACAACAGCAACTTCTGGATGGAATTTTTCACATTGCCACTGCAATTCACTGACACGACTGTTTGCCGTGAGTGCATATACTTGATAACGATCCGGGTGGCGGGAAATAACATCCAAAGTGGAAACACCAATGGATCCCGTAGAGCCCAGTATAGTAATTTTTTGACGCACTTCCGACATGATTTACAGCCACAATCCCAATAAGAAAGCAACCGGCAATGTCGGAATCACGGAGTCAATTCTATCAAGAACACCACCATGTCCCGGAAGTAGGTTACTGCTATCCTTTATCCCCGCCCTGCGTTTCAGTTTGGATTCCAGTAAATCGCCTACAATACTCAATGCCACCAACACAGCCAAGCTAACAACCATACCCGTCCAACCGTACCGATTATAAACTGAGACAGCAATATTTTTCTGGGAAGGGGAAATCAAAACTGTCACAACACCCGCAGTCAAAACGGCAAAAACACCTCCAGCAACACCTTCCCAAGTTTTTCCAGGAGAAATTGATGGCGCCAATTTATGCCTACCAAAAGCCCTACCTGCAAAATAGGCTCCGATATCTGCCAGCCAAATGACGACCAGTATGGAAAGCAGAAAAAAAACCGATTTACGGTAAAGTTCCCAAACAGAAAGAACACAGCAAAGTACTGAAAACCAGTAAAGCCATTGACAAACGGTATTAAAAGCCGTTCCAAAAGCCGGCATCCGGATAAATAAAGCAGGGATAAGGAATATCCCCCAGATAGCACAACCAGCCATCGCAAACCAGATATATTCCCTGATAGAGAGAAAATAAACCACACCTGCAAATACTAAGCAAGCTACTACCCCTGTAACAATTGGTTGGCTGTTATTGAACAACCTAGCATTCTCCCATGAAGCTGCACCAAAGAAAGCTAAAAGGAACAACCCAAACAGGAAATTGCTTCCGGACCATAAAATAAGGAATAGGACTACTGCCAGACCGATCGCAGTTATAATACGCTGTTTCAGCATGGTTTCACCAATTGCTCACTCGTCTGACCAAAACGTCTTTCCCTTGACTGGAAACAGGTGATCGCTTTTTCCAGTTCAACCTGATCGAAATCAGGCCAGAATGTTCCCGTGAAATACAGCTCCGTATAAGCGAGTTGCCAAAGCAGAAAATTCGAGATTCTTTTTTCGCCTCCCGTTCGAATTAATAGATCGGGATCAGGCATATAAGAAAGAGCCAAATAAGATGCCAAGCATTTTTTAGTGATGTTTTCCTCCGTAATGCCATCACGTACTATCCTTTTGGTAGCCTGAAGAATATCCCACTGACCACCATAATTGGCACAAACAGTAAAAGTCATCGCTGTATTATTTACCGTCAAATCTTCTGCCTGCCTGATAGCCTCACGAAGCGTTTCATTGAAACCTTCCAAATCCCCAACAACACGCAAACGAATATTGTGCCGATGAAGGCGAGTAATTTCTTTGCGAAGGGTGGAAAGAAACAGATCCATCAAGAAACTAACTTCTTCAGTTGGACGTTGCCAATTTTCTGAACTGAAAGCAAATACCGTGAGATAAGGTATTTTCCATGCGAGACACGCCTCTATGGTACGGCGTACAGCTTCAACTCCTTTGACATGACCAGCAACCCGAGGAAGAAAACGTCGCTTTGCCCATCGTCCATTGCCATCCATGACAATAGCAATATGCTGGGGCAATCCCACATTGGCGAACGAGGAACAAGAGTCAGTATTCACGGATACTTTCGGAAGTTCAAATCTGTCAAACAGTCATCACCTCTTTTTCTTTTTCTGCTAACAATCCATCAATCTGTTTTACATACTTATCTGTCAATTTCTGGATATCATCCTGTGCACGACGCTCATCATCCTCAGAGCAGGCTTTATCCTTGAGTATTTTCTTCAGATATTCGTTAGCATCACGACGGATATTACGCACAGCAATCTTGGCATCCTCTCCTTCGGTTTTAACCAATTTGACCATTTCCTTGCGACGTTCTTCTGTCAGTGGTGGCATAGGAACACGGATAATATCGCCAATAGAGGATGGGTTGAGTCCCAAGTCAGAATCTCGTATAGCTTTTTCAACTACATTGACCATTTTCTTTTCCCATGGTTGGACAGAAATGGTACGTCCATCTATCAAGGTAATATTGGCTACCTGATTGATTGGTGTCAGATTACCATAATAATCAACATGAACATGGTCAAGGATGCCAGGATTGGCTCGACCTGTGCGGACTTTCGCCAGAGCAATCTTCAAAGAATTAACTGATTTGGACATTTTCGTTTCGGCACTTTTCTTCACTTCAGAAATATTCATCTGGAATCCTTTTGCAGAATTGACTGTAAAAAAGGGGCTGATTATAACGATTACATCTTATGCATGGACAAGTGTACCTTCGTCCTCTCCAAGCAACACGCGTTTCAATGCATTAGGCTTCAAGATAGAAAACACTTTGATTGGCAGCTTCTGATCCCGACACAAAGCAAACGCTGTGGCATCCATCACTTCAAGATGTTTCTCAATCGCTTCATCGAAAGTGATGTTGGAATAACGGATTGCATCGGGATTCTTCATCGGGTCTGCAGTGTAGACACCATCCACCTTGGTTGCCTTCAATACCAGTTCAGCACCAATCTCTGCCCCTCTCAATGCTGCCGCAGTATCGGTTGTAAAGAAAGGATTTCCTGTACCTGCTGCAAAGACAACCACCTTACCTTCTTCAAGATACTGCAATGCTTTCGGTCTGACATAAGATTCAACAACCTGTTCAATACCAATGGCAGACATAACCCGAGCGATTACACCTGCTTGACGCAGGGAATCAGACAATGCCAATGAATTGATGACTGTCGCCAGCATCCCCATATAGTCTGCTGTAGCACGATCCATACCTCTTGCACCAGGAGCCACACCACGAAAAATATTCCCACCCCCAATGACAATCGCCATCTCAACTCCAAGCTGAGTAGCTTCAATCACATCTTTGACCATGTGTTCTATAGAAGCCCTGTTGATGCCGAACTGGTCTCCCCCCATTAATGCCTCGCCAGAAAGTTTTAGCAATACCCGTTTATAGACTGGAGCTACCATATTCATTGACTCCTTTGCAACCAGCATCAAAGTTGAGTGCGATATCTGAAAAATAAACCTATCGAACCATTCCAAAACCTCAGGCTTTTGCTGCCGCCATCTGAGCAGCAACTTCCGTAGCAAAATCATCTGATTTTTTCTCGATACCTTCACCGACAACATACAGTTTATAAGATTTTACAACTGTATTCTTTTCTTTCAGCATCTGACCAACAGACTGCTTGTCATTTTTGACAAAAGGCTGGTCTAGCAAGGAAACTTCCTTCAGGAATTTCTGGACAGACCCTTCAATACGACGTGCGATGATTTCTGGAGACTGTGCCTTCTTGCCTGTAGCCACTGCTTTGGCAGAATCTTCCTCCGCCTTTCGGGCTGCAATACCACGTTCGCGTTCGATCAATGCCCGATCAACTTGCTCAGATGACAATGCCACTGGCTTCATTGCAGCAATATGCATCGCAACATCTTTACCGACCTGAGGATCATCTCCTTCGTACTCAACGATAACACCGATACGAGTGCCGTGCAGGTAAGAAGCAATCTTCGCGCTAGTTTGAAGACGGTCAAAACGGCGAATAGACATGTTTTCACCAATACGACCAACTAATTCAGTACGAATTACTTCAACACTCTTGCCATCCAGATCCAAAGCAGATAACGCTATGACATCTGATGGAGCCTTGTCAACAACCAACTTCGCACAGGAAGACGCCAAGTCAATGAAATCTGGGTTCTTGGTAACAAAATCGGTTTCGCAATTAACTTCAACAATAGCAGCAACACTATCATTGACACTAATAGCGATAACACCTTCTGCAGCGATGCGGGAAGAAGCTTTGCTTGCTTTATTTCCCAACTTAACTCGCAGAATATCCTCTGCTTTCTGTATATCGCCATCTGCTTCAACCAATGCCTTTTTGCATTCCATCATCGGTGCATCAGTTTTAGCTCGCAACTGGGCAACCATTTTCGCCGTAATAACAGCCATTGTTCTCTCCTTGATAAGAGGATTCAAATTCCCTTGGACCTGAAACTCCAGCAGATTTTCTTTGACTAAACAAGAAAACCTGCCTCATCGGATGCTTTATTCAGTGTCTGCACTTTCAGTTTCAATCACTTCCTGCATTGCACTTGCACGACCTTCTAAAATAGCATCAGCAACACCGCGTGTATACAGCTGAATAGCCCTAGAAGAGTCATCATTGCCAGGAATAACGTAGGCTATACCATCCGGAGAGTGGTTGGTATCAACAACACCAATAACTGGGATGCCCAATTTTGCAGCTTCGGTGACAGCTCCTTTGTGATAACCAACATCAATGACAAATAATGCATCAGGCAAACCGCCCATATCTTTGATGCCGCCAATCGATTTCTGCAATTTGGCAACTTCACGCTGGAACAGAAGCCCTTCTTTCTTGCTCATTTTATCGACAGTACCGTCTTCAATGGCAACTTCCATGTCTTTCAAGCGTTTGATGGAAGTTCGGATAGTCTTGAAATTTGTCAGCATCCCGCCAAGCCAACGCTGGTCAACATAAGGCATCCCTGCACGCTGGGCTTCAGCAGCGACGATATCTCGTGCCTGTCTTTTGGTGCCAACCATCAAAACAATTCCACGATTAGCTGCCAACCGGCGGATATAGTTCATGGCTTCGTTATACATCTCCAAGGTCTTTTCCAAATTGATGATATGGATTTTGTTACGGTAGCCAAAAATATAAGGAGCCATCTTCGGATTCCAGAAGCGGGTCTGGTGACCGAAATGAACACCAGCTTCAAGCATTTCACGCATGGTTACGGACATAATTTATCTCCAGGGTTAAGGTCTTGAATTCGCCCAAAAACCCCTATTCAGGAGCACCCTTTTAGGTCGAATTCGTGATTTCACGTTAAAAAATAATACCTTGAATAATCTCAAGGGGTTCATTATTATAAGGGAAAATTAAATGTTCTTAAAGCAGATCCTTGAAGGCTTGTTAGAAATAAGACGATTTCTGACTTCCTGTGGGGTTTTGAGTTATCTTGCTGAATAAACAACAATACAATAGGCTCTGCATCCGATTCCGTCCCATTTTTCCTATGAATACACTTTATTCCATTGATGCAATACGCACCATTGAAAAGTCGGCCATTGACAGTCTTCCTCCAGGAACACTGATGCAGCGAGCCGGCAAAGTAGCGTCTGACTTTGCAAAAAGCATCTTGTCAAAAACACCAGATCATGAAAACAAAATCTTGGTATTGGTAGGTCCTGGCAACAATGGCGGAGATGCATTGGAAATGGCCGCTAATCTGGCAAACGATGGATTCCATGTCTCGGTTCTTTTAGTCCTGAACCGGAAAAATCCTTCTGAAGAAGCCAAGCAAGCCATGCTGAAAGCTGTCAAAAGCCATATTCATTGGGAAGACGCCCTTTCCATCGACAATACTTTTGAAAAATTGGAAAAACAGGCGTGGACATTAGTTGTAGATGGTATATTTGGTATCGGTTTACGAGAAGGACTATCTGGAAACCTGAAAAAATTGGTTGACCTAGTCAACAATCTTGATTGTCAGGTCTTAGCGCTGGATGTTCCAAGTGGTTTAGATGCCGATACGGGAAGTATCGTCGGCACAAATATGACCGCAGTAAAATCAACCCATACCATCACATTCATAGGAGATAAACCAGGTCTGCATACTGCAAAAGGACGGGATTATGCTGGTGAAGTACTTGTTGCAACGCTTGATGTGGCACATCAACACTTTATCCCTGCTGTTGCCCACCTCAACACACCTGCCCTCTTCAAGCATTTCCTGAAACCCCGACCGCATGATTCCCACAAAGGTTCTTATGGCAGATTGGCTATCGTAGGTGGTGATGATGGCATGGGTGGTGCCCTTACACTAGCTTCCAGGGCTGCATTGATGCTGGGAGCAGGACTTTGTTATGCTGTCTATCTGAAAAATGCACCTGTTGCCGACCCTCTCTGTCCAGAGATCATGCTACGCACAGCACACCATTTTGACTTCTCCTCAGATGTTTTTGCAGTCGGTCCTGGTCTCGGGCGGAGTAATGTAGCCAAAGAATATCTGCAACAGATTTTGTCATCAGATAAACCTATTGTCTTAGATGCTGATGCACTGAACAATATTGCGGAAGACAGTAGCCTTGAACAACTACTGACATACCGGAAACCTCCTTCCATCATCACACCACATCCTCTGGAAGCAGCCAGACTACAGAAAACCGACATTGCCCATATTCAGCAAAACCGCATCGAATCGGCAAAAGCACTTGCCGAAAAATTCAATGTCATCACTGTCTTGAAGGGTTCAGGAACCATCATCGCTACACCAAATGGGTATTTCTGCATCAACCCAACAGGCAATCCCGGGCTTGCTACTGCCGGAACAGGTGATGTGCTGACTGGTATGGCAGGAGCTCTGCTTGCCCAAGGATGGGCTCCTTTCGAAGCAGCCCTTGGTGCTGTATGGCTTCATGGTAAAGCAGCAGATCACATCGCAACAGACCTGAACGGTTATATTGGTATCCTCGCAGGGGAACTAGCATCTGTTGCCCGGAAAATCCTGAACAGCCTGATCATCTCAAAAATCTACCCAATTAGCAAAACGCCAGACTGAACAGCCATTAAAATGGACATTCAATCTAATGGGCGTTTTCTGGCTGAAAAATAAATCAATGGGTCAAATCAATGGGTCGTCGCCACCCCAGAACCATCTGTCTCTTTCTTTTCAGACGAAGTCATCAATATCCCTGTTTCGGGATCAGTTTCAGGAAATCGTTCCAGTGCAGTTTCTAGTACCGTATCAATCCATTTAACAGGAATAACTTCCAGGTTGTTCTTGACGTTATCCGGAATTTCAACCAAATCTTTGACATTCTGTTGCGGGATAATGACTTTCTTGATGCCTCCCCGTAACGCTGCCAATAATTTTTCTTTCAATCCACCAATCGGTAATACTTCTCCCCTCAAGGTAATTTCACCGGTCATAGCAACATCAGCACGAACTGGAATACCTGTAAAACAGGAAACCAAAGCTGTCGTCATCGAAATCCCAGCTGATGGACCGTCCTTAGGTGTTGCTCCTTCAGGCACATGGATATGGATGTCTTTCTTTTCAAAAGTATCATCCTTGATTCCCAAGCGACTTGCTCGACTACGAACAACCGTACGAGCCGCTTCAATAGATTCTTTCATAACATCGCCCAATGTCCCTGTACGTAGGATATTGCCCTTACCCGGAACGGCAACCGCTTCAATGGTCAACAATTCTCCGCCGACTTCTGTCCACGCCAAACCAATAACTTCGCCAACTCTATTTTCTTTTTCGGCAACTCCAAAATCAAACTGGCGGACACCTAAATATTTATCTAAGTTCCTAGCGGTCACAGAAACTTTACGGCTCTGTTTCTTCAGTAACAATGTCTTGACGACCTTACGGCAAATCTTGGAAATTTCCCGTTCTAACGCACGGACACCCGCCTCACGTGTGTAATACCGGATAATGTCACGAATTGCCACCTCGTTGATATTTAATTCGGTCGCTTTCAAACCATTACGCTCCATCTGTTTCGGCAACAGATAACGTTGAGCAATATGGGTTTTTTCGTCTTCGGTATAACTGGATAGATTGATAACCTCCATCCTGTCAAGCAACGCCGGAGGAATATTATAGGAATTGGATGTTGCGATGAACATCACATCCGATAGGTCAAAATCAACCTCTACATAGTGATCAGAAAATGTATGGTTTTGTTCTGGATCAAGCACTTCCAGTAAAGCTGCAGCAGGATCACCCCTGAAATCGGCACCAATTTTATCTACTTCATCAAGCAAGAACAATGGATTGCGTACACCAACTTTAGCAAGATTTTGCAGGATCTTGCCTGGCATGGAACCGATATAGGTACGGCGATGTCCACGAATTTCCGCTTCGTCACGCATACCACCTAGTGCCATACGAACATATTTCCGGTTCGTTGCTCTTGCAATAGACTGCCCCAAAGACGTTTTCCCAACGCCTGGAGGTCCGACAAAGCACAAGATTGGTGCCTTGACCTGGTCAACCCGCTGCTGGACAGCAAGATACTCAAGAATCCGTTCTTTGACCTTTTCCAAACCATAATGGTCGCTTTCAAGCACTTTCTCTGCTTTTACTAGATCATTACTGATCTTAGATTTCTTTTTCCAGGGCAAGGAAAGAAGGGTATCAATGTAATTTCGAACTACAGTCGCCTCAGCAGACATCGGTGACATACTTTTGAGTTTTTTCAGTTCACTCATCGCTTTGTCACGAGCTTCTCTCGGCATCCTCGTTGCAGTAATCTTTTTCTCGAGTTCCTCGAAATCAGTTCCTTCTCCTCCCTCTCCCAACTCCTTTTGAATCGCTTTGACTTGCTCATTTAAATAGTATTCACGCTGGGACTTTTCCATTTGACGCTTGACACGACCATGGATACGCTTCTCGACCCGCATGATATTGAGTTCACCTTCGATCTGTTCCAGCAGATATTCCAAACGGTTCGCAATATTGCTAGTTTCAAGGATTGTCTGTTTTTGCTCGAGCTTCAATGGCAAATGGGCAGCCACAGAATCCGCAAACCGTCCATAGTCTTCAATAGAGGCCAAAGAAGAAACCACTTCTTTCGGAATCTTCTTATTCAGCTTGACGTATTGATCAAACTGTTCAATCACAGCACGTTTCAGCGCTTCCATTTCTGGCGTACTGGTACTGGAAGACTCCTCTTCAAGCAAAATATCTGCGTACATATAACCATCATCGGAAGCGATGTCAACAATACGCGCACGACGAACACCTTCAACAAGTACCTTCACTGTACCGTCCGGTAATCTCAGCATCTGAAGCAGATTGGCATGACAGCCAATTTCATAGATATCATCGGCAGAAGGATCGTCTTTCGCTGCTGTTTTTTGGGCAGCAAGCATCACAAGTTTGTCATTTTCCATGGCCTTTTCCAGTGCACGAATGGACTTGACCCGTCCAACAAACAGCGGAATGACCATATGCGGGAAGACGACCACATCCCTTAGCGGGATTAATGGTAGTCTAGACTGCTGAATTTCGTTTAAAGTCATTTCGATTACCTTAAATTACTATTATTTATGATGATGTTGGGATGATTCTCGCTTTTACAAGTCCTAAGTATCGGATTTTAGCCAGCAACAAAGCATTATCCAAACAGAAAATCCAAGAAACAGTGATCAGTTTTCCCTGTAAACAAGCTGTGGAGCAACGCCATTTGTCACCATTTCCTTATCAATGATGACACGTGCGACATTCTTTTCAGAAGGAAGATTGAACATCAACTCTAAAAGCAGGTTTTCCATAATGGAACGCAATCCTCGTGCACCTGTCTTACGTTTCAATGCCCTAGTAGCAATTGCATGAAGAGCCTCCTCCTTGATTTCAAGTTCTGATCCTTCCATTTCAAGCAATTTGGCATACTGCTTGACAAGTGCATTTTTTGGTTTGATCAAAATATCAACCAATGCATTTTCTGTCAGATTGTGAAGTACCGCAACAACCGGCAATCGTCCAACAAGTTCTGGAATTAATCCAAACTTAACCAAATCCTCGGGTTCCACATCCTGCATCAACCTACTTTCATTCAAATTCTCTTTACTGTGAACATCAGCTGAGAAACCGATTCCTCCTTTTTCAGTCCTGTTTTGGATGATCTTTGCCAAACCATCGAAAGCACCGCCACAGATAAACATAATATTGGCGGTATCGACTTGAATGAAATCCTGATTGGGATGCTTTCGCCCCCCTTGTGGTGGTACTGAAGCAACGGTTCCTTCCACCAATTTTAGCAACGCCTGCTGAACACCCTCCCCGGAAACATCACGAGTAATGGATGGATTATCTGATTTTCGGGAAATCTTATCAATTTCATCAATATAGATGATGCCTCGCTGAGCCTTCTCAACATCATAATCACATTTTTGTAGCAACTTCTGAATGATGTTTTCAACATCTTCCCCAACATACCCCGCTTCAGTCAATGTTGTTGCATCAGCTATTGCGAATGGTATATTAAGAATTTTTGCCAATGTTTGTGCTAAAAGGGTTTTTCCTGTTCCTGTTGGTCCTATTAATAAAATGTTACTTTTCTTTATTTCTACATCATCATTATCATTGACATTATTTTCAAGTGATAAAATTCTTTTATAATGATTATATACAGCAACGGAAAGTGTTATTTTTGCTCTATCTTGTCCTATTATATAGGAATCTAATATATTTTTAATTTCTATCGGTGTTAATATTTTTATATCATCTAAAATATCTTGTTCAATATTCTCAAATTTTGTTAGATGTATATTTTCATCTTCTAATAAACTCACACAAAGACTTATACATTCATCACATATAGAAACATCAGGACCTGTTATTATTCTTTTAACACCTTCTTTTGTTTTTCCACAAAATGAACATTTTAAAACCATTTTATCTAACATTATGAAATTC
>CAZWTQ010000044.1:10924-13718 GCA_964636975.1 uncultured Oxalobacter sp. | reverse complement strand
GTCGGAAGTTTCTGTTTTCCATCTGGTTTTTCCCAGTGAACTGGGCAGGGGTTGTCTGCCAGTGTAATGGATAAGGGAAATGCCTGCTTTGGCCAGCATTCTTTTTTCTGTTGGATGATTAAGTGTTTTAAGTGTTGCGGCTGGTTTCGCTGTGCCGAAACCATGTCAGGCTGTTGAAAGCGGTCAAGGTTTATTCTCCAGGTCCTTTGACCCGCTGTCGCCGGGACAGGGGGGAGTTCAGTCCGCGCCGGTAATCGCCAAGGATGCTGTTGATGTTGTTCAGGACGGCCCTGGCGTCTTTGGCGGCTTTTTCCAGTGGTTCGATGTCATCGGATTTTACCAATCTTGATATTTTCGCATCGATTAGGACAGAGACTTTTTTCACATCTTTTGCCAGCTGGTAGAGTGTTTTAATGGTTTCATGACCTTTATGGATTTTTTCGGGGACATCAAGGGATGCCGCATAGATTTGCCACGGCGTCTTTGCCCAATCTTCCGAGCGCCTGTTCAGGTCGCCGATGGTCGCAAAGATCTGTCTGTGCTGTCTGCCGTTTAGCAGCACTGAAAGGCTGTGGGTGACCAGCTGGATTTCACGGAGGATTTTCTGCCCACGGGTGACGGTCTTATGGTAAATCCCTTCGGTGGATATCGGGATATGGGCAGGGGATTCAGCAGAAGTTGCGAGTTTTTCAGGATTTTCGCCCTCATCGGAAAGGTCGATGGAAGAGATGCCAAGAACGGGCTGGTAGGCAATGGTGGCAATGGTGCCTTTCGTGATGGGGGTGCTTTTTTTAATCTCGAGGTCGATGACGATATAACCGGGAGATTCCTTGCTGAATTTTATGCTTGTGACACGTCCGACATCGATGCCGTCGAACTTGACTTTACCGCCTTTGTTCAGGGTGCCGACGGAATGTTCCGTGAGGATCCGGTAAGGGAGGTATTTCGATGGGTCACGGCTTAAAAAAAAGAAAATGCAGGCGATGACGGTTCCCAGGATGATGGTGAACAGCAGGGTGATAACGGCATGGGATTTGCTTTCCACAATCTGTTCCTTGAAGTTCCTTGAGTTGTTTGCCTAATTGCCTACCTAATTGCCTGCCCGTTTCTGGACAGGCTATCAGGATACCATAGTCATCATGACATGATACAGGAGTCTTTGTCGATATTCAGCAAAGTGGCGTACTGGAGTAAAATATTGGCTTTATTGACTGATTATTCGGCAAGAATCCAACATGACTGTAAGAACACGATTTGCGCCAAGCCCGACAGGTTTCCTGCATCTGGGCGGTGCCCGTACCGCACTTTATTCCTGGGCATATGCCCGCCACCACAAGGGCACGTTTGTCCTGCGTATTGAAGATACTGATCTTGAACGTTCAACTGATGAGGCCGTTCAGGCCATTATTGATGGCATGCAGTGGCTGGGAATTGATTATGACGAGGGGCCTTTCTACCAGATGAAGCGGATGGACCGTTATCGGGAAGTCATTGACAAGATGCTCAAGGAAGGAACGGCTTATTACTGTTATTGTTCTCCTGGGGAACTGGATGCGATGCGGGAACGCCAGAAAGCGGCAGGCGAGATTCCCCGCTATGATGGAACCTGGCGTCCTGAAGAGGGCAAGGTTTTGCCTCCGGTACCGGAAAACGTAAGACCTGTTGTCCGCTTCCGTAATCCGCAAGATGGCGTCGTTACCTGGAAAGACAGGGTCAAGGGAGAGATTTCCATTGCCAACAGCCAGCTTGACGACTTGATTATTGCCCGTTCCGATGGGACACCGACCTATAATTTCTGCGTCGTCATTGACGACTGGGATATGGGGATTACCCATGTCATCCGGGGAGATGACCATGTCAACAATACGCCCCGCCAGATTAACATGCTAAAGGCACTGAAAGCGCCGGTACCTGAATATGCCCACCTGCCGATGATTCTTGGAGATGACGGCGAGAAGCTGTCCAAACGGCATGGCGCCGTTTCGGTCATGGAATATCCGGTGGCTGGCTACCTGCCGGAAGCCATGATGAATTATCTGGCACGGCTGGGATGGAGTCACGGGGATGACGAAATTTTTTCCATGGAGCAGTTCTGCGAATGGTTTGATTTTGATCACCTGTCTTCTTCCGCATCGCAGTTCAATACGGAAAAGCTTAATTGGCTGAACAACCATTATATCCGTCAGGCAGACAATGTCCGTTTAGAGGCCATGGTCCGTCCACAGCTGGAAAAGCTGGGTGTCGATTTTTCGACAGGTCCAGCCCTGCCGGATGTGATTGGCCTGATGAAAGACCGTGCGTCAACAGTCAATGAGCTGGCGTCTTCCTGCCTGATTTTTTATGGCAGGCCAGAGCCTGACCCTGAAGCGCTCAGGGAATATTTAACGGATGCTTCCCGTGATGCATTGAAGGAATATGCCACAAATATCGAGACGGTTGACTGGAACAGGGATGCGCTCAAGGCGATGATGAAGGGCATCTTAAAGCAACGCAAGATGAAAATGCCACAGGTGGCGATGCCTTTGCGTCTGTTGTTGACAGGGGAGTTGCATACCCCGTCGATTGACGCGGTGGTCTGTCTTTTCGGGCGTGAAACCGTGCTTGCCCGCCTGAAAGATTTGTAAGCCCGCATCGCAGGTTGTGCAGGCAGTTTTTTTCGGCGTTCTCCTGATTTATTTCTTGCAGAGAAATTGGATAGGCTGTTATAATCTATTTTCTCAGCAGGGGGTATAGCTCAGATGGGAGAGCGCTTGCATGGCATGCAAGAGGTCAGCGGTTCGATCCCGCTTACCTC
>CAZWTQ010000044.1:1706-10824 GCA_964636975.1 uncultured Oxalobacter sp. | reverse complement strand
GTGTCCCCATCGTCTAGAGGCCTAGGACACCACCCTTTCACGGTGGGAACAGCGGTTCGAATCCGCTTGGGGATGCCATAAAGCTGGAATGGCTGGCACTGATTGATGCTGGCCGGCGCTGGTTAGGGCTGGCTAAGGCTGGCTGAAACTGTTAAAGTTGTCAAGGTCGTGTCCCCATCGTCTAGAGGCCTAGGACACCACCCTTTCACGGTGGGAACAGCGGTTCGAATCCGCTTGGGGATGCCATCAAATTCATCGATTCGTCGGATTCATCGATCATCAATTCATCAATTCTTTCCCGTGCTTTTTTGCGTATTTTTTCATGTTTTCTGCATGGTTTCTGTCGCAGGAGGTCTTTCTGCCGGATGGATGGGGCTGAAAAGCCCCTGGAAAAAGTTTTTGAAGTCTTTTTTCAGTTCCTTCAGTTCCTATTGGATAGGCGTTTGAAGGAAGTTCTGGATGAATGTCTGGATTTTCCGATCCCAGAAGTATCCGGCGCCCGTCAGGCGAAAGCCATCGCCAGTTTTCACCAGTAAACCGGCTTTTTGCCATTGCGAGAGCAACTGGTCTGCCAGGATGCGGTGGGTTTCTGGCCAGAGCGTAACGGGTGGTATGCACAGTCTTTCCCGATAGGTGGCCAGTGTCTGCTGGAAATGGTCGGAAACCGCACGTAATGGTGACT
Source organism: uncultured Oxalobacter sp. (assembly GCA_964636975.1). Taxonomy (GTDB): domain Bacteria; phylum Pseudomonadota; class Gammaproteobacteria; order Burkholderiales; family Burkholderiaceae_D; genus Oxalobacter. The sequence goes on along the minus strand of CAZWTQ010000044.1, from coordinate 10,142 downwards.
TCATGATGCGTTCCAGCGGTTTTTCGCCGGCGTCAATATGTGCGCGGTAAGTGTTGATATCCCTTGAATTGCCTAAACTGATGGTATTAAGTCGTCCTCCGGCGGCAGAGCCAAAGGGAATCATGTCGCATTGCGTGACGGCCAGGCGGTTGTACAGCGACTGTTCGCGGTTGTTCCTGCGCCAGTGTTTCGGGGAGAAATGCTTAAATCCCGCCACTTCCAGCGCATGGTAGGCGGCACTAAACATTGTGGCTTTCTCCTCAAATGGTGGTGGGGCAGGCATTTTGCCGTTTTTGATGGCTTTGTCCAGTGGCGTGTCGGGGAAAATCCGCAGTTCATATAGATCCAGCCCGTCGATATCCGTTTTTTCCGCCATGAAATGGATGTCATCCAGCAGGATTTCCCGGGTTTGCCCTGGCAGTCCGTATAACAGGTCGACGATGACTGAAGAGCCGCTTGAACAGATATCGTCCAGTGAAACCTGTAATGCTTCACGGCTTGCGATTCGTCCCAGTTTTTGGCGCAGGGCGGTGTTTGCCGTCTGGATGCCCAGGGAAAAGCGGTTTGCCCCTGCGGCTGTCCAGGTTTTTGCCTTGGAGGCGGTAAAGCCGGTTGTTCTGCCTTCTACAGTCACTTCGGCTGTCTTGGGGATATTGAAATGGTCAAACAGGGCGGCAATCACGGAGGCCATGTCTTTCTCATCCAGGTCGGTCGGCGTGCCGCCGCCGAAATAGACAACGTCAACTTTCCGCTGATGGGCAACCTGTTTCAGGGTGTCGGCAGTGATTTCAATCTCGCGAAGGAGCAGTGCCGTGTAGTCCTTGCTGAATCCTTTTCTGGTCTGGTTGATGTAAAACGGACAGAATGTGCAGTGATGGTGACAGAACGGGATATGCACATATAGCGCCAAAGGACGGGAAGTGTCTGCCATGAAAGCTTCCTGCGCAAAATCCCGGAATGTCCCGCCAGTCCATTCGGGCGGTTTCCTGGCGGTGATTTTCGCGATTGAAGGCATCTTTTTTTCTTCATGCAAAAAGGCGTCCCTTGCAGGGCAATCTGAAATACGGGCGTAAAAGGGCGTCAAGTCCATTCAGTTTTCCTCCTGTTGTTGGGCATTTTGGACAGTTACCGTGCGGTGTAGCCAGGTGGCGTCATCAAGCAGCTGCATGACAGCCAATGCCAAATCCTGCCGGGACAGGTAACTCTTTTTCGTTCTGTCAGGCTGTTCAGACAGATGGAAATGGCCAGATGCCGGTGTGTCCTGCAGTCCGCCAGGACGTACAATCGTCCAGGGCAAACCCGTTATGCGGAGATAGTTTTCGGCACGGGTCTTTGCCAGAAGTGCCTCGCCAAGGAATTTTTTCACCATGTCGCTGGTTTTTGCGTACTGTTCGCCACATCCCATCGAAGTGACCAGCAGGAAACGCTCAAGTCCCTGATAGCCAGAGAGGGCTTGGGCAACATGGATATTGCCTGTTGCACAGATTCGCCGGCCATGTCTGTCTTTGCCTCCCAGCAGGCTGACGACACGGCGTGGCAAAGTCTGCCAGACTGTGCGGATGCAGTCATCCAGGCTGAATGCGTCTCCCTGGACGACGGTAACGCCCAGGGTATTCAGTGAAGAAGCGTCGCTACCATGGCGAACCATGGCGGCAACCCGTTCCCCCCGTTTCACCGCCAGCGTGGCGATTTGTAGCCCTGTATGCCGTGTTGCCCCGAAAACCAGCAGGTCATGGCCTGTCATGCGGCAGCTCCAGGCGAATCTGTCTTAAAAATCTTCTGCATCGCCTCGACCTGGTGGGGTAACAGATGGCGTTCTTCATCACGGCCGGCATAGACCTTGAACATGATTTTGCCTTCGCCATTGGCAAACTGGATGCTGACAGTTCGGGTGTTCATGAATGGTCGCTCAACGAGATAGATGGCTTTGCAGCTTTCATGTTTCAGGTGACCCCGTAACGGGCTTTTGGGTGAGAGGTTGTAATAGCCATGGGCGACGCCACCGTTTGGCACTTCGCCGGAATATTCAAGGATGACGTCTCCCGTATTGATGATGAACGTCATTTTGCCCAGCTTGGACAGGGTCTTCATGATATCGGCAAAATGGCTGCCATCTGTCCGTTTCCAGGTTCCAGGAGGGAGCAGTTCAATTAGCTGTGCGACAGGCAAACCGTATTGCGCAGATAGCGGTTCCAGCGCCATGCCAGGGTGTTCCGCCAGCTGTCTTTTCAGGGATTCAATGGTATCGAAAGGTATTTTCCGGGTACTGGAGGGCGTTTCGGACGTTTGTTGATGGTTTTGTTGCATGAATTTCCCTTTTCCAAAAAAAATTGACTGGACGCTTGACCTTGTAAATGAGAATAATTATCATTTCGTGAACTTGGCTTCAAATGATAAAGAGAATCATTCTCATTGTCAACGGAGCAGTCACCCGTCACGCCAAATTGCGGTAGCGGCAATGGTGGTAGCAATGGCAGTAGTAGTAGCAGCAGTGACGGTAGTAGTGACAGTAACAGCGGTAAAAGCATTAAAAACGGAAAAACAGCATCATATGCCAGAGATCCATTTTATGCCGTTTCAGTATCAGCACAACCGTCAGATGCCTAAACTTATGGTTAAGGGTCTGTGTTTTGCCGTGACGCTGGTTCATTGCCTGATTCTGGGCTGGGCTGCGCAGGATGCCTTTCAGACGGTTGCGGTTGAGAGCGCCGGTGGCGGTGGTGGTGGCGGTTCTGCCGGTCAGGGCGTGATGCAGGTGAGCGTTTTCCAGGTTCCAAAAGGGGAAGATGTCCGGACGGAGAAAACGGCACAGGAAGACGGGCAGATGCTCACTACGGAATCGGATGGGGCAGATAGCGGTTTTACGGCAAGCCGAAAGCAGGAGGCCAAAACAGAAAAATCACCCACCTGGCAGGGTTCATCCCCATCGGAACGGCAGGCGGTGGCTGCCGCAGGAAATGGCGCAGGTTCTGGCAGTGGCACGGGAACGGGAGAAGGAACCGGCTCCGGTAGCGGTTTTGGCAGTGGTTCCGGTTCTGGCATAGGTAGCGGCGTTGGCTCTGGCACAGGTTCAGGGGTTGGTGGCGGGTCAGGCAGCGGGCATGGTGTCCTTCATGTTTCCCTGTCGGCACTGCATTACCGCAATGCGGTGAAACCGTATTATCCGGACGAGTCGATTGAGCGCAGGGAAACGGGACAGGTCAATATCCGTGTGGTTGTGGGTGCGGATGGCACGGTGAAAAGCGCGGGGCTTGAGCGGTCATCAGGGTTTCGCCGGCTTGATAACGCCGCCCTCACGGCGGCAAGACGCACGACATTTTACCCTTACAGGGATAACGGGACTGCGGTGGCGGTCATGGCGAGCATTCCATACCGTTTCAATCTCAACCGGTAAGGCCGTGGCAAAACCGGAATGGGCAATGGGTGGAATGGAATATGAAACGGAATGAAAAACGGAAAAGATAGGGAGTAACAGTCAGAAAATGGAAGCGACAGAAAATGTTTTCGGCTTTAGCCACTTTATCAGCCAGAGTGATTTTCTGGGCAAATTTCTCTTTTTTGCCCTGGTTGCCATGTCCATTGCGTCGTGGACCATCATCATCGTGAAGGGGATTGCGGCGTGGAAGGAGAAAAACAGCAGCAGGGCGTTTCTGCAGCTGTTCTGGAATGCGACTTCGCTGGAAAGTGTCCAGCATGAGATTCAGATCCATGGTATCCGGTGTCCGTTTTCCCATCTGACTGCCCATGCTCAGCATGCAAAGGCACATCATGAAACTTATGGCGCATCGAAACTGTCTGAAGCGGGTACGCAGCAGGAATTCATCATCCGGACGATGCGCATGGTGATTGATGAGGATGCCACCCGCCTGGCGAAGGGGCTGACGGTTTTGGCAACCATCGGGTCGACCGCACCGTTTATCGGGCTTTTCGGAACGGTCTGGGGGATTTACCACGCACTGATTGCGATTGGTCTTGGCGGGTCGGCTTCCCTGGGGCAGGTGGCAGGGCCAGTTGGCGAGGCGCTTATCATGACGGGCATCGGTCTGGCAACAGCCATTCCCGCGGTCATTGGCTACAACTGGCTACTCAGGATGAACAATGTCACGCTCGCCAAGCTGGATGCATTTGCCAATGAGCTATTGACGTTTCTGACGACTGGCAAGTTGTATGCGATGTCACCATCGGCATCACGGGCAACGGCAGGTGAGGTCAAGGCCGGTCATGTTATCCCACTTGCACGAAAGGAAGGATGATGGCTTTTGACAGCAAGTTTTCTTCCCGCCAAGGCGGCGCGCCGATGACGGAGATGAACATGATTCCGCTTATCGACGTGATGCTGGTGCTACTGGTCATTTTCATCGTGACGGCTCCTCTGATTGGGCAGGCGCTGAAGGTTGACCTGCCAAAGGCAGATTCTCCGGCGGCAGGAACCACTCCGGCCAGGGTGCAGGTTTCGATTGGTGCGGATGGTACACGCCATGTGGACGGAAGGCTGGTCAGCCGTGAAGAAAGCCGCATGCTGTTTGCCGAAGCCGCCCGGAAAAGGCCGATGCCGGAAGTCCATATTTATGCAGACAGACACGCCGATTACCAGTCTGTCGCCCAGGCATTGTCAGATGCCGGACAGTCGGGACTAACGCGCATCGGGTTTGTCACACAGCCTGAAAAATAGTCATTTTTTAGTCATTTTTCAGGAAACCGCAAGACGGAAAGTCCTGAAAGGGAAAGACAGACTGGACGCTTTTTGTCAATTTCGATGGTTTAACAAATTTTAATGCTTTTTAATGCTTTTTAATGATTGTTGTTGATTTTTATCGCTTTTTTATTGATTTTAAAGGAATGAGAAAATGAAGGGAAAGATTTGCCGCGTTGTTGGGATCTGTCTTGCCTCTGCACTTTTTCTGGCGTTGCAGGCAAGGGCGCAGGAAGAGGGCGGCGCAGGGGAGGAAGTTCCACAGGCACTGGCATCGCCAGGCGGTATGACACCGTCTGGTGACGTGATGCAGATGGATGCGATTACTGTTACGGCTACCCGCCAGGAAGAGAAGGTTTTAAATGCGCCACAGACTGTCCAGGTGATTACCCGCCAGACGATGGATGAGCACAATGTGAACAATGTGGAGGAGATGCTGCGGCATACGCCGGGGGTTCATGTTGACCGCCAGACTTCCCTTGCCAATTCGGCGTTTGGCGGATCAGGCAGCATTACCATGCGTGGTGTGGGTGGCAACCGCATTTTGACGGTGGTGGACGGCGATAGGGTGATGGAAACGGCGGAGGTCACGGGGGATGTGGGCAACCGGATGTTTGTCGATACCCAAATGCTCAAGTCGGCTGAAATTTCCCGGGGACCGGCGTCAACGTTATGGGGAGCCGATGCCATGGGCGGGATGGTGTCTTACCAGACGTTAGACCCTGATGATTTGCTAAAGGGCAATATCGTTGGTGGCAAAGCGATGGCCGGTTTTGACAGCCTCAATGACGGCAAGACGGAACATGGCGCTTTTGCCGTTCAGGTGAATGACCGAATCCAGGCGCTTTTGGGCTATACGCACAGAACCCACAAGGAAACCCGGCTGGGCAGGGCCCGTGACTTGAGCTGCGGGCGTGAGGGATTCCCGTGTGACAGCCTGACGCCGTTGCATGAGGAAATCAACAACGTTCTCGGCAAGATTGTTTACCGCCCGAACCAGGATCACCAGTTCAAGCTGACAGGCGAGTTTTTTGAGTCGGATGCCCGTTCCCAGATTCCTTTTGAGACGACGACAGGTTCCGCTTTTGGTAGCGGCGGAGATCACCGCAAGCAGGATCAGTCACGCTGGCGTTTTGCGCTTGAGCACCGCTGGGACGTACAGGCCAACTGGCTGGATAACCTGAAATGGCGGGTTTCCTATTCCGAGCAGGAAAGGGAAGTGGACAGGAAGCAGGATTATGTCACCAAACCGACAGATTACAAGGCGCTCTACCCGGATATGTGGCGGATGTTCTATATGATGGGGGTGACTGATGCCAATGGCATCAAACCGGGGACGGCGACCCGTACGACGAGGGTTACCGATTATGAGCAGGATATGTACCAGGCAGATATCCAGCTGACGTCAAGTTTTGACGCATGGCATACTTCGCACAAGCTGACGTATGGTTTCCAGGGAGATTTGACGGAGTCGTCTTACGGGTTGAAACAGACAGATTACCTGACAGGGGAAACGCTTAAAAACGGGCAGCTTGGCAGCAGCATGTCCCCTACGTTTGCCGATTCAGATACTGTCCGTGCCGATTTGTATATCCAAGATGAAATCAAACTGTTTGACGGGCGTTTGACGTTAACGCCAGGTGTGCGGCGCGCGCATTATTCGCTGGATCCCAGCGGGGGCGTCAAGGTGACAGGTTATGAAGCGGAAAAAATCAGTGAAAACCGGTGGCTGCCACAGCTGGGGGCGCTGTTTAGGCTGACAGATACGTATTCAGTCTATGCCCGCTATGCCAAGGGGTTCAAGATGCCGACGGCACAGCAGCTTTTCATGAGTTTTGACAGCGATACCCGGGTGATTGTCCCGAATCCTGACTTAAAGCCTGAAACGAGTGATTCCTATGAAATCGGTTTCCGTGGCAAGTACGATAACGCCTGGTTTTCGGTAGGAGCCTTTTATACGGATTACGACGACTTTATCGCCACTTTGCAGCAGGTCGGCCCGAGCACGTATTCCTCCGAAAACCTCAACCGCGTCAAAATCTGGGGTGTTGAGGCGTCTGGTGAATGGCAGTTCGCCAGGGACTGGAGCCTGACAGGCAGCGCCGACTGGCAGTATGCGCGGCAGGAAGATGAAGATGGCCAGAAAACGCCATGGCTGGTTCCTCCTTTGACGGTTGTCACAGGGGTTAAATGGAAAGTCCCTGAATATGGGATTACCTCGGAGCTTTTCGGGACGTTTGCCCGCAGGATCAACCGTGTCGAGAAGGATTACAACGGCAACGACAATTTCAGGCCGGGTGGCTATGCGGTGTTTGACGGCTATGTCAACTGGCAGATGACCAAAAACCTGAAACTGACGGCGTCTGTCATGAATATCCTGAACAAGCGGTATTTTGACTATACGGCTGGCGGTACCAGCCTGGAAAACAAGACGAGCGCGACGAATCCGCTGGAACTTTTTACGGCGCCGGGCAGGACTTTCGCGCTTTCCTTGCAGGCGAGTTTCTAACTGTTGCGGGAGGAGCGGATGGCGAGGCGGACAGACTGCGTTTTCCACCAGCGTGGCAGATGGATTTCACCGGCAACGGGGGAGCCAATTTCCTTTGACGGGCTGATGGACGATATGGCGAAAAAATCTGTGGTCATGCTGGGTGAAACGCATGACATTGCGGAAATTCACCGCTGGCAGCTGCATACGGCGGCGTTTCTCTATGCACGGCGTCCCAACATGATGATGGGGTTTGAGATGTTTCCCCGTCGCATTCAGCCTGTGCTGGATGAATGGGTATCGGGCAAACTTGATACCCGGACGTTTATTGAAAAATCTGAATGGCAGCGTGTCTGGGGGTTTCCGGCGGAGCTTTACCTGCCACTGTTTCATTTCTGCCGTCAATATGGCATCAGGATGCTGGCGCTTAACTGTTACCGGGAACTGGTTACCCGCGTCGGCAGGGAAGGGTGGGAGGCCGTTCCTGTTGAGGAGCGGGATGGATTGACGCCTTCTGCGGCGCCATTGCCCGGTTATGTCAGGTATTTGCAGGCGATGACAGGAGGCAGTGCCGGAGGACGGGAAAACATGCCGGTCGATGGCGGGCGGTTCATGCGCGCGATGCAGACCTGGGACAGGGCGTTTGCCTGCAATATTGCCAGCGCGCTGAAAGAGGCAAAGCCTGAGGCTGGCTCTGGCAGGCTGCCGTTGGTTATTGGCATTATCGGCAGGGGACATCTGGAATACCGGTTTGGCACGCCTTACCAGCTGGCGGATTTAGGCATTGCCGATACGGCGGTCTTATTGCCTTCGCAGACTGAAAGCTGGCAGTTGCGCCCTGACATGCCTGGGGAAAACGGTTTGCCTGCCCGTTCCTACGCCGATGCCGTTTTCCGGCTGGATGTGCCAGAACCTGTACCAGAGCGCCACATGCCGGAAAGGGTACGGCAGACAGATGGACAGGCTGATAAAGACGGGCAGGCTGGCAAATCCTGACGGGCAGTGAAACGGACTGGCGACATGAACGGAAACAGGAACAGGAACAAGAACGGGACGCTTAAGCGTATTTTCCATCTGGCTCTGATGTGCATCAAAGGGCCTGGCGGGAAGATGGGGATTCTTTACTGTGGCATCATTTTGGGGCTCAACCTGCTGGAAATTTTCCTCTCCATGAAGATGATTATGTGGAACAAGGATTTTTACGGCGCACTGGAAAAATATGACGCCACGGGCGCGCTCTACCAGATTGGGGTGT
>CAZWTQ010000044.1:0-1696 GCA_964636975.1 uncultured Oxalobacter sp. | reverse complement strand
GTTTGCCGTGATTACTGCCATCAGCGCGCTGCAGTTTCTGGTGGCGACCTATCTCAGGCAGCTGGTGCAGATTCGCTGGCGGACGGTGCTGACGAATTCGTTTTTGGGACGCTGGTTTGCCGACAAGGTGTTCTGGCGGCTGAATACGGATGAGTCTTCCCAGCTGGACAACCCGGACCAGCGTATTTCGGAAGACTGCCGAATTTTTGTGGATCGGTTAACGGGCAAGGCGCTGGATTTAATCAGTGCCGTTATCAGTTTGTCGACCTATGTCGTGATTTTGTGGAAACTCTCGGATTTTCCCCTGGAAATCACGGCATTTGGTGAAACTTATTATATTGAGCATTACCTGATTGTCGTGGCGCCAATTTATGTGCTGGTCTCGAGTACGCTAACCCACTGGATGGGATTTCCGCTGATGCGTTTGAATGTCATCTGGCAGCGGCGGGAGGCGGATATGCGTTTTGCCCTGGCAAGGCTGCGTGAGTTCAAGGAAGCTGTCGCACTGGAAAACGGGGAGAAGGCCGAGCGCAAAATCATCGACAAGCGTTATCTCGGGATTCTGGAAAACTGGCGGCACCGCATTAACCGGGAATTCATTTTGGGGTTGTTTACCCGCCCGTATTATATGACGGTGTTGAGGATTCCAGTTTTTCTGGCGTTTCCCGCCTATCTGGCAGGGCATGTGGCACTGGGTGGACTGATGCAGCTGGGTTCGGCTTTCATGCGTTTGGTCACGACGATGTCATGGTTTATCTTTTCGTACCGGGAGCTGGCGGAATTGAGCGCCACGGCAAACCGTCTGGCCAGTTTCATGCAGCAGATGGATGAAACCGCCAGAACGCCATCGCCTGTGGAACGGAATGTGGCTGAAGACGGGAATTTGCGCATCCGGAACCTGGCTGTTGGCGATCCTTCCGGCAGGGAATTGCTGCGTATCGGCGATTTGACGGTTGCCCCTGGAGACACCGTGTGGATTGACGGGCCCTCCGGCATCGGCAAGTCTACCCTGCTAAAGGCACTTTCTGGCATCTGGCCATATTGCAGTGGAACATTATGGGTGCCAGAAGGCAGGATGTTTTTCTCTCCGCAGAAAACGTATCTGCCGTTAGGTTCCCTGGCGGAATGCGTCACTTACCCTGAAACCGGGCAGGATATGGAAACCGTGCGGCAGCTGTTGCAGCTGGTTGGCCTGGACGAATTGCGTCACCAGGAACAGTTAAGGAAAACGGAAAATATCGGTGATGGTTACCGTCTGTCTGGCGGGGAACTGCAGCGGCTTCAGATTGCGCGGATTTTATATGCCAGACCAGAGTGGATTTTTCTGGATGAGGGCACCAGCTCGCTGGATATGGAAGCTGAGGAAAAGCTGTACCGCCTAATCAGGGAGCGCCTGCCACAAAGCAGCATCATCGTCATCGCCCACCGTGAACCGAAAGGGCTGGGCACTTACCGCCGTATCAGCTTCTGGGATTTGGAAGAAAGGGCAAATGGCCAGAGACGGTCAGAGATGGTCAGAGACGACAGGAAATGTCGGCTGGATATGGTGTTGGGTTCATTGCCATAGAGTTTATCTTATCCTTTTTTGCTCTATAGCGTTTAAACAGATCATCTAATGTTGTTGTAGTTGCTGTAGTTGTACTCATAAGCATAATCTACCCTTGCTACGAGGGCACAGAAAGGGCTATGAAACAGA
>CAZWTQ010000043.1:8554-13759 GCA_964636975.1 uncultured Oxalobacter sp. | reverse complement strand
AGGACGTTCGTTGTAAACTCCGGATTTGAATCTAGTTTCAGACTGTACTCGATGACGTGCCTATGTTCTTTGTCATGACCGGTGGCTCCCGTCCTGAAGACAAAACCACCGTGTGGAATACCGCCATGATCCCTGTTCAACTCTTCCTGGGAAATGAAGTTGACTGTCGTATCGTAATCCGAGAAGTAGTTTGGCATGGTTTTAATGGCCGTTTCGACTGTTGTGGCGTCAGCTCCTTCTTCAAGGACAACATAGCAAAGACGGGTATGTTTCTGACGGGTACTCAGTTCAGGATTGGAACCAGAACGGACAGCATCCAGTGCGCTGTCGATAGGGCAGGTATACTGCCTTGCATCCTTGACACCCTGAACCCTTCGGATAGCATCGGAATGACCCTGGCTAACGCCTTTCCCCCAGAAAGTGTAATCATTGCCCTGGGGCAGGATGGCATTGGCATACAGACGGTTCAATGAAAACATACCAGGATCCCAGCCCGCAGAAATCAGGGCAACTTTACCTCCTTGCCTGGCAGATGCATCAACATTGCTGAAGTGTTCCGGAATCTTCGCATGGGTATCAAAACTATCTACAACATTGAACTGTCTGGCGTATTCGGGCGTCTGTCCTGGCAGATCGGTTGCGCTACCCCCACAGAGAATCATGACGTCAATCTTGTCCTGATAGCTTGCTGCTTCCTTGACACTGATGACTTTCGCATTCTTGGACAGGATTTTCAAAGAAGCTGGATCACGTCTTGTGAAAACTGCCACCAATTCCATATCTTCTGCATCATTGACGGCGCATTCGACACCTCTACCGAGATTGCCATAGCCTAAAATACCAACTCTGGTTGCCATTTTTAAATTCCCCATTAGATTGAAAAAAGTGCTCCCGCAGGCATGCGGTTTGATAGCACTGAAATGTAGCATTCTTTAGGGCAACAGTCTATCTTTTAATCCATCAGGGACGCCTCATACAGGAACATGCCTGCACTGTTTTGTAGCGTTTGTGCACTGGTATGGCAAGGAAGGTAGAAACTCCTCTCCCTGGCAGGAACGCGGGGAAAACTGTTACTCTGTTTCCCCTTGTTTTTTTGCAGGGCTGTTGATGAATCAATGGATTTCAGCAGTCAACGCATTCTGTTTTCACGCAGTCCACGAAATATTCTGCTTTCCCGTTTTCCGTAATTCGGATAAGACCATGAACGTCCGTGTCAAATCCCGGGTAGCGGTTGTTAAAATTCCGTGCAAATTTCAAATAATCGACAATCGTCCTGTTGAACCGCTCTCCGGGAATCAACAGGGGAATACCTGGTGGATAAGGCGTCAGCAGGATAGCGGTGACACGCCCTTCAAGATCGTCAATCGGTACCCGTTCAACTTCACGGTGAACCAGTTTTGCATAAGCATTAGACGGTTTCATGGCAGGACTCATGTCAGACAGGTACATTTCAGTGGTCAGTCTGGCGACATCGTTTTCACGGTAGAAGTCATGAATCTGCTGACAGAGGTCTTTCAATCCCATCCGTTCATAGCAGGGGTTCGTTGCGGCAAATTCAGGCAGGACACGCCAAATTGGCTGGTTCTTGTCATAATCGTCCTTGAACTGCTGAAGGGATGCGACCAAAGTATTCCAACGGCCTTTGGTAATGCCGATAGTAAACATGATGAAGAAACTGTACAGGCCACATTTCTCAACAATAATGCCATCTTCAGCCAGGAAAGTTTTTACAATAGATGCAGGGATTCCGGTTTCTTCAAAGTCACCAGTTAACGACAACCCCGGTGTGATGACAGTTGCCTTGATGGGATCCAGCATATTGAAATTTGGTGCGATGTCGCCGAAACCATGCCAGTTGTCTTCTCCCTTCAGTATCCAGTCATTCTGTTCGCCGATACCATTTTCAGCAAATTCTTCCGGTCCCCAGACCTGGAACCACCAGTCATCGGCAAATTCCTTGTCGATTTTTTTCATCGTTCGGCGGAAATCCAGTGCTTCAAGGATGGATTCCTCAACCAGGGCAGTACCGCCTGGAGACTCCATCATCGCTGCAGCAACATCGCAGGAAGCGATAATTGCATACTGTGGTGAAGTTGACGTATGCATCAAAAACGATTCATTGAAGGAATTCTTGTCGAGTTTCACCTCTTTAGATTCCTTAATCAGGATCTGGGAAGCTTGGGAAAGACCTGCCAGCAACTTGTGGGTAGATTGAGTGGAAAATACCAGTGATTTCTTCGCCCGTTTGCCCCGTTCACTGATAGCGTGCATATCCCTGTAGAAATCATGGAAACAGGCATGAGGTAACCATGCTTCGTCAAAATGCAATGCGTCAATCTTGCCATCCAGCATGGATTTGATGATTTCGTCATTGTAGATGATGCCATCGTAAGTTGATTGCGTAATCGTCAGGATACGGGGTTTTTTGTTCGGAACCTGGCTGGCAAAAGGATTCGCCTCGATCTTTTGTTGGATGGATTCAAAGTCAAATTCTGATTTGGGAATAGGTCCAATAATCCCATAATGGTTTCTTGTAGGTGTCAGGAAAACTGGAATTGCCCCCGTCATGACGATGGCATGGAGAATGGATTTATGGCAGTTCCGGTCGACAACCACGATATCGTTGTCCGCAATCATCGAATGCCAGACAACCTTGTTGGAGGTTGAAGTGCCGTTAGTGACAAAATAACAATGATCCGCATTGAAGATGCGGGCGGCATTCAATTCGCTTTTTGCAACAGGACCGGTATGATCCAACAGTTGTCCCAGTTCTTCAACGGCATTGCAGACGTCTGCCCGTAACATATTCTCGCCGAAGAACTGATGGAACATCTGACCGATAGGGGATTTTAGAAAGGCAACACCTCCTGAGTGTCCTGGACAGTGCCAGGAATAAGAACCATTTTGCGCATAATGCATCAATGCCCGAAAGAAAGGGGGGGCAAGTCCATCCAGATAGATCCTTGCTTCGCGGATGATATGCCTGGCGACAAATTCCGGTGTGTCTTCAAACATATGGATAAAACCATGCAATTCACGGAGCAGATCATTGGGGATATGGCGTGAGGTACGAGTCTCTCCATAAAGATAAATGGGAATGTCAGCGTTCTTCGCACGGATTTCCGTAACGAAAGAACGCAGAACCTTCAATGCCCCATCAACTTCAGCTGATGTTCCTTCACCGAATTCTTCATCATCAATAGAAAGAACAAACGCAGACGCACGGGATTGCTGCTGGGCGAATTGTGACAGGTCACCATAGCTGGTAACGCCCAAAACCTCCATTCCCTCATCTTCAATGGCTCTTGCCAGCGCCCGTATACCCAGACCTGAAGAGTTTTCAGAACGGTAATCTTCATCGATGATGACGATGGGAAAGCGGAATTTCATGGTTCATCCCTCCAAATTGGAATCATGAAAAAAGAAAAACGGACAATCAAAAAATTGCATGGATTATACGTTAGTTATAGCTTTAAATCGTATCTGGAAAATGGAAATTTTCCCCGTATGGATGCTAAAACAACAATCGGAGAAATTTTGACGGAAGCAGAATATACAGGGAATATCCTACGTCGGAACGGGATGGTCAAAACCGGTGTTTGATCCCAACATTGATTTGGTTGATATTGCCATCTTCCGGTGAAGCGATGCCAGTGTTTTCAGTATTGTTATCCGTATCATATTCAGTATGGGTGACAGAACCATAAAAAGACGTATTCTCTGAAACATTATGGGTATATCCGAACGTAATCGACTGTAGGTCGTTACCGGTTCTTCCCGTTTTTTTATCATCCTGCACTCGTATGTAATCAATAGCCGTATTGAAACGGCCTTTCCCGACAGCATAATCCATACCGAGATGCCAGGTATCTCTGTCTAGAGGAGACTCGATGAATCGGTTCTGATCGATGCCGAACTGCCGTTTCCCGGAAAGAATATCCTGGGTAGTTTCCAGTGCGCGATCATTTTGCCGTTTATAATTTAGTTCAAAATTGGTCGAACCAAAAGTATAAGATTTGACCTGACCATCATACATGGATTCTGGAGCATGATTTCCCGTCAAATCAGCCCGTACCGCTGGAATTGCGTTTGGATTATCAGGCGATGTTCCGTGGTGGAATACGGAAAATTGGGGAGTAGGGACAAGAGTATAATTATCGGCTTTAAGTGGGTTTATTCCGTCGGTAGTAACAGGGGAATTTTTTTTAGCGGATTCAGTAGTCGTTACTGTAAATTCCTGATGAGAAGGACTTCGTTTTGTCCATGTATGGGTAGCATCCGGCTTGGGCTTTTGCTTTGCCACTGGAAAATGCTGTTTTTTCCGTTGTACAGATGGGAATCGTTTATCTCCTTTGGCAAAGACGGGTTCAGGCATAGGGATGCATAAACATACCATAACCACTACTGACAAGGGTATCTGTAGTTGATGTTGATGCAGTGCAGCCATAAGAATTTTCCAGTAGCTGAAGTTTATCACACAGAAAATATGAAACTATCCGATGTTAGTAGATGGTGGTGGATGGCCAATATTCAAGTCAGAAGGTGACATTTGGATTCTGACGGGTAATTTTCCGGCAAAGTTTCGCCCAATGCCTAATCGTTTTTTGGCGGCAGATACTTTTGAACCAGTGAGAGATTGGAATCAGTTCGGTGCCTCCGAGCCCATCAATGATGACCAGGCGGATATTGCTATCATTTTTCTGGACAACGATATTAGATATCTGAAGATCGTTAACCACAATATTCCATCGCATCAGGTAATCCTTGAGTTTATTCAGGGCAACATGGAGTTCGGCAATTTCTGTTTCTGACAGCTTAAGGTTAAGGTATTCGCTCAGGCGCAATGCGCGATTGGATGAATCATGCGACGCCAGGATCAATTCTTGTTCCACACCGATGAGCCCGTTCTGCTCAAATTTGCCATAAAAATGCGGGATATGATCGAATGGGACTTTATGGTCAATCAGATATTGATAGTATTCAATCTCACGCAAAGACTGTTTGGCATTGTCTTTTGTGCTGATTTTAATGAGATGTGCCGGATTTTTGGGATCCTGGTAACACTTGCGTTCAGATCCTTCTCCAATGAGCCGCCAGGTTGTGAAGTCAATGCCAGTCATAAAAACAAGTTGGGTTCAGTAACGACAGTTGGAACAACCATCAGAAAAACAGCAGGATAGTCTATTGACGTATCATCTGACAATC
>CAZWTQ010000043.1:0-8544 GCA_964636975.1 uncultured Oxalobacter sp. | reverse complement strand
CATCGTTTTGGTTGTTTTGCGATTCCGGTTTATCCTGCACCAAGATTTTAGCCTTTCGGGAAGGGAAGGAAGGAATCAAGTTGATGAAAAATGAAGATGCGACGCCAATCAAGGTATCGATGATGCGGTTAGTGGCAAATTCGGTGATACTTACCTCGCCGCCATGCGTGATGGTTACGCTGAGGAATGCGATGCAGGTGATATTGGTCAATGTACTTTTTCTCAGGAAATCAATAAAAACTTTGGTACCAGGAAACAAGCTGGTTTCATCCCAGCCAATGGGAATCCTGACTTTACGAATGATATTGGCGATATACATCAGCGGGATAATGCAAAGGGCAATTAAGGCATAGCGAAGGGTGGGATGGTTCAGGATATAATAATTATGGGTCAAATACAGAATTCCCATGCCCGTAAACCCGCCAAACAGGGTACCTACAGTCCTGTTCAGCCCGATGCGAACTGTGCTCTTGATTTCTGATTGAAGGCAGATAACCGCAGCAATTCCCGCATAGAAAGGAATCCCTGTTCCGATATCAAAAAACTCATACAGCAGGCAACAGATGAAAACCGCAATAGTTGCCCTGATGATGACTTTACTCATAAACTCCCGTAAAACAAACGACAAAGGCTTGTCATGCGCCAAAGCAAAGATATGACAAATCCATGGTTTTTAAACTAACATTATGATAGCTATTCGATTTTTAATATAAGTTTTAGAAAATTTAAAAATGAGCCTGATACAATACAGTAAAAATACGTATCCTTGCGGAAATTACGTCAAATTTCTATATTTACTTCCTCGAAAAGAACTCTTCCAGCTTGTTTTTCGATTCAAGTAATCTTTGAAAAGCTTCATTCTCGCACGTTCTGAAAGGTTCCGTTCTTTTGCCGAGCATGATATTTTTTATGCGCCCGCTGTTTTGTGGTGATGGATGCGGAATTTCAAACATGGTCTTCTCGTCATCAAGCACACCGCTTTCGACAAGTTTGGACAGAGCGGCGTCGACTGTTGGACCGAGAGGAAGGTAGATAATATCTTTAGGGAGGGAGTCTTTCAGTCATCGGGATGAACGACTGTTCAACCAATTTCCAAACATCTTTTTTGAGAATGTCGTTTTTGCCTCCGCTGTAATTTTTGAGCGAACCGTCTTTTTTAACGGTGAAAGTGGCGTTTTTTATGAGTGAGCATGTCTGGACAAGATAATTCCTGTCTTCAAACAGTTCTAAGCAACTTTTAATACCGAGCCATTCGCTGACATAAACTGCATCAAGCATTTTCACAAGAAGCTCACGCATTCTGTTTTTTTCGCCAGGTGGTGAAGAAAATGCGCCATTCAGTTTCACTGATTTCAGGGTTTCCTCGTCTGATAACCCGAGTTTGAGACAGCGGTTGGCTTCGGTAAGCGCATTATGAAGCTGCGTATAACCTAGTGTTATACCGACAATGGCTATCTTTGCTTTAGGGTTTATGTAATCAAAAGGAGTGTAGGTGATATCAAACTTTTCATTTTGGAAAGTTCGGAGTTTTTCCTGGAGATAAGCCCTGTCTGACAGCTGGGTTGGCGTTAGGGAAGCGATGATGTCTTTGAATCGTTGGAATTCCGGGTATAGCATGGCGGTTTTTCCTGCTATTGTTCAAGAGCCGTCATACTAGCAGAAAACGTTACTTGTGCGGAATTGTTCTTGTGTCTGTATGCCCGGTCAAACAAGATACCATCCGGTATAAAAGGTGGCAAAATGTATGTATTCTATATTTCTGTATGTATCTATAAGTCGGAATATGAAACTGCTCTTGCTCCGGATTTTGTTTTTGAATTTTCAGCATTCCTGAAAGACTGGAGATCTTGACATAAGTTACTCTTTGATTTCATAGGGGTCGTCGAATCCCAACCTAACAAGAATAGAGGTCTCCAGTGCTTCCATGATTTGAGCTTCATCATCCCTGATATGGTCGTAACCTTGGGCGTGCAATACACCATGGATGACAAGATGGGCGACATGCTCCAGCAGGGTTTTATGCTGTTCTTTCGCTTCACGAAGTAGGACATCAGTGCATAATACAATATCTGCGCAGATCGATGTTTTTGTTCTGTTAGCGGGGGATTCCATGCTATCGGTTACAGACATGAAATCCAAAGCATCTTCATAGGGGAATGTCAGTACATTGGTGGCATAATCTTTTCCCCTGTAAGTACTGTTCAATGCCAGAGCTTCTTCCGTGTCGACAAAGCGCAAAGTAATAATCGCGGGCATCTGTAAGGCAGATTGTACCCAATGCCTCAACCGCCATCGGGGAAGGGCTTCTTTCAGACGGTTATCCGGATATTGAACAGACAGGGAAAGTTTGTATTTATCCATAAAGCCGTATTTTAAAAGTCAGGCACTGGCATCATTTGTTCGTTTTGCTTCAGTCCAAACCGGTAGCTTCTAGTCAGTTTTTTCCCTATTAACGGATTGTCGCTTTTCTGCGATTTCATAGGCATCGACAATCTGGGCGACTAGCGGATGGCGAACAACGTCGGCACTGTTGAATTTCAGAAAAGCGATGCCCCTGACGCTCTCCAGGATATGCATCGCGTCAACCAGTCCACTCCGTTGATTGTGTTGAAGATCGATCTGGGTGACGTCTCCAGTGACAACGGCACGGCTACCAAAACCGATACGGGTTAGGAACATCTTCATCTGTTCCGGTGTGGTGTTTTGGGCTTCATCCAGAATGATGAAGGCATTGTTCAAGGTCCTGCCACGCATATATGCCAATGGTGCGATTTCAATTGACTGTTTCTCAAAGCATTTTTGGGTACGTTCAAAACCTAGCAGATCATAGAGTGCATCGTAGAGCGGACGCAGGTAGGGATCAACTTTTTGGGCGAGATCGCCCGGCAGAAAACCCAGTCGTTCGCCGGCCTCAACGGCAGGGCGGGTCAGGATAATGCGCTGGATTGCATCCCGTTCCATGGCATCTACTGCACAGGCGACAGCCAGATAGGTTTTCCCTGTACCGGCGGGTCCGATACCAAAAGTAATATCGTGCTCGAGGATAGCTTTCAGATAGGCAACCTGTCGTGGCGTACGTCCACGCAGATTGGTACGGCGAGTCTTGAGAATCGGGTTTGTCATTTCTGCTTCAACCAATTCTGCCGCAGATATGCCTCCTGCCAGACGCTTGGTCACGGCGCGGTGTTCTACCAACGCCAATTGGATATCGTTGAGCTGGACAGGCTGTTCAGATACCGCATAGAAATCTTCCAGTATCTGCTGGGCAATACCAGCATTAATACCTTTCAGGATAAAGTTGTTACCACGGCGAGTAATATCAACATCCAGTGCCGAGGAAATCTGGCGAAGGTTTTCATCAAGCGGTCCGCAGAGATTTGAAAGTCGCCCGTTATCAGGAGGCTCCGGGGAATAATGCAGGGTGCTCGTGTGTCCTGTAAATGGATTGTTTGCCATCTTTCTTTAAAAACTTTAAGTAATACTTTAAAAAATTTAATGTAAAATAATCAGATAACAAATTGAAAAATAAATATATTTTACTAATCTATAAATTCACCCCGTAAAGAGAAATTGACTGCTTCGGTAATGCGTACGCTGCGCATCTGGCCGATATGGTCAGCGGGATTGTTACTTACCGGGATATGGACAACACGGTTATTGTCAGTTTTACCCTGGACAGCTTGTGCATTCAGGTGAGAGACCTGTTCGATCAACACATTTTGGATACTGTCAATCATCAGCTGGTTGTAGTGCCGGGTATTAGCATCAATCTTTGCCTGAAGGATGGCCAACCGTTTTTTCCGAACATCCAGTGGAATGTCCATCGGAAGAGATGCGGCCGGCGTGCCTGGACGGGGACTGTATAGGAAGCTGTAGCTATTATCGAAACCAACATCTTCAACTAGTTTCATCAGATTATTGAAATCCTCATCAGTTTCGCCTGGAAATCCCACGATAAAGTCGCTGGAAACTAGCAGATCCGGACGGATGGCTTTTAACCGGCGGATGATTGATTTGTATTCGATGGCAGTATAACCTCGTTTCATCGCTGCTAGAATCCGATCGGAACCATGCTGGACTGGCAAATACAGGTGGCTGACCAACTGAGGAATATGGGCATATGCATTAATCAGGCGTTTGGTGAATTCACGGGGATGGCTGGTTACAAAGCGGATGCGTTCAATGCCCGGGATTTCAGCGATATATTCCAGCAACATGGCAAAGTCAGCAGTACTGCCATCTTCAAGGATTCCCTGATAGGCATTGACATTCTGGCCAAGTAGCGTAATTTCTCTGACGCCTTGCACTGCTGCTTCAGCCACTTCAGTTAGGACGTCTTCAAAGCCACGTGAAACTTCGGCACCACGGGTATAAGGCACGATACAATAACTGCAATATTTGCTGCAGCCTTCCATAATGGAGATATAAGCCGTCACACTCTCGATCCTGGCAGGAGGGAGGAAATCAAATTTTTCGATTTCCTGAAAACTGACGTCTACCTGTGGTTCACCGGTCTTTTCATAAGCCCGAATCATCTCAGGAAGATGATGCAATGTCTGAGGACCGAAAACCAGATTCACATAAGGAGCTCGTCTGATAATCGCTTTACCTTCTTGGGAAGCAACACAACCGGATACCGCAATTATCACTTCGGGGCGGTTTTTCTGGATTTTTTTGAAGCGTCCTAAGTCTGAAAATACTTTTTCCTGAGCCTTTTCCCGGACAGAACAGGTATTCAATAGAATTAGGTCTGCCTCTTCGGGTGTATTGGTGCGGATATACCCGCTGTCTGCTTCTAGTAACGCAACCATTGTGGACGAGTCATATTCGTTCATTTGACAGCCAAAGGTTTTGATGAATACTTTTTTCTGCATGGTTAATGGATAGTCTTTCTGTGTGCGTAGCGTAATATCTGATGTTTGTCTGAAGTTTAACTTATTTGCCTGAATGTCTGAATAGCCTTCCAGAAGGTCAATACAGACTATTCCAAGGTTTGGACAAGGCAACGGCACACTGGATGATGCCAACCATTGCCGATGTCGATGGGAAAGCGCCTGTCAGCGAATGATCTTCCCGGGAAATGGAGGAGGAAAGCATTCCCAGGTAATTCCGATAAGAAAGAATCCGCTCAAAAGTATCTCGTGCCTGTTCTTTCCGACCAAGCGCATGCATCGCTAGAATCCACCAGAAAGTGCTGATGAGAGGCTGGCTACCCTGGGTTGTGTTGATGTCTTGTTCACGGCATAGCAGAAAATCTGACAGCAGGAGTTTTTCCGTAATTCGGTTGATGGTCTTGACGACTCGTTCGTCGCTGGCAGGCAGGAAATGCAGGTCGATCATTCGCAACAGACTTGCATCTACCATATTGCCATTCCAGACAGCGGTAAATGTCTGGAGATCAGGGTTCCATGCGTTTTCGATAATTCGTTTGTGGATGATACTTGCATATTCTGACCATTTCTTTGCCTGCACTGTCAGGTCAAGTCTTTCTGCAATATGTGCCAAACGGTCGCAGGCAGCCCAACACATCATGCTGGAATAGGTATGGACAGCACTTTCACCATATCCCCAAATATCTAGATCAGGGTGGTGGAATTGTTCAAACGCAGTTTCTCCCAGGCGTTCCAACTGTTCAAATACTGCTTTACCGGCAGGATGGTAGAGGCGTTTATCAAAAAACGCTTGTGTACAAGCGAGTATGGCGGCACCATAGCTATCATGGCGTTCAGAAGTTCTTCGGATATCATCGTCATTTTTGGAGACAATTGTCCGATGATGGATGTCATAAACCGCCTGGAAAGGTAGTCCGTTGGAATCTGTGATGATATTCAGCAAATACTGCAGATAACGTTCCATTGTGCCTGTTGCGCCAAGACGGTTTAATGCGCCAGTGACTGAACATGCGTCACGAACCCAGCTTAGGGATGCAACTTTACTGATGGGAGTTTGGTGGCATCCGTCCAGTACGCCATGTCCAGCAACAATCGCACCGGTGTCGTAAAACGTGTTCAGCCGTAATGTAATAGCAGCACGGATGACGGCATCTTGCCATTCCAGCGGGATTGAAATGTTATGAATCCAGCCATGCCAATAAGCGATAGTGGCTTCGAAGGCTGTCTGACCAAAGGTTTTAGTGGCATTTTCAAGTGCTTGGTCTGTACCCATGACTAAAGTGATGCTGTCTTCCAGGTAGAAAGCCTGTTCTTCTAGGAGGGATGTAATTGAAGCGTCTGTTGTGACGCGGAAAGCAAGATCGCCGCCCTTGAAGGTAACATGGTTGGCACCGATGATTTGTTGTTGGTTTTCCTTACCGGACAAAGCTGGCCTAATCCGAATGGCGATGCGTGGTCTACCGGCAATTCGCCGGATGATGCGGACAATGGTCGGCGGTGTAAACATGCGCCCATATTGAATGTAGCATGGAGCGAAATCGACTGTTTCAATCACATTATGAGCATTGTCGGCGAAGCGGGTGACTAGAACTGGTGTGTTCCGGATATAGTATTGACCCTTACTGCGAACTTTTTCAAACAGCACATCAATAAATCCCGTATCATCAGCTCTTTTACTGCAATCGCAGGAAGGTACCAGTGCATTGCAGAGAGGATGACTGTCAAATATTGGGAAACACCACCAGATAATCCGCCCGTTGTTGTCAATAATGGCACTTGTCCGTGAATTTCCGATCAGGCCAAAATCATGCAGTCGCATAGACTTTTCCAATACCCGAATAACCAAGCAATTTCCATTCTAAGGGAAATCATGTTAAATCGTGTTGTTTTTCTTTTTTCCAGAAGAGGAAATAAGACAGAATAATTGTAACTGCTGGGCTTTCCTTCTGTACACCATTTAAAGATGCCGTCATACTATCGGTTATCTAACCTTTGAATTT
This sequence comes from uncultured Oxalobacter sp., assembly GCA_964636975.1. GTDB lineage: Bacteria > Pseudomonadota > Gammaproteobacteria > Burkholderiales > Burkholderiaceae_D > Oxalobacter. The sequence continues at coordinate 1,652 of CAZWTQ010000043.1, read as the reverse complement.
GATTGAATGGGAGATATTGCGTGAGGGCATTCCTTTTAGCCTGTGTTTTGGCATTGCAGATGTCACTGGCTTTTGCTGAATGGGAAGGAGTGGTTGAAGAAGTGGTTTCAGGTGATACTCTGAAAGTCAACTATGAAGGTGGGTTGTATTATGTGCGGCTTTACGGGGTAGAAGCCCCGAAGCTGGGTCAGCCCTATGGTATGATGGCGAAGAATGCTACCAGCAAGCTTGTATTGGGGCGTTCCGTTGATGTCCGCCGTGTCTATGCCGATGGCAATACGGATGTTGCCATCGTCTATGTCCATGATCAATACAGCATTCAGGCTTACCTGACTGGTGCAGGGTTGGCATGGGTTCATGGTGCTGTCTGTAGAGAAGATATCTGTGCCCGTTGGCAATCGATGGAATCGCAGGCTCGGAATGCTTCCTATGGATTATGGGCGAGTGCCAATCCTATCCCGCCTTGGAACTGGAAGGCAATGCAGACGGTGAAGAAGAAACCGGTTGTCCGCAAGAGAAAGAAACCTGCCAGAAAGAGACGACGGATCGTTGTCCGCCAGATCCAGGCAGAGAAGCCTGTTGAAAATGCAGCGGTACAGCCTGAAGCATCAAAAGCCCAGACACCCCAGTCAGTATCGCCAGTCGTGCCGAAACCTGTTCCAGCAACTATGCCGTCTGCGTCCTGAAACGGTTGGATACAGGATTCTTTTGCCTGGAAATGTTCTGTTACAATCCATGAAGCCGTGTTGCCCGTTGCCGTTGCATACGTGTTAGAATTGCTTGTTCCAGAAAAACAATTAGAGCAATCAGAACAAAGTTTACAAAAAATGACACAGGGAAAAATCAAGGCAATATTTTTCGATATTGACGGCACATTGATCAGTTTCAAGACGCATTCAATGCCAGATTCGACCCGGCAGGCGCTTCAGGTTTTGAGGGACAAAGGTATTCGGCTTTACATTGCGACTGGACGTTCTCCGACCACGATGTCATTCATGGATCAGTATTTCAAATTTGATGCCTATCTGACCCTGAATGGGCAATACTGCTATGGAGCATCAGGAGTTATCCGAAAACAGACGTTTGACAGGGAGGATATCCGTAAATTGAAGATCTTGATCCAGCAATACCGTTTTCCTTGCCTGTTCGTCCATGAAAAAGGAGGGAGTCTCAATATCATTGATGAACGTGTCCGGGAGCTGTTCAGTGCTATTAACCATCCTTTGCCAGAACCATCTGATTTGGATGCTTTTCCGGAAGACGATGTGCTTCAGTTTGTCATATTCATGCCTGAAGGGCAGGAAAACCTTATCACCAGGGAGTTGCGCCATATCCAGATAACCCGCTTGCTACCAGCCTGTTTTGATGCGATTCCGGAAGGAGGAGGTAAGGACGTCGGTATCCAGACCATTTTGGCATATGAGCATATCCAGCCTGAAGAGATCATGGCGTTTGGAGATGGTCATAACGATATCGGGATGCTGGCTTACGCTGGTATTGGCGTGGCGATGGGAAATGCGGAGCAGGCAGTCAAAGACAGGGCCGATTATGTCACGGCGACTGTGGACGAAGATGGCATCGCAAAGGCATTGCAGTATTTGGGCATTCTGTAAGGGAAGATGCGATCTTATTTGACTGGAAATCACCTATTT
>CAZWTQ010000042.1:11023-13838 GCA_964636975.1 uncultured Oxalobacter sp. | reverse complement strand
ATTATGGAGGAAATATCTACTTTGAATATATGCCCAATGACCGTCAAACAGGACATCGCCGATATCTGTATTCAACCCGACATGAACAGACATTTGATGATGGGTGGAGGGTGAACTGGGATTACAAAGGAGCCTCTGATGATGACTACCCAGATGATTTTTCAATGTGGCGGAATGCTGGGGATCTAAAGACTCAGTATTCAGGCTATGCTGACGAAGGCAACAATAAACGCTTCTTGCAACGTTATGGTAAAGTCAGCAAATCATTCAAAACAAAACACTTTGGTTCATGGACTGCATCTGTTATAGCATCAGGATATCAACTCCTACAAGACAGGGACGCTATCCTCGTAAAAACCCATTCCCGCTTACCCCAAATTACACTTTATGGATCTGATAGCATCGAGGGTCTTGACTGGAGATTCCGTGCGTCAGCCACCCGTTTCTGGCTCGATAACAAAAACATGGATTTCTATTGGGGTTCAAGATGGAAAAACTATAGGAACAGCCACAGAAGATATACTAGCTATAAACAAAACAGAGGCAATCGTTATGTTGTCGAACCTGTTTTGTCTTATCCTATCCACCATGTTGGTTGGTTTATCGTTCCAAAAGCAAAGCTTAATATCACCCGATACAAACTGGAAGATGTAGATAACACACTGGTACCAGATACTTCCCTTAGCCGTACATTACCAACCTTATTGCTTGATAGTGGCTTGGTTTTTGAACGGGATTCCAGTCTTTTTGGTGACGGTAGCACTCAAACATTGGAACCTCGTCTGTTTTATGCCTACACCCCTTATAAAGATCAAAGTAAATTCCCAATTTTTGACTCTGGTCAATATACTTTCGGTTATGCCAAACTGTTTGCTGACAATCCCTATTCTGGTGTTGACCGTATTGCTGACCAGAACAGTCTGACTGCAGCATTGACAACCCGTTTCTTGGAACAGGATGGAACCGAACGTTTACGCTTCACTGCCGGTCAAAAATTCAATCTCAGGAAGCAACGGGTTTTCTTGTATCGTTCATCTGAAGAAAACTCCCCAGATTATTCTGACCTATTATTACAGGCTAACGGCCAACTGACCGACGAATTCAGTTTTGACTCCAATATCCAGTATGGTCTGAATCACGATATGGTCAATATGGGCAACATCTCGATGAACTGGAAACCAGGTCCTATGAAAACCCTTAATATAGAATACCGTTATATGCGGGATGAAGTTGATGCAACCATCGGTGGAGATAAACTGAACCAAACGATCATTTCTGGTCAATGGCCGATTGGAGACAGATGGTATTTGGTTGGGCAACATAACTATTCTTATACCAACAATCGGGTTATCGAAAGTATTGCCGGTCTGGAATACAACGCTGACTGCTGGGTATTGCGACTTGTTGCCCAACATGAAGCGACATCCTATGATGAAAGTAATACCTCATTCTATGTACAGCTTGAACTGAAAGGTTTTGCCCGACTAGGTAACGATCCCGTCAGGGAAATACAAGAAAAAGTCACAGGATATGACGCTTTAACAGAGCGTTATCAGAAAGAAGATACCTTCTAACAAGGATTTTTCATGCTTTTTATCAATCAAGTTGATTTCAGATGCCCGATCATGAGATGGCTGATGATATTGATCATCAGTATCCTCCCCTGTGTGGCGCCGGCAGATTCTGTTCCTGCCGAAAACAAAGTACCAATAACAGAAACGCAGCAACCACTACAAGGAACTTCTGCAAGAAAACCACACTCTGTTGTCATTGACTCCATTGCTGCCATTGTCAATAAGGATGTCATTACTGTATCTGAATTAAAAAGCCGTATCAAATTGGTAACAGATCAGTTGAAAGTCCGGAACATCCAGCTTCCTCCTCCTGAAATTCTACAGAAACAAGTTCTGGAACGAATGATCATTGAAAGTGCACAAGTTCAGTTAGCAAAGGAAATGGGTATCAATGTCACAGATGTACAACTGGACAAAAGCATCGCCATGATGGCTCAACAAAATGGCAAAACTATGAGTCAGTTCCAGGAAATGATTGAAAAAGAAGGAAAGTCTTTTGAAAATTTCCGTGAAGATTTTCGCAAAGACATGACTATGCAACGCCTGCGCTACCATGAAGTTGATAGCAAGATTCTGGTCAATGATGCCGAGGTCGAGAGTCTAATCGAGAATGAACCAACAGAATCCAAATCTCAAGCAGAAATTCGGCTGGGGCATATCCTGATCCGGATACCGGAAAATGCTTCACCAGAACAGATAGCAGAAAAACAGGAACGAGCAGAAAAAGTATTGAAACTGCTTCAGTCTGGTAGTGATTTCCAACAAAATGCTGCATCCTTCTCTGATGCTGATGAAGGACTCAGCGGAGGGGATATCGGATGGCGAAATATCAATCGTTTGCCACAGGCATTTGCCGAAGCATTAGTAAATGTTCCTGTTGGAGGCATTACAGGTATCATCAGGAGTCCAAACGGTTTTCACATTCTGAAAGTACTCGAACGACGTAACCTAGAAAACGGGAACCAGACAGCTACCACAAACAACACCATACAGCAGATCCATGCCCGCCATATTCTGATCAAAGTTAATCAGCTTGTTTCTGCTGATGAAGCAAAGCACAAGTTGGTCGATCTAAAACAACGTATTATTAATAACTCCGCATCATTTGAAGAGCTGGCAAAAACTTATTCTAACGACACTTCTGCTAGCAGAGGAGGAGACTTGGGCTGGATTTATCCAGGTGATACAGTTCCTGAATTTGAAAAAGCCATGATGGCGTTGAATATCGGCGAAATCAGCGA
>CAZWTQ010000042.1:0-11013 GCA_964636975.1 uncultured Oxalobacter sp. | reverse complement strand
GGATGACACATCTCAAGAACGTAAACGTGCGGTAGCCCAACAAAAAATCAGGGAACGCAAGATTGCAGAAGAAACCAGTGAATGGCTCCGCCAGCTACGGGACAAAGTATACGTTGAATACCGCCTGGACAATCAAGAACCATGAAACATCCTATTATCGCTATTACAACAGGAGAACCTGCCGGCATAGGACCTGAAATTTCCATCCGTGGTGCAATAGACTGTTTGGACTGTCTCCAACCAGTTCTGATTGGAGATTACTATCAACTTGCCAGTTTAATCCATCAGTTGGGATACCACTCATCGATACGCTGTCTGCCTGCCAACAATCTATCCAGAAGGGAGATCGAATCCCTTTCAGGAAACCTCATTGTTGTCGATAGTCCTCTAGCTGTACCACCTGTTGCCGGTCAGTTGAACTCGCAAAATGCGGCTGCCGTACTGTCGTTTATGGACATTGCTATCAATGGCACTTTGAACAGCACCTTTGATGCAGTGGTGACAGCGCCTGTTCAAAAAAGCATCATCAATGATGCGGGCATTCCATTCACTGGACACACTGAATACTTTGCCAAGAAAACCCATACAAAACGGGCAGTAATGATGCTTGCGGGGAAAATTCCGCAAAATTACGGGTTGCCTTCTGATACGATTCTAAGAGTTGCCCTTGCCACCACCCATCTACCCCTGAAAACCGTATCAGATGCCATTACCATTGAAGGATTGATTGAAACCATCTCCATTATCCATGAAGACCTGAAAAAACGCTTCGGACTGACTACGCCACGAATCCTGATGACGGGACTCAATCCCCATGCTGGTGAGAATGGCTATCTGGGCATGGAAGAAATCCAGATCCTTCAACCTGCTATCCAATACATGAAACAGCAGGGTATCCATATTACAGGGCCTTATCCCGCTGATACCATTTTCCAACCACATTTTCTTAAAAATGCAGACTGCATTTTTGCCATGTACCATGACCAAGGACTACCAGCACTGAAATATGCCACTTTTGGTCACGGGGTCAACATCACTTTAGGTATGCCCATCATTCGGACATCTGTTGACCATGGTACAGCATTAGATATTGCAGCCAAAGGACTAAGCATCGCCGATGCTGGCAGCATGTCTGTTGCACTGAAGACTGCTGCTGACCTGGTAATCAAATCCCTGCCGGTCTCATGAAACATATTCCCCGCAAACGGTTCGGACAGAACTTTCTGAAAAATCCATTTGTCTTGAATACCATTATAGAAGCTATCGCACCCAAGTCCGAAGACTCCATGGTTGAAATTGGTCCAGGTTTGGGAGCATTAACAGAACGACTCCTGCCTCATCTGAAGCGGATGGATGCTGTAGAACTGGATCGGAATCTGGCTGCTTTCCTGCAAAAGAAATTTAAAGACACCCCCATCACCATCCATCAAGAGGATGCGCTGGCTTTTGATTTCTGTTCGCTTCAATCCTATCCAGAGAAAAAGATTCGGATTGTTGGTAACCTACCGTACAATATCTCAACCCCTCTGCTTTTCCATTTGATGACCTTCGCAAACCAGGTCAAGGATCAGTATTTCATGTTGCAAAAAGAAGTCGTGGAACGGATGGCAGCAAAACATGGTTCAAAGACTTACGGTCGGCTTTCCATTATGCTCCAATGGCGTTATGACATCGACATGCTGTTTACCGTCCCACCGACTGCCTTTGAACCAATCCCCAAAGTCGATTCTGCCTTTGTACGAATGATTCCTAAAGAAACCACTATCCCCTGCAATCTTGAAAACCTATCCAAAGTGGTCATGCAGGCCTTTTCCCAACGACGAAAAATTATTCGCAACACATTGGCTCCTTTGTTTTCTGAAACAATTTTGGAACAATATGGTATCGACCCAGCAAAGCGACCTGAACAGCTGATGTTGGAACAGTTCATCTTTCTAGCCAACCAGCTACCGAAAACGGTCTGAGAAATACTATCTCAGACCATTACATTATGAAACTACCTCTTACAGGCAATTGCAATTCCAGAGCTCCTTTCAAGGCAAAAGCTTCAATTTCTTCCCAAATCAGATGATTTTTGTCCCAATCCACCAACCAATTGCCGATATCGTTGCTGCTGCTGGAATCGTCAGAACCCAGGCCCAAACAATATTGCCTGCTACCCCCCAGCGAACAGCAGATAATCGTTTGGAGGCACCCACCCCGACAATAGCTCCTGTAATGGTATGGGTGGTGGAGACAGGAACCCCTAATGCCGTCGCCAGAAACAGTGTCAAGGCACCTCCCGTTTCTGCACAAACCCCTCCTACAGGTGTTACCTTGGTGATTTTCTGTCCCATGGTTTTTACAATACGCCATCCACCAAACAATGTTCCAAAACCGATGGCACCGTAGCAGGATATAATCACCCATAGTGGCAAATGGTCAGATGAAGTCATATAACCGGATGCTATTAACAGCATCCAGATCAACCCCATGGTCTTCTGGGCATCATTACCGCCGTGTCCTAGGCTGTACAGTGAAGAGGTAAACAACTGGATACGACGAAACCAACGATCCACTGTTCCCGGAGTGGCTCGAACAAACGCCCAAGAAATCAGCAACACCATGACCGAGCCGAAAACAAACCCCAACACAGGGGAAATAACAATAAAAGCAACAATTTTCAGAATGCCGCTGGCAATCAGTGAACTACTCCCACTTTTGGCCCATGCGGCACCAATCAGCCCACCAACCAAAGCATGGGAAGAGGATGACGGGATGCCGTAATACCAAGTGATGATATTCCAGGCAATAGCGCCAAATAATGCCCCGAAAATAATATAGTGATCCACGATAGCAGCATCGACAATGCCTTTCCCGATGGTTGTTGCCACATGCAGATCAAAGATAAAAATTGCAAGGACATTCATGAATGCAGCAACGCCTACGGCGATCTGAGGCCTCAGAACCCCTGTGGAAACAACAGTGGCAATTGCATTTGCCGCATCATGAAAACCATTCATAAAATCGAACAACAATGCCATGCCGATAATAATGATGATGGCAGTTAGTCCAACATGTATCGCCTGCATATTCTCCTACCTTGAGTAATCCATCAGAAATGCCATTTCCTGAACGTTCATGTCATCAGGCATTCTTAACAACAATACCTTCTAAAATGCTACCAACTTCCTCGCAAATATCGCAAACATTCTCCAAAAGCTCATACAAAGCTTTCAGTTTAATCAACGTGCGGACATCTGGCTCATTGCGGAAAAGATTGGACATCGCCTCATAAGTGACATAGTCATTTTCAGTTTCAAGCTGATCAACCTGTCTACAGAGTTCCAGAATTTTAGGTGCATCCTTCATATTATTTAGCATCGAAATCCCTTCTTTAAGCTTTTCACAGCTGATTAGGCAAAGTTCTGCAAGACGAAAAGTTTCCGGGGTAATGGCTTCGATGTTATACAGGGAGACTGCCTGTGCTGAATCCTCAATCAGATCAATGATGTCATCCATACGGGAAATCAACCGATAAATATCCTCCCTGTCCAATGGGGTAACAAACGTTTTACACAAGCCCATGACTACTTCATGCGTTACATCATCGGCCTGTTTTTCGATATTTTCGATACTATGCATCCATTGTTCAAAATGGTCAGCATCCTTCCCCCGCATCAACTCAATCAACTCGGACGCGGCATTGACACACAGTTCTGCATGCCTATTGAACAAGTCAAAGAACTTCGCTTCTTTTGGCATTAATTTCCCGAACATTTCGTTTTCTCTTTTAATTTAGTCATACAAAAATTTATCTCAACACTAAAAACTTCTTTTTGCTACTTTTTATCTGCTGTATTCCTCCATATTGCCAGCATAGTTATCAAATTTTGTATATTGTCCAAGGAATGTCAGCCTGATACTGCCAATTGGACCATTACGTTGTTTCCCAATAATGATCTCTGCAGTTCCTTTGTCAGGGGAGTCCGGGTTATAAACCTCATCACGATAAATAAATAAAATCAGGTCAGCATCTTGTTCAATTGCACCAGATTCCCGAAGGTCAGACATGACAGGACGTTTGTTAGGTCGTTGCTCAACGGAACGGTTCAACTGCGACAAAGCAATTACAGGACAATCCAATTCTTTAGCCAGTGCCTTCAGTCCTCGGGAAATCTCCGAAATCTCGGTTGCTCTGTTTTCGCCAGCACTACTTGGCGACATCAGCTGAAGGTAATCAATGATAATCAGTCCAAGTTTGCCGCATTGCTTTGCTAATCGCCTTGCCCTTGCCCGGAGTTCGATACCATTCAGTGCAGGGGTCTCATCGACATACAACGGGGCATTATTCATCTTGCCCATGGCAAACGTCAGTTTGTCCCAGTCACTGTCCTGAAGACGTCCTGTACGGAGGCGGTGTTGATCCAGTCTTCCAACAGAACCCAGCATACGACCCGCTAACTGGGCCCCACTCATTTCCATTGAAAAAATACAGACAGGCAGCGCTTGTTCTATCGCTACATACTCTCCAATATTGACAGCAAATGCTGTTTTACCCATTGACGGGCGCCCCGCCACAATCACCAGATCTCCAGGCTGTAGCCCAGATGTCATCTGATCCAAGTCAATGAAGCCTGTCGGAGTCCCTGTAATATCGCTACCGCTTTCACTATCGTATAGTTCCTCAATTCGCTCTACAACGCCTGCCAATAGATAATTGATGGACTGAAACCCTTGAGTTTCTCTGCTACTTTTCTCTGCAATAGCAAAAATACGAGTCTCCGCCTCATCAAGAATCTGATTGACATCTTTACCATGCGTCTGGAAAGCGCTAGAGGAAATTTCATCAGACACCGTAATCAATTGTCGCAAAATACTTCTGTCACGGACAAGCTGTGCATAATGCCGAATGTTGGCTGCTGATGGCGTATTCCTCGCTAGTGAATTCAAGTATTCAAGGCCGCCTACTTCTTCCGCTTTGCCGGATGCTTGTAACGACTCAAAGACTGTAATGACATCTGCAGGTTTTGAAGCAGACGCCAAACGAACGATATGGTGGAAAATCAGACGGTGATCGAAACGGTAGAAATCTTCTTCTTTTAGGAGACTTCCAAGCCGATCCCAAGCAGAGCTATCAAGAAGCAACCCTCCCAACACTGACTGCTCTGCCTCAACAGAATGTGGAGGTATGTGGATAGTTTCTAATTGCGAGTCAATTTCAGACATGATCAATCTATATCCTTTTCAAAAATTATATCAAACAAAAAACGAGAAACAAAAATATTTTTTTGAAGTCATTCTAAACAGGAATAATAGAAGGATAATACCTCATTAAATTATATTAAATAAGGATAATATAAAAGGTTTTTTATCTTGAAAATATTATGAATAGGGATTATTTAAAACAGCGTTCCATTGGAGTCATTCTAAACAGGAATAATAGAAGGATAATACCTCATTAAATTATATTAAATAAGGATAATATAAAAGGTTTTTTATCTTGAAAATATTATGAATAGGGATTATTTAAAACAGCGTTCCATTGGAGTTATCCTAAATAGGAGTAACAGAAGGATGTGTTTTTGCAGATATGTTGTTTTTTCGCAATCTGCTGTTACAGTAACATGAAACAGCAACCAGCAATTACTGTTGGTGTCAGTGCATATAGGAACAGGGACAGGGGGCTGATGGATCGATATTCAAATGTATTTTTTAACAAAGAGAAACTGACCGGATTTGGCGCATTGGCAATAACCGTTAACCCACCACCTGTTACTGCACCAGCCACCAATGCATACTTGCTAACATTTGAGAGATCTTCAACCAAAGAACCCAAGTAGGTCAATGCAGCATTGTCAGTAATTGCTGTAAGCATCGTTGCCCCACCAAAAAGTACTGTGCTACTCATACTAGAAAGGATTGGTTCAAGCCACCATTTCTGCAAACCGCCTAAAACAACCAGTCCCGCTAGAAAAAAAGCAACTAATAACCCTTCTCGTAACATCAATGGACTCTGATATCTTTGATAAGCCTCAGTAAACCCTAAAAACAACAGGAATCCTCCCATAAACACTGCAGGATGATGACTAAAAAGCACAACCAGAACCAAAGCTGACAGATGGATCAGCATCACAACAAGAGGAACACGGGGAATTTCATGATCTTCATGCTGTTTGCCCATGGCAAACAATACCTTCCAGAACATCAGGCAAGCTACCAACGCATTCAGGAAAATGGCAACTACTGCTTTCCACCCGAAATTCATCAGCATATGGTGAAGTCCCCATCCCCATTTACCGGCGACCATCAGGACAGGAGGTGCCGCATAAGGAGTCAACACGCCACCAATCGAGACATTGACCAGCAGAATGGCGATTGTCAGATATCGCATCGTTTCAGGAATCTTCTTCGTAAAATAACGATCCCGCAGAATAATTGCTCCCAGTGTCATCGCCGCTGGCTCTGTGATGAAAGAACCTAAAATCGGAACAACGGATAATGTCAGAAAATAATAAGCCGTTGTTCCTGGAAACGGAATTAAGCGATCCAGAGCATCAATCAGCAGCTGAGCAGCTTGAAGTACAGGACGTGTCCCTGCAATTACTAAAATCACAAACACGAAAAGTGGCTCGGTAAAATTGCGAGTATCCAGATATTCCACTGCACTCTGGTAGCCATCAACCGCTGACATGAACCCCAACAGAACAAATGCCCAGAAACCGAAAACGACCTCAACTTCCCCAAGCATCATCCAGAGACCGGAATGACTGTTGCTACGTTGTGCCAGCCGAACAAAGAACTTTGTGGAGAAACTGTGCAGCAGTGCCAGGAAAAATAATCCTGTGCCAATATATTCAATCAAAGATACCTGATTCATAAAACCGACAATTTCAACCAAAAATAACCAGATACTAATACCGTGCCCGGTACAATAGCGATAGTATAAATTCGAGTAACAACATATCTGCGACTATAAGAATGCAGTGTAACATCACATGTCTTGCTTTGCTGCAACAGCGATAAGATTTATTATGTACTTATTAACTTCTTAATATTCACTCTTCTGTAGATTCTAGTCCATGATTTCTGAATTTGACCTCATTGCAAAATATTTTACAAAACCAGCCTCCAGAGCCGACCTTGGTGTCGGTGATGACTGTGCACTGATCAGACAATCCGGCAACTTCCAGACAGCAATTTCTACAGATATGCTCGTTTCGGGTACTCATTTCTTTCCAGATACCAATCCGGAACTGCTAGGACATAAAGCCCTTGCCGTCAATCTTTCAGACCTTGCTGCCATGGGAGCTCTCCCTATGGCATTTACCCTTGCTATTTCCCTGCCAATATCTAATGAAAATTGGATAGCCCTTTTTGCAAAAGGTTTGCTGGCACTAGCAGACCAGTATCAATGTGAGCTTATTGGAGGGGATACCACTCGAGGCCCATTGAACATCTGTATCACTGTATTCGGACAGATTCCAACAGGACAAGCCTTACGACGTGATGGCGCTAAAACTGGAGACGACATCTGGATATCCGGTACTATCGGCGATGCACGACTCGCTCTCGCCCATATGCGACAAGAATTGGTCTTGTCTGACAACCAGTTTCGGCAAATCTTGCCTCATATGCAAAAACCGGCACCCCGGGTTGAACTGGGTATTGCTCTCCGGCAGATTGCCCATGCTGCGTTGGATCTGTCAGATGGACTTTTGGGAGATCTCTCCCATATCTTGGATGCTTCTCACGTCGGCGCTTCTCTTAATATTGATTCGCTACCCATCAGCAATATCCTGCGACAACAGAATGTCTCCTGGCAGCTGCAATGTGCTCTCGGTGGTGGGGATGACTATGAGCTATGTTTCACAGCATCTCCAAAAAGTCGGGAGCAGGTCATCAAAACCGCCAGACAAATTGGGGTGCCTGTTACCCTCATCGGCAGAATTGAGTCCCAACCAGGCATTCGCCTGTTCAATGCTACTGGTCCACTGAGCCATACCAACATCCGTTCATTCGACCATTTCGTCACACCGAAAAAATGAACAGGAAGCCAGATACTATCCCCAATCTGACATTCATGCTTTCACATCCTTGGCACATTATCTCGCTAGGGTTCGGTAGCGGTCTCTCTCCACTTGTTCCAGGAACCGCAGGAACCGTCTTCGGAGTCATCTCATTTCATCTCCTGACCCGATATTTTTCAAATCTGTTCACCCCTATTGCCTGGTATATCATCTGTACAATCGGTTTCCTAATCGGCATCAAGGCCTGTCAGTTCACCGGTGATGTTCTTAATGATCCTGACAACGGACACATGGTTTGGGATGAAATTATCGCCATGTGGTTCATCTTGGCATTCGTCATGCCAGAATCCTTTATACAGGAATTTATCGCTTTTATCCTCTTCCGCATCTTTGATATGGTCAAACCCCCGCCTATTCGGTGGTTTGATCGCCATATCCATGGTGGTTTTGGCGTCATGCTTGATGACATCATTGCAGCAGTTTTCGCTATTCTCTTTTTTGCACTTTATGAGAGAATGATATTCATATTCGCCTAACTTATCAGGGAGATACCATGACAGACAACCATCTAGAACTGCCCCAACAAGCTGGTTCCCTGCTGTTACAGAGAAATCTGAAACTGGTCACTGTAGAATCCTGCACTGGTGGCAATCTTGCCAAACTGGTCACTGACATCCCAGGCTCATCCGCGTGGTTTGAATGTGGCTTCATCACTTACTCCAACAACTCAAAAACGCAACTTGTCCAAGTTCCTCCCGAACTCATTGCCCAACAAGGTGCTGTCAGCCAGAAAGTTGCGCTGGCAATGGCAAAAGGAGCCTTGGCTGTCACAGATGGCGATATCGCCATCTCCACAACAGGCATCGCAGGTCCCGGCGGAGAAACACCAGAAAAACCTATTGGAACAGTCTGCTTCGGTTTCGCTACTAAAGATGGCATTTTTAGCACTGATAAGCAACTGTTTAATGGAAACCGCGAAGCTGTTCGCAACCAAAGCATCCGACACTGTCTGAAATGTCTTTGCCATTACCTAGAAACAGGACACTTCTGATTCTTTATAGACAGAAAAGCCCTGTAGCTTCCACTACAGGGCTTTCTCTTTGAGAAAAGGAAAATTACAGGACAGACTTCAGTGTCTTGCCAATTTCTGCGGGATTGCGGGTCACCTTGATGCCGCATTCTTCCATGACAGCCAGTTTTTCCTGTGCGGTTCCCTTACCGCCAGAAATAATAGCACCAGCATGACCCATACGTTTGCCCGGAGGCGCAGTGACACCAGCAATGAAGCCAATGACTGGTTTCTTCATATTGTCCTTGACCCAACGTGCAGCATTTTCTTCATCGCTACCGCCGATTTCACCAACCATAATAACGGCTTCGGTTTCCGGATCATCATTGAACATTTTCAGCACATCGATATGCTTCAAACCATTAATCGGATCGCCGCCAACACCAACGACCGTGGACTGACCCAAACCAAATTCTGCTAGCTGACCAGCTGCTTCATAGGTCAATGTACCGGATTTGGAGACGACACCAATGGAACCCTTCCGATGGATATGTCCAGGCATAATGCCAATCTTCAGTTCATCTGGAGTGATGACACCAGGACAGTTGGGACCAACCAAGATGGTCTTCTTACCCTGCATCTTGTAACGGGTACGCAACATATCTTCGACAGGAATCCCTTCTGTAATACAGATAACCAAATCCATTTCAGCTTCAACAGCTTCATCAATAGCCGCTGCAGCAAATGGAGGTGGAACATAAATAACAGAGACATTCGCACCAGTCTGTTCTTTTGCTTCCTTTATAGTCGCAAAAACAGGCAACCCCAAGAATTCAATGCCAGCTTTTTTAGGATTGACTCCACCGACATAACACTCCTTACCAAAAGCATAGTTTATAGACATTTCAGTATGGAATGCGCCAGTCTTACCGGTCAGCCCTTGGACAATGACACGGCTGTTCTTATTAATCAGAATAGACATAATTAGTTACCCTTTGCTGCGTTAACGGCTTTCTGCGCTGCATCAGCCATACCATTCGCAGAAATGATAGGCAGGCCGGATTCAGCCAGAATCTTCTTACCCAAGTCAACATTGGTGCCTTCCAAGCGGACAATTAGTGGTACCTTCAGCTCAACCTGTTTTGCGGCGGCGACAATGCCATTTGCTATCACATCACAACGCATGATGCCGCCAAAGATGTTGACCAGAATCGCCTTGACAGCAGGATTGGCCAACATAATTTTGAATGCTTCAGTAACACGTTCCGTGGTTGCACCACCACCAACATCCAAAAAGTTGGCAGGAGAACCTCCATACAGCTTAATGATATCCATTGTCGCCATTGCCAAACCAGCACCATTAACCAAGCATGCAATGTCACCATCTAGAGAAATATAGGTCAATCCGAATTCAGAAGCTTTAATCTCATCTGGGTCTTCTTCAGACAAGTCTCGCAGTGCCATGATTTCTGGATGACGGTACAGTGAATTGGAATCGAAGTTGAACTTGGCGTCTAGTGCAATGACATTATTATTACCGGTACGGATCAGCGGATTGATTTCAGCCAAGGAAGCATCCGTTTCAACGAAAGCTTTATACAAGCCCTGCATGAACTTGCAGGTTTCCTTGACGGCCTCTTCAGGCATACCAATTTTGCGTGCAATACCTTCACCTTCAGCATCGGTCAATCCAGTTGACGGTTCAATGAACACTTTGTGGATCAATTCTGGCGTTTTAGCGGCAACATCTTCGATGTTCATACCACCTTCAGAAGAAGCTATTAACGCAACACGCTGGGTTCCACGGTCGACAACCATACCGACATAGTATTCTTTCTGGATATCGGCACCTTCTTCAATCAACAAACGCTGAACTAATTTGCCCTGCGGTCCCGTTTGGTGAGTCACCAAAGTCATGCCTAGGATCTGGTTTGCCAATTCACGGAATTCTTCCAAGGATTTAGCTTCTTTATCGCCACCACCTTTACCACGACC
>CAZWTQ010000041.1:0-14158 GCA_964636975.1 uncultured Oxalobacter sp. | reverse complement strand
GATACGGGCTTCCTTCCAGGAGACAGCCTGCGGGAGATATCCCCCTATGGTTGGACGCACCTACTTCCATATCCCAGTAGAGTGCAGTATGGTATGACAGAAACAAATCAATAAATTTCTCTTTACCATCAGCATAATATTGCGATATCTGATATATTTATACCATAAGTAAGGTAGGAAGATTTGGTGCTCATGAATACTGTTACTGTTCCATGCTTCCTAAGCATTAGACTGAAAGGAAAATGTCCATGAATAATACAAGCCGTAACACCAACGACGACTTCGATGATTTTGATATGTTTGGCGATTTTGCAGGGGAAATTGAAGTAACTCCAGAGGGTAAGGCTCTGCCAAAGATGAAGCTTTACAGTGGGGGTAGTTTCGACTTCCATAATATGCACGCGACAGATTTCAATCCAATTGACATCGCCCATTCACTGTCCTATCTGCCACGTTTCAACGGTCATACCAAAATTTTCTTCAGCGAAGCACAGCATGCATTGCTTGTTTCAGATATTTTACCGGTTGACCTTTCATTTAATGGTTTGCTCTGCAACGCATCTAAAGCTTATGTCGGAACATCTCCTGTCTTCCGTATGCTGGAAGAGTCCATGCGTATCAGGACAGATGTCGGTGATGCCATCTGTGATGCCTATAATCTGCCACATATGCCTGAACAGGTAGTTGCTGCGGAAAACCTTGCTACCGCCATTGAAATGCGTGATTTGATGGGTATCGAGGCGAAAGGTATCGAAATTCCGAATCTGCCATATTTTCAGAAAAAATTGGTTCCGATGGCCTTGGAAGAAGCCAAGCAGAAATACCTTGAACGCTTTAAAGGATTCCTCACCAAGGATCAGAAAATGATGGAAGAGCTCCAGCGCATTTTTGATGTTGTCTGGAGCAAATAAAAAACGGGTTTTAGAAGTCTGGCTCTGAAAGGATGTCAACACCCTATAACAAGCGGTGTCCTGTTGTGGGGTGTTTTTTTGTTGAGACTTTTCTTCTGTGTGGGCTGGTGCTATGTGTCTGTTACAAAATAAAACAACTTTATTGAAAATAGGATGTTATATTGCATCTTATAAGCTTTCTTCATAAGCCCCCAGTACATGGTGGGGAAAAACCAGTACAGCATCTTGATGCCGTATCCTTTCGGCAGGCGGATGTCGGTTAGTAACCGGGATAACTACTTACATGTTGATGAAATCCTGGCTGTCGCGAGACAGTCGGGATTTTTTATGGAAAATAATGCTATGAATGGCAGAGATATGCAAAAAAATCCCCCATCTAGGGGTAGTCCAGATGGGGGAAAACTTGATAAAAGGAATGATTACGGAGTCCATTATACCCCAAACTTTTAGGGAATTGAAAGTTTTTTTGATAAAAAGTGAAAAAAACGGGATTTCGTGGCATTTTATCCAAGGTTAAAACTCCCTTTGTTTCTTTTTGTCCAGTTTGTAGTGCCTGTAACTGCCTGTAACTGTCTGAAAATCTGTCATTTTTCTTATCGGATAGAATAGTCTGAATTTCTGGAGGAACATCCCCCCCCTTCTTGATGACAGGAAAGTCCTACAGTGTTTTTTGTTGCCAGCTATCAGATAACTGGATAAGCCATGATTGCACAAGGTTTGATTAAAAGCCTGAAAAGCATCGCACAGGATGCTGATAGATGGATAACAGCCAGGCTAAACGGTTTTGGATAGGTTCTGGATATAAAGATTCTTCCGCCGTTTTCTTTGACTTTGGATATTTATTGGCATAGGTATCCTATCAGCGCTACATCGCCATCGTTTTTAACTGTCTGCCAGCCGGGGTTGTTTGGTTGCGTTTCTTTTGCATAGCTTCCTTTAGGGTTGTACCAGGAAACAGTTGAAACGGTTCTCATTGTGTTTGATGCACAGTCTGCTTCTTTCCTGTAAATGAGTGACCACCCGTCAAGGTTACCGGACTCCAGCGTTGTTCTCACCAAAGAGGAATTTCCTGTCTTTGTTTTTTCGTCGACAAAGACATGATTAATTGTTTTCCCGTTGCCGTTTGGAAAACTGATGATGTGCGTCCAGTCTCCTCTGGACAAGGCGTTGCCTGATTTTTTCGAAGTACTGATTTCGTTGACACTTTGGAGTCCGCCCTGGAGTGTTTTTCCATGACTTGCCACTGTATTGCCACAGGCAAATTTCAGATAGTTTTGGGTATCTAGGATTGTCGGAGTGCTACCATCGTCCAGTTGAACTAGTTGTTTTTCACAGTTGACAATGGCGTAGCCATTTATCTTGGTAAGAGGTGTTTTCCGAAAATCGTCTTCCGCACGGGCAGCGGTTTCAACCTTTACTCCCTTTATTGTGTCATCATGTTCGGTCGCCCGCATATAAATGGTGATGGTTCTTTTACCGAATGTTGCCTTGTCTATTTCAGTCCACTGGGCTGGTGGCTGATAGGCAGCCTGTTCAACTTTTGTCTGTTCCTGTTCTTGTTTCTGTTTAGTATCAACCGGTTCTTTTTTCGCACACGCAGATAACATGGCTGTGACCACTGCCATTGCACCAAGCAAAATCCATTTATTTCTTTTTCTCGCTTGATTGGGTTTTAGACTGCCGGATTTTGAAATTTCCATAGAAACGCCCATAATTTCAAATTTTCAAATTTCAGAAAACCAAGTTCAGTCAGGCTCCCAGCTTTTGTTTCAACAGCTGATTGACTTGCCCCGGGTTTGCTTTGCCCCGGGTTGCTTTCATTACCTGACCGATTAGTGCGTTGAAAGCTTTTGCTTTACCGGCACGGAATTCATCGACTGACTTTTGGTTGCTTGCAAGAACTTCGTCGATGATTTTTTCAATGGCACCTGTATCAGAGATTTGCTTCAGGCCTTTTTCTTCGATGATGCGATCAACAATATCAGGATTATCAGACTGGTTCTCCCACATCAGACTGAATACTTCTTTGGCGATTTTGTTCGAGATGGTGTTGTCGGCGATACGCTTTATTAACAGGGATAGCTGTTCTGCAAAAACAGGTACGCTGTCGATTTCCATGTTTTCACGGTTCATGGCGGAGGAGAGATCTCCCATCATCCAGTTTGCGGCCTGTTTCGCCAATGGCTTTCCGGTCAGTGCAACCAGTTTTTCGAAGTAAGCTGCCATGGATTTGGAAGAGGTCAGTACCGTAGCGTCATATTCAGGCAGACCATATTCAGCGATGAAACGCGTTTTCATAGCACCCGGCAGTTCTGGCAAGTTAGATTTCACCTGTTCAATCCATTCTGGATCAATGATCAGCGGTGGCAGGTCGGGATCCGGGAAGTAGCGGTAATCGTCTGAATCTTCTTTTGTCCGCATTTCCCGTGTTTCATGTTTGTCTGGATCGTACAGACGGGTTGCCTGAACGACTTTTCCTCCATTTTCAATCAAGTCAATCTGGCGGGCGACCTCGTAGTTGATGGCGTCTTCCAGATGCCGGAAAGAGTTCAGGTTTTTTACTTCACAACGGGTTCCCAGTACCTCGGAATTTGCAGGACGCACAGATACATTGGCATCACAGCGGAAAGAGCCTTCCTGCATGTTGCCATCAGACATTCCCAGCCAGATGACCAATGAATGCAGTGCCTTGGCATAGGCAGCTGCCTCAGCCGCACTGCGCATGTCTGGTTCTGTCACGATTTCCAGTAATGGGGTGCCCGCACGGTTCAGATCAATGCCTGTTTGCCCCGGAAACCGATCATGGATGGATTTCCCTGCATCTTCTTCCAGATGGGCACGGGTGAGACGGATGGTTTTGGTGTAGGGTTTCTGTCCTTTGGGTTCAACCAGGCACTCTAGTGTGCCACCGATGACAACTGGCTTTTCAAACTGGCTGATCTGGTAGCCTTTGGGCAAGTCAGGATAAAAGTAATTTTTGCGGGCGAAAACAGACTGATGCGCGACGTCTGCACCAATGGCAAGACCAAATTGGATGGCCTTTTCAACGGCCCCCCTGTTCATGACGGGCAAAACGCCCGGCAATGCCAGATCAACAGGGCAGGCCTGGGTGTTTGGTTCAGCGCCAAAATGGGTGGATGCACCACTGAAGATTTTGGAGATGGTCGAGAGCTGTACATGTGTTTCAAGACCGATGACTACTTCCCACTGCATAATGTTTCCTCTGTTATTCAGGTGCTTTTTGATGCCAGTCAGTGACTTGCTGGAACTGATGGGCTATGTTCAGGAGTTTCGCTTCAGAGAACCAGCGACCAGTCAGTTGCAGACCGACAGGGCGTTTCGCATGGTCTTCCTGGCCAAAACCGCAAGGAATGGACATGCCAGGCAGACCTGCCAGGTTTGTGGAGATAGTGAAAATGTCTCCCAGGTAGTTGGCAATAGGATCATCTACCCTGTCTCCCAGATTCCATGCGACAGTCGGCGCGACAGGCCCCATGATGATGTCACATTGTTTGAATGCTTCTTTGTAATCATTGGCAATCAGGCGACGAACTCGCTGTGCCTGGATATAGTAGGCGTCATAGTAACCATGGCTGAGGACATAGGTTCCTACCAGGATGCGGCGCTGGACTTCATCACCGAAGCCCTGCGAGCGGGTTTTACGGTACATGTCCTGCAGGTCTGTGTAGTGTTCGGCACGGTATCCATAACGGACACCATCATAACGGCTAAGGTTGGAAGAGGCCTCGGCCGGAGCAATGACGTAGTAGGCAGGGATACACAGACTGGTGTTTTTCAGGGAGATGTCTATCAGCATGGCTCCCAGTTTTTCGAATTCTTTCAGTGCTTCACGGATGGGCTGCTCAACTTCAGCGGCAAGCCCTTCGCCAAAATATTCCCTGGGCAAGCCGATGCGAAGACCTTCCAGCGGGTTGTCCAATTCCCCTGTATAGTCATCGATAGGACGGTTCATGCTGGTTGAGTCTTTGGGGTCAAAACCGGCAATTTCGCCTATCAGCAAGGCACAGTCCCGGGCGGTTTTTGCAATGATTCCCCCCTGGTCGAGGGAAGAAGCATAGGCAATCATTCCAAAACGGGAAACACGGCCATAAGTTGGCTTGATGCCGGTTACTCCACAGAAGGAAGCTGGCTGGCGGATGGAACCACCGGTATCTGTCGCTGTCGCGGCAGGTGTCAGACGGGCTGCAACTGCAGCAGCAGAACCCCCGGAAGAACCTCCTGGCACCGCATGGGTGTCCCAGGGATTTTTTACGACACCAAAGGCAGAATTTTCGTTGGAAGATCCCATGGCAAATTCATCGCAATTCAGCTTGCCTAAAGTTACCATGCCTATGGTTTTCAGTTTTTCGACAACTGTTGCGTCAAATGGGCTCACATAATTGGCAAGCATTTTGGAACCGGCAGTGGTTCGCCAGTCTTTTGTCACGAAAATGTCTTTATGGGCGATTGGCACACCAGTTAAGGGATGTGCGTTGCCTTTGGCGAGTATTCCATCAGCACAGGCGGCCTGTTTCATTGTCAGGTCTGTATCGACGTGCAAGAATGCATTCAGTCCGCTGGTGCTGATGCGTTTCAGGAACAGATTAGCAAGTTCTGTTGCCGAAATCTGTTTGGTCTGTAAAAGGGCTGACAGTTCCGAAATTGTTTTGGTATGCATGGATTGGATTCAGTGCAAAAATCACAAGGTTAATGGAGCCACAACACAAAGTAGTTTCGGTCGATTATTCGATAACCTTGGGAACAAGGAAAAGTCCATCTTCAACAGCAGGCGCAGGCGCCTGATAATCTGTACGATGGTTTTCTTCTGTCACGTAGTCAGAGCGTAAGCGAAGGGCAACATCGTCTTCAAAGGCAGAGATGGGGTGGGCAAGCGGTTCAATACCTGTGGTATCAGCAGAGTGCAATTGCTCGACCAGTTCTAAAATCCGGTTCAGCTGTTCTGCAGTTTTCTGTATTTGTGTGCCAGAAACGTCAAGCTGGGCGAGTTTGGCGATGCGATCCACATCAGAGAGGTTAAGGGACATAAGTCAGGATTTCCTAAATTCCTAAAATATCGGGATAGAAACGCACCAAAAAGCGGTTTGGCTAATATGTATCTTCAAAATTATAAGGTAAAATAATGCGGATTTACATATCTGCATGTTTACAACTATTTTTCTGTAGACTATCCAAGGGTTTTTAAGGATGTCCGTTGTTGCGGTTTGTAACAGCGGTGTTTGAATATTACAAAAATTACAAAACAATCATGTTTGGTTTTTTTCGCAGTTTTTTCTCAAATGATTTGGCGATTGATCTCGGTACAGCCAATACGCTGATTTATGTCAGAAATTCCGGCATCGTGTTGAATGAGCCCTCTGTTGTTGCTGTCCGTTATGATGGACCTGGTGGCAGGAAAAGTATCCAGGCAGTTGGTCATCAGGCCAAGCAGATGCTGGGTAAGGTTCCTGGCAATATGGAAGCTATCCGCCCGATGAAAGATGGCGTTATTGCGGATTTTACTGTTACGGAACAGATGCTCAAGTATTTCATCCGTGCAGTGCATAATTCCCGTTTTTTCCGCCCTTTTCCCCGTATTATCATCTGCGTTCCCTGTGGTTCTACACAGGTTGAACGTCGTGCTATCCGTGAGTCTGCTTTGGGTGCAGGAGCATCTAAGGTTTATCTCATCGAGGAACCAATGGCGGCCGCTATCGGGGCTGGCTTGCCAGTTTCTGATGCAACAGGTTCCATGGTCATTGATATCGGTGGTGGCACTACAGAAGTCGGCATTATTTCTTTGGGCGGTATGGTATATAAAGGTTCCATCCGTGTCGGTGGCGACCGTTTCGATGAAGCGATTGTTAATTATGTCCGTCGCCATTATGGCATGTTGATTGGGGAACAGACTGCGGAAACTATCAAAAAGGTTATCGGTTCTGCCTATCCATCTGATGAAGTCCGCGATATGGAAGTCAAGGGACGCAATCTTTCCGAAGGGATTCCTCGCTCATTTACGGTGACCAGCAATGAAATTCTTGATGCTCTTGATGATCCGCTGACCCGTATCGTTAGTGCTGTCAAGATGGCATTGGAACAGGCTCCACCTGAACTGGGCGCCGATATTGCTGAAAAGGGGCTCATGCTCACAGGGGGTGGGGCTCTTTTACATGACCTAGATCGTTTGCTCAGGGAAGAAACGAGGTTACCTGTCTGGATAGCAGAGGATCCTTTGACTTGTGTGGTTCGTGGTTGTGGCGAAGCATTGGAACACCTTGACCGGTATGAAAACGTCTTCTCTTATGAATAAGGGGAGATAGATCCAGCTGAAATGCAAAACGAGCCATCGCCACTTTTCAAGCGGGGAATATCTGCAAGGGCGAAACTCATCGTCCTTGTGGTGGTGGCGTTTGTGCTTATGCTGGGCGATGCCCATTTCAAGGTGTTGGGTAGTGCCCGCACTGCCATCAATACGGTTCTTTATCCTTTTCAGCGCATTGCAGTTATTCCGTCTGATTTTATAGAAGCAGTAGAAGAATTGTTCCGTACCGGCGATGATATGCAGGAAGAAATCGAGAGCCTGCATGAAAAAGTATTGCAGGATGCACCGGTTATCCAGAAAGCAGCTTTGCTTGAACGGGAAAATGCCCAGTTGAGAGAATTGCTGGGACTCAAACGACAGATACCAGTTCCAACGCTTGCCAGCGAGATTCTTTACGATGTCCATAATTATTTTACGAATAAAATCGTTATCAATAAGGGATCAAGCGATGGTGTTGCCATCGGTCAGGCCGTTATTGATGAAGGTGGGGTGATTGGACAGGTATCAAATGTCTGGCTCACTGCCAGCGAAGTTACGTTGCTGACAGATAAGTCCCAGGCTATTCCAGTCATGAATGTCCGGACAGGAGAGCGTATGGCTGCTTTCGGGGACGGACAGTCCGGCTTTCTTGAACTCCGTTTTGTGCCTGCGACAGCAGATGTCCAGGAAGGGGACAGACTGGTTACTTCTGGAATCGATGGCATTTATCCGGCAGGAACTGCTGTTGCTGTCGTTTCAAAGGTTATTCCTGCTTCATCCGAAGTGAATGGCAAGATTATCTGTATGCCGTTGGGAGGAGTCAACCGGCAAAGGCATGTGCTTGTCATGCTGACAGATATGGATGCCTATCCTGCAAAACCACCAATGGAGCCAGGGAAAAAGGAAGGCAAACAATCCCATGGGCAGGAGGATGCCTCGTGAACGGATTGATCCAGACACAGGAGGAAATTTCCCCATCCAGATGGGGATTCGTTATTTTTACGCTGTTTGTTGCCTTCATGCTCAATCTCATTCCATGGGGACAGGTCTATGGCATACCTGATTTTTTGGCTATCACAATCCTGTTTTGGAGTATCCGCCAGCATCGCCAGTTCGGTATCGGCATTACTTTTTGCCTTGGATTGCTAATGGATGTCAATAATGCGACATTCCTAGGCGAAACAGCGCTTGCCTATACCCTGATGGCTTATTTTGCCATTACACTGCATAGGCGGATACTTTGGTTCTCATGGAGCAGGCAGGTTTGGTATATTCTGTTGCTGCTTTGCATCCCATATGTTATCGGGATAGTGATACAGTTTTTTGCAGGTGGCGAAACAGCAGGCTGGTTCTGGATATTGGACTGTATTGTCGGGGCATGTGTCTGGCCGTTGGCCTATTGGTTACTGTCATGGCCACAACGCCATGCGAAAGAAGCAGATGACCAGATTTAAGATTTGAATAGAAAAGAAATGCGAAATGGTGAAACCAGGCGATAATAACAAAAATATGCACCAGTTCCGCAACAGGATCGTTGCGCTAGGTATTTTTGTGCTTGTCTGTTTCCTGATTCTGTTGTTGCGGTTTGTTTGGCTACAGGTTATCCATTATGACAAGTATGCGGCAAAGGCGGAAGATAATCGCGTGACTATTGTCCCAACTATGCCTGAACGGGGGCTTATCCTTGACCGTAACGGCGTTGTCCTTGCCAGCAATTATTCTGCCTATACCTTGGAAATCATACCTGCAAAAATCGAGGGTAAACTTGATGAAGTCATCGACCGGCTGGCGACTTTCATTAATATTTCCGATTTTGACCGTAAACGTTTCAAACGCCGTATGGAGGAAGCCAAGCGATACGATAGTATTATCTTGAAAGCGAAATTGTCTGACCAGGATGTTGCCCGTTTTATTGTTCAGCGTTTCCGTTTTCCAGGTGTCGAGGTTCAGGCAAGGACTTTCCGCCAGTATCCAATGGGAACTGCCGCTTCCCATGCCATCGGATATATCAGCCGCATGAGCCAGCGCGATATCGATAATTTGGATGAAGACGAGGCGGAAAATTATATCGGTACCACCCATTACGGGAAAGAAGGTATTGAGAAGAGTTATGAAAAGATTCTACATGGCATCACAGGCTATGAAAAGATGGAAGTCTCTGCCAGTGGTAGAGCTGTCCGCCTACTGGAAACCCGTCCGACGGTTCCTGGCAGCAATGTTATCCTTTCTATCGACATCGGTCTTCAGAAAACGGTCGAACAGGCGTTCGGAAACCGGCGTGGTGCGCTTGTCGCATTGAATCCCGATACAGGGGAGGTGCTGGCATATGTATCCAAGCCGACGTTTGACCCGAATCTTTTTGTTGATGGAATCGACCATCAAAACTGGGAGGAACTTAACAATTCTCCAAACAGACCGTTATTGAACCGGCCAATCAAGGGAACTTATCCGCCAGGCTCTACCTATAAGCCATTTATGGCAATGGGCGCCCTAGAGCTCAAGTACCGGACACCGGAGCAAGGTATCAATGATCCTGGCTATTTCCAGTATGGCAATCACAGATTTCGGGATGATGCCAAAAACGGACATGGTTTTGTCTCGATGTTCAATTCTATTGTGGTGTCCTGCGATACCTATTATTACATTCTGGCAAGGGACATGGGGGTTGACACCATCCATGACTTCATGACACAGTTTGGTTTCGGACAGAAAACAGGTATTGACCTGGCAGGCGAATATACGGGTGTCCTGCCATCCAGGGAATGGAAGCGCAAGACTTACAAGAAAGAAAAACAACAGGAATGGATTCCTGGTGACACCATCTCTTTGGGTATCGGTCAAGGATACAATACATTTACTCCTGTCCAGATGGCGTTTGCCATAGCTTTGCTGTCCAATAATGGTGTGGCTGCTCGTCCACATCTTGTGAAGGAAATCGAAAATCCTGTCACCCATGAACGGACACCCGTCACGACAGAAATTGTCCGTCTTGACAAAATGAAACAGGCAAATTTTGATTTCATCAAGCGGGCGATGGTGGGTGTTGCAAGGCATGGTACGTCAGGGAGAGTTTTTGGAGGTGTGCGCTATTCCAATGGTGGGAAGACGGGAACCGCCCAGGTTTTCTCTGTGGCACAAGATAAATCCTATAGATCTTATTCATTGTCTGAATTTAAACGGGATCATTCCCTTTATATTGCTTTTGCTCCAGCAGAAAAACCACGTATTGCAGTTGCTGTCGTTGTAGAGAATGCTGGTTTTGGAGCTGATGCCGCCGCTCCAGTCGCACGGCGTGCATTAGATTATTTTATGGCTGGCAAGACTGATGGAAACGCTAATGCCGGCGGCGTTTCTTCCGGTAAAGATGGTGGAAAGAAGGTAGCAGAAGAAGACAGGAATCCACCTGATGCTCCAGGCGACAACCAGAAACAGCCACCTGCGCCAGCAACGGTGTCAACACCGGCAATCGCACCCAAAGAAGAAAAGAAACAGGAAAAGTAAGAGGCACTCCCATGGATAATTCCTTTCAACATTCTTTTCTGGCACGAGTGAAAAAACTGGGCAATACGTTTGACGGTCCTCTGGCGCTTATTGTTTTTCTGATCATGTCTGTTGGTATCATCACGCTTTATTCAGCAGGAATTGACTTTCCCGGACGTGTTGAAGATCAACTTCGTAATATCATTATCTGCTTTGTCCTCATGTGGATTGCTGCCAGTATCCCGCCCCAGCGATTGATGCGATTTGCTGTGCCGATCTATACTATCGGGATTGCCTTGCTGGTAGCTGTAGCAATGTTTGGGTTGGTCAGAAAGGGTGCCCGCCGCTGGATTAATATTGGCGTTGTCGTTCAGCCGTCTGAAATTATGAAGATTGCTTTGCCGTTGATGCTGGCATGGTTTTTCCAGAATAAGGATGGCAAAATCACGTGGCGTGAATACCTCAAAGCTTTCATCATTCTTGCTATTCCCGCAGCGCTCATCATGAAACAGCCGGATTTGGGAACTGCCATTTTAGTTGCCGCAACAGGGTTTTATGTTATTTTTCTGGCAGGATTGGCGTGGAAGGCCATTCTTATCATGTTCGGCTTTTTTGCCGCATCATTGCCTTTTATCTGGATGCTCATGCATGATTACCAGCGTCACAGGGTGCTGATGCTTATTGACCCATCCTCTGATCCGTTAGGCAAAGGCTTCCATATTATCCAGTCTGTTATTGCCATCGGTTCTGGTGGTATAACGGGAAAGGGCTGGATGCAGGGTACGCAGGGGTATCTCAATTTCATTCCGGAAAGAACAACTGATTTCATCTTTGCGGTGTTCAGTGAAGAATTTGGGTTAATCGGCAATATTGTCCTGCTTGTCCTGTATCTGTTGCTTATTGCAAGGGGGCTTATTATCACGCTTAGAGCGTCTACTGTCTTTTCCCGTCTGCTGGCAGGCGCTATCACAATGATGTTTTTTATGTATGCCTTTGTGAATATGGGTATGGTCAGTGGCATTTTGCCAGTTGTTGGCGTGCCTTTGCCGTTTATGAGCTACGGTGGTACAGCCATGGTTACATTGGGACTTGGCGCGGGGATTCTTATGAGCATCCACAGGAACCGGAATCTTGTACAGACATGAGGGAATTTGAAAGGAAACGAAATGCTGGATATCCGTACGCAGAACAGTATTATTGCAACAATTCTTGCCATGTGTTGTTGCGGACTTGTCCTGTCCGGTTGCAGTATTTCGCCAAAGAAGGGTAGGACGCTTGTCAGCAAGAAAAAAACAAAGGGAAAGGGAGGGGGGTATTACCTGGATGACGGACCCGGTACCAATATCCCCGACAATCTTGACCAGATCCCTGATGCGGAGCCAAAGGTCGAGAAAATCGCCAGTGGTCCCAGTAAGCCCTATACGGTCATGGGGACTACTTATACACCGATGACCTCACTCAGCTATTATAAGCAACAGGGCATCGGAAGTTGGTATGGTAAAAAATTCCATGGATTGAAGACGGCTTCAGGAGAAACTTACGATATGTTTGGCATGACGGCTGCCCACCCAACACTTCCGATTCCGAGTTATGCCCGCGTTACCAGTCTTGACAATGGAAAACAGGTTATTGTCAGGGTCAATGATCGGGGACCTTTCCTGAGTGGCAGGCTCATTGACCTGACTTATACAGCAGCTTATAAATTGGGCTATGTCAATAAGGGTAGTGGCAAGGTGGAGGTTGAACTGCTGTTGCCAGATGAAATCGAGCGTATCCAAAATGGTTCAAGCACGCCATATACTGGTACGGCAAGCACTAAACCGATATCGGCTTTCAAGATCGGACAAAACCAGACAGCTACTCCTGCCGATACTCGACCCCGTTTTTCAGCAGTTACGGCCGCAGCTGTTTCCAGTGGCTATTATGTCCAGTTCGGTGCTTATCAGGATATTGGCAATGCCAAGTCACATCAGGTTCACTATAACCGGTTGTGGCCTGACGTGTATCCTGCCATAAGAACGATACCCCATGATGGACTGTACAAGCTTATGGCAGGACCATTCTCAACACAGGAAGAAGCCTCCTCTGCCCGTCAGGAAATGCTGGACAAAGGTATTGATGGATTTGTTGTCAGAAAATGAAGTGCTTTCCTGGAGGATACTTCAGGAAGCGGAGATTTTCTCCGCTTCTTTGGTGGTATCGAACTGAATGGACTGATGGGTTCAGTCGTTGTATAACTTCTGTTTCAGCTCACGACGCTGCTGGGCTTCCAAAGACAGTGTTGCAGTCGGGCGGGCAAGCAAACGGGCGATGCCAATAGGCTCGCCAGTTTCGACACACCAGCCGTATTCGCCGGAATCGATGCTGGCGATGGAAGCTTTCACTTTTTTCAGCAGTTTACGCTCACGGTCACGAGTGCGCAGTTCCAGCGCATGTTCTTCTTCAATGGTGGCACGATCAGCGGGATCCGGTATCAGCGTGGTTTCACGCAGATTTGCGGTGGTCTTTCCCGCATTTCGGAGCAGTTCCTGTTCCATTTTCAGCAGACGTGCTTTGAAGAAATCAAGTTGTGCCTGATTCATGTAATCGCTATCACTCATCTCCAGGATCTGTTCTTCCGTTAGAAGTGTAGGTGCTTTTTTTGTTCTAGTCGTTGTTTTCTTCATGATTCATCGCTTTTCAAAAATTTAACAACAGGCTGAAGGTTTTTCCCGTTTCGATGCTACTGTCAGGTATTCTTAAAAACAAACGGTAGAATCTAAATAATGAATTCTATCAAACTTTTTGATGAATGGATATATAAAGTTGAAGATGCCAGGCGAAATATTCAGATCACATCGGGCGGCAGAAATGGGCAGAAATGGTATTATCTTGGGGAAATATCTGAAAAGCATCCAGAAAAGCCGGAAAACCTGTAGGGTCTCCGGCTGTCAGATGGGAAAAGCAGGCTAGTCTGTCAAGCAGAGGTTCAATCCCTGCATGAAAATATCTTCCTGTAGTTTCTTGCCAATAAAGACTAGTTTGCTTTCACGAGGACCGTCTTCCCATTTCTCGACCAAATCTGAACCCATTAGCTGCTGAACGCCCTGAAAAACGACTTTATGGTCAGTTCCTTTGACATTCAATACGCCTTTGTAACGCAACATATCCGTCCCGAATCGGCCGATCATTTCGTCAAAGAACAAATTGAGTTTCTCTGAATCAAATGGGCGGAAACTGCGGAACACAAAGGAGACGATGTCGTCTAGATGGTGATGATGATGGCCGCAACTACAGGTTTCCTCATGGTCATGATGATGTTCGCATCCGCAGGTACATGTTTCTTCATTATGTTCATGGTCATGATGATGTTCACAGCAGCATTCATGGTCATGTTCGTCTTTATGGTCGATGTCCAGGTTGGAATTCAGGTTGAATCCTTGTAGATCTAGGACTTCCTTGATGTTAACCTTGCCGAAATCTACCTTAT
>CAZWTQ010000040.1:12687-14171 GCA_964636975.1 uncultured Oxalobacter sp. | reverse complement strand
CGGTATTATTTTACCATTAAACAGACAAGTTATCCACAGAAAACCGATTTTTTAGGTGATTTTGACAAAGTAATAGCTTTAGTATTGACAAGTCATACCATGATACGGTCTAATCACTGATTCCTTATGCATAAGACGGTGCTTTGTCTGGATATTGGTAGCTAAAAACAATATCAAGGCTGTTCCGACGGGAAGTACCTGCTGTAATCCGAATTTGTTATTGCCGATTGATTAGCTAGCGAGATCATCATGAAACGTACTTATCAACCTTCTGTTGTGCGTCGTAAACGCACCCATGGTTTTCGTGTTCGTATGGCCACTAAAAGCGGTCGTGCCATCTTGAACGCACGCCGCGCAAAAGGTCGTAAACGCCTGGCTGTCTGATGCAGTCATAGTCTGTTGAAGCTGATTGTGTGAATGGGGAATTTCCTCCCAGCCGACGTATACGCAAAGCGGATGAATTCTCGTCCGCTTTGCGTATACGTCCCTGTGCAAGGACAAAACATTTTGTCATGTATGCCAGACCCAATCAGCTTGGGCAAGCCAGATTGGGTGTTGTTTTAGCCAAGCGGTTTGCTCCAAGGGCAGTGACGCGTAATACCGTGAAACGGCTTTGTCGGGAAATTTTCAGGCAAAGCCAGCTATCTGGACTGGATTGCATAATCCGTCTATCATCATCACCCAATATGCGCCATCAACCTGCTACCGGCATGTTTCTAAAACAGCCGCTTTACAGGGAATTGACCGAGCTGATAAGACGATGCGAAACGATCCACAAAAGGAAAGTCTTTCCAGGTGTTTCCTGAGTTCACCGCTGAAAAGCACCTTTATCCTGCTGATAAGGGGTTATCAGCTGTTGATCAGTCCGTTGCTGGGCTCCAACTGCCGTTTTTATCCGACGTGCTCTGCCTATGCCATCCAGGCACTTTCAGTTCATGGTTGCATAAAGGGCATTTTCCTGATATTGATACGCCTGTTAAAGTGCCATCCTTTTCATCCCGGCGGTTATGATCCTGTGCCAGAAAAAGGCTGGGGGTGCCGTTGTGGGAAGTGGTTTAAGAAAAACAGCAGTTGATCTATATATCTGACAATTATGGACGTCAAAAAACGCACGACATTGATTATCATCCTTCTTATAGCATTGTTTATGCTTTGGGACAACTGGGTTGTATACAATGGGGGATCCTCACTGATATTCAGCTACCGCAGTTCTGAAAAGAAAGAAGAGGCCAAGACGGCAGAACCAACTGGTCTACCAATGGAAAAGACCGCCAAAGCTGAAGCAGAAACAGGGAAAGCAAAGCAGGAAGAATCCAAGCAGCAGGCTATCGCAGATGTCATCACAGTCCAAACTGATGTCTTCAAGCTGACTGTCAACGCCAACGGCGGTGTTTTCCAAAACCTGGAATTGTTGCAATATCCTGATAACGATTTTCAGAAGGATATGGTGTTGTTTGAGAATAATCCTCCTCGTGTCTATCTGG
>CAZWTQ010000040.1:0-12677 GCA_964636975.1 uncultured Oxalobacter sp. | reverse complement strand
TTTGTCCGGCGGGCTTTATCCGAATCATGCTACCCATTTCAACATCCACCCCGGAAATTTCACACTGGCAGATGGCCAGGATGAGGTCAAGGTTGTCATGGATGCTACGCAAAACGGTGTTCGTCTTGTCAAAACCCTTACGTTCAAACGGGGTAGTTATACGGTTGACGTGAACCACCAGATAACCAACCTTACAGGCGAGCCGATTAATGCCAAACTGTATATGCAGTTAGTCCGTGACAGTAGCCGTCCAGAAGGTCAGTCCCGTTTTGTCAGTACCTTTACAGGACCTGCTGTCTATTCCGGCGAGGAACAATTCCAGAAGCTGAAATTCAGCAACCTTACGGAAAATGGTACCGGAGAGAAGTTCGTTCGCAATACCAGGAATGGCTGGATTGCCATGGTTCAGCATTATTTTGTCTCCGCATTTATCCCGACCGATGGTCTAAATCGTGAGAATTATGCGAAAAAGCTGGGTGAAGATCTGTTTTGCATCGGCACTGAACTCCAGGTAACTGATGGTGGCAAGATGATTCAGCCACAGCAGACCGTTTCCAATGACACCACGCTTTATATGGGTCCCCAGGAAACTAAATTGCTTGAAAAAGCCGCCCCCGGTTTGGAACTGGTCAAAGACTATGGTTTCTTGACTGTAGTGGCAAAACCGATTTTCTGGTTGATGAACCGTATCTATGATGAGGTTGGCAACTGGGGGTGGACGATTGTCATTCTGACCATCCTCATCAAATTGGTTCTTTCCCCGTTATCCCATATGGGGTATAAGAGCATGGCGAGGATGCGTAAGTTCACGCCAGTCATACAGCGTATGAAGGAAAGGTACAAAGACGATCCGCAAGCCATGAAGACAGAAATGATTAGTCTGTACAAGCGGGAAAAAATCAATCCGGCAGGGGGGTGTCTGCCGATGATTGTGCAGATTCCGGTGTTTCTGTCCCTGTATTGGGTGCTATTGGCTTCCATCGAAATCAGAAATGCTCCCTGGCTTGGCTGGATCCAGAACCTGGCAGCGCCTGATCCATGGTATATATTGCCGATCATCATGGCGGGTACCATGTTCCTTCAGCAGAAGATGAGTCCGCCACCACCTGATCCGTCGCAGGCGAAGATCATGATGTTTGTGCCGATTGCGTTCTCCATCACGTTTTTCTTCTTCCCTGCAGGTCTGGTGTTGTACTGGCTTGTCAATAATGTGCTCTCCATTGGACACCATTACTACATCAACAGGCAGGCGGATAAAGTCATTGCTGCGGAGCAGGCTGCTGTGTCGCAGGCGAAGCCAGTGACTTCCAAGACCAAGCGGAGATAATTCATGCTGTGAAGATAAGTCAGGCAGGGTAATTTGTGAGAGTGGAACAGGATGCCATCCGGCGACTCATAATTAGCGGGTTTTTCTTTCAATAGATGCCATGATTTCCAAAAAAAACCTGCTTTGGCTGTTTGACCTGGACAATACCCTCCATGACGCTTCTGCAGAGGTTTTTCCTCAAATTAGCCGGAATATGAATGGCTGGATTGCCAGTCATTGTGGCGAAAATGGTGGTGAGCTTTCCATCCAGGAGGCGGATCTCCTCAGACGGCAGTTCTGGCAACAGTATGGGGCAACCTTGCTGGGGGTCAGTCGGAAACCGGGGCAACGTGCTGGAAAATTCCTGAGGGCAGCACACCAGTTCAGAAACTTGTCAACCATGATCCATGCTGAAAAAGGGCTTAGACAACTTTTCCGGCATCTGCCAGGCAGGAAAATCCTGCTGACCAATTCATCAGGTAGTTATGCACGCCAGGTCTTGGCCATTTTGGGGCTTGAACCGTTCTTTGAACGGGTTATTTCTATTGAAACTATGTGTTTGGCTGGTCGGTATATTCCAAAACCGTCCAGGCGTTTTTTCAGGCATCTCCCGAGCATGCTGAAAACCATACCTTCAAAATGCATCCTCGTTGAAGACGATATACGAAGCCTGAAAACCGCTAAAATAATGGGCATGAAGACAGTACTCGTCACACAGTATCTCAACCATAGCCATCAATCTACTCATGCGTATGCACGTCCACGCAGGCAGGCAGTTGCAGGGCGTCCATCCTATGTTGATATCAGAGTAGGTTCCGTCCTTCAATTGGCACGGTGTCTAATCAGGAAATGAAGTAATATGGTTAGAAAAAAAACAGGGGAACGGAAACAGCAAATCCTTCAGGCATTGGCGATGATGCTTGAGGAACCTCAGGGAACAAAGATTACCACGGCATCATTAGCAGCGAGATTAAAAATTTCTGAGGCGGCACTGTATCGCCATTTCGCCAGCAAGGCTCAGATGTTTGAAGGATTGATTGAATTCATTGAATCAGGAGTTTTCAGAGTCATCAACCGGATCTGTGACAACGAAGAGCGCGGGCTTTCGCAAGTACAATACATTATCAGGCTACTTTTGGGTTTTGCCGAGAAAAACCCTGGCATGACTCGGATAATGATGGGAGATGCTTTGATCAACGAAAATCCACGTCTCCAGAAGCGGATGAACCAGTTTTTTGACCGTGTAGAACTGACACTGCGCCAGGCGATGCGTCTTGCCGCCACCCAGGAGCCTCATCTGGATGAAACGTCTGCCATCATGCGGAGCAACCTGCTGATGAGTTGTCTGATTGGCAGGATGGTGCGTTTTGCAAAAAGCAACTTTACCCGGTTGCCAACAGAAGGGATGCAGGAACAGATAGGATTTATCCTGTCATAGACTGAACAGGAAGGATGGAAAATGGACTATACCCGTTTCTCAGTTGGATTGACTGGTGGCATCGGTAGTGGTAAGACCTTTATCTCTGATATTTTTGCGGAATTGGGGGCTACCATTGTGGATGCCGATGTCGTTTCCCGTGGGTTGACTATGCGAGGGGGTGCAGGGATTGAATCGATTCGTCAGGTTTTCGGTGAATCGTTTATTGATGCAGAAGGTGCACTTGACCGTGCGAAGATGCGGGAAAGAGTATTTAGCAATCCGGCGGAGCGGCTCAGGCTGGAAAATATTCTGCATCCATTGATTCGGGACATTTGTTTCCGGCAGGCACAGGAGGCTACTGGTAGTTATGTGATTTTTGTCAACCCTCTGCTGGTTGAGCTACCTGTCTGGGAAGGGATGGGCACCCGTATTTTGGTAGTGGACTGCCCTGAAACTCTCCAGGTAAAGCGTGTGATGCGACGTAGCAAGCTTTCTGCGGATCAGGCAAAGGCCATCATTGCAACGCAGGCGTCTCGCAGGCAACGTCTTGCCAGGGCAGACGATGTAATTGTGAATGACAGGGGTATCGATGATATCCGCCGTGATGTGGAGAGCCTGCATAAAACCTATCTGGCAATGGCAGAGAAGGTTATATGATGAAAAGCGACAGTTCCGGTCAAATTGTTTGTCAGAGGGGGGGTGACGGTGCCTGGTAGCGGTTTTATACTCAGTTTTCAAGGAGGATTGGCATCATGGTGCTGACAGTCAAATGCCCGATTTGTGGCAAACCCGTTGAATGGACAGAGGAAAGTCCATTCAGACCCTTCTGTTCCGATCGTTGCCGTAAGATTGACCTTGGCGCATGGGCGGACGAAGCATATCGTGTTCCTTCCCGTCAAGAAGACGAGGAAGATGGGGAAGGGGCTTGATGTAACCTGGTGCTTGCCAATCTGACGTGCCTGCGCAATAATCCTTGGTATGTACAAAGCAGTCTTCTCATCCATTTACCTGATTCCGTTGCGCTGGCGTATGCCAAAAGCCTGATTCTTTTCGCCTTGTGGCATTCATATATCCTTGACCCTCGCTGGCGCATTTCCAGTACTTGCAGTTGACACAAACCGATAGAAGGTGATGCTATGTTACTGATGATAGACAACTATGATTCTTTTACGTACAACATCGTCCAGTATTTCAGTGAACTAGGGACAGATGTCAAGACCTACCGCAATGACCAGATCACCATCGAAGAAATCGAGAAGCTGAATCCAGACCATATCTGTATTTCGCCTGGTCCGAAGACTCCTTACGAGGCAGGCATCTCCATGGACGTGCTACGGCATTTCGCAGGTAAAAAACCGATATTCGGCGTCTGTTTGGGGCATCAGTCGATTGGTGCCGTTTTTGGCGGAAAAATCGTTCATGCCAAACAGGTGATGCATGGAAAGGTTTCACCGGTGTTCCATAATGGCAAAGGTGTTTTCAAAGGCGTCCCCAGTCCTTTCATCGTGACCCGTTACCATTCTCTTGCCATTGAACGTGAAAGCTTGCCAGATTGCCTTGAGGTCACTGCTTGGACTGAAGATGGTGAAATCATGGGTATCCGGCATAAGACCTTTGATATCGAGGGTGTCCAGTATCATCCGGAGTCTATTCTGTCTGAATATGGACACCATCAGTTGAAAAACTTTCTGGAAAAATAATCATGGCGACCATTACTTCACGTGAGGCATTGACCCGCTGCATTGATCATCGGGAAATTTTCCATGATGAAATGCTTGGTCTATTCCGCCAGGTCATGAATGGCGGGATGTCACCAGTCATCGTTGCCGCATTGGCGATTGGGCTTCGGGTCAAGAAAGAAACAGACGGTGAAATTGCTGCGATGGCGGAAATCATGCGTGAATTTGCTCTAAAAGTTCCGGTGAAACATCCCGAAAAGTTATTGGATATTGTTGGAACTGGCGGAGATGGGGCTCAAACCTTCAACATCTCGACAACGGCGATGTTTGTTGCGGCAGCCTGCGGTGCTGAAGTGGCAAAACATGGTTCACGTAGTGTTTCCTCATCCTCTGGCAGCGCGGATGTTTTGGAAGCATTGGGTGTCAATTTAGCGTTGCCACCAGAACAGATTGCCCGTTCCATTGAAAAAACAGGTATCGGTTTCATGTACGCACCCGCACATCATAGTGCGATGAGGCATGTCAAGGCAGTCAGGGAAGAATTGGGTGTCCGTACCGTGTTCAATATCCTGGGACCACTGACCAATCCGGCTTCCGCAGCCAACATGATGATGGGTGTTTTTCATTCCGATCTGGTTGGTATCCAGACCCGGGTCATGCGACGGATAGGACTTAGACGGGCATTAGTTGTTTGGGGACGTGACAATCTGGATGAGATTTCCCTGGGAGCTTCCACCCAGGTTGGCGAGTTGGTTGATGGGCAGATTAGGGAATATGATATTCATCCTGAAGACTTTGGTCTGCGGATGTATGCTAGCCGGAATTTCAAGGTATCCAGTGCTGAAGAATCCAGGGAAATCATGCTGGATGTCCTGGGTGGTAGAGCATCTCCCGCGGCTGATATCGTTGCCTTGAATGCCGGGGCTGCGTTGTATATAGCGGGGATAGTGCCGTCCATTGCAGCAGGGCTGAAACAGGCACAGAATGCTCTTCGGAATGGTGCGGCAAAACGCAAACTGGAGCAGTTCGTTGCATTTACCCGGCAGACCATCTGAATTAGACCGCTTTTGTTGCCAGAGGAAAAACCATGTCAGACATTCTTCATAAAATCCTCGAAGTCAAGGCTATCGAAGCTGCTGAAGCTAAACGGCGATTGCCTTTTAGCGTTTTACAGCAACAGGTCGGAAGAAACCTGTCATTGAAAGAGAACCGCCGCAGCTTTGAAAGTGCCCTGCGTGGCAAGATCGCCAAAGGCAGGGCAGGAGTCATTGCTGAGGTGAAAAAAGCATCGCCATCCAAAGGAGTCATCCGATCAGATTTCAAACCTGTAGAAATCGCAAAAAGCTATGAAAAACATGGCGCTGCGTGTTTGTCAGTACTCACTGACATTCAGTTTTTCCAGGGATCGCCAGCCTATCTGGAGCAGGCAAGGACAGCCTGTTCACTGCCTGTTTTATGTAAAGATTTCATCGTTGATAGTTATCAGGTTTATCAGGCGGCCACTTGGGGTGCAGACTGTATCCTGCTAATTGTGGCGGCGTTGTCAGATACCCAGATGGCAGAACTGGAAGCCTGCGCCTTTGAGCTGGGTTTGGATGTTTTGGTCGAATCCCATAACCCTGAAGAACTGGAGCGGGCTTTAAGGCTGAAAACGCCTTTGATTGGCATCAATAACCGTGACTTGCGGACTTTTAGAACATCCATCCAGCATACCCTGGAGATGTTGCCGATAGTACCGGAAGATAGATTGGTGATCACAGAATCTGGTATCCGAACCCGTGAAGACATCCAGTTCATGCGACATCAGGGCGTTCATGCTTTCCTGGTCGGCGAGGCATTTATGCGTGCATCGGAACCAGGGGAAGAACTTGCCCGGCTGTTTGCCTGAAAATAGGGGACTATCCACCGAGCCAGGTTTTTCTGGCAGCCTGCATAGCATCGGTTGCATCTTCTACCAAAGTCAGCGTATATTTCGGAGCATCCTCGCTGATTAGAATGGCGGAGAGTTTCATCAGTTCATCGCGACGGAAAACGTGGATATCAACAGTATCTCCCAGTGCATGGCGTGAAAGTTGCCCTGCAATGGATTTGCCATCAGCCGAAACACGGAGTCCATCGATTGCCAGTAACAC
Organism: uncultured Oxalobacter sp.; assembly: GCA_964636975.1. Classification (GTDB taxonomy): domain Bacteria; phylum Pseudomonadota; class Gammaproteobacteria; order Burkholderiales; family Burkholderiaceae_D; genus Oxalobacter. The sequence goes on along the minus strand of CAZWTQ010000040.1, from coordinate 6,140 downwards.
ATCACCAGCTGAGATGCCGGCATAATGGGCAGTACCATTCTCATAAACACGGGAAACAATACAGTCGCTGCCCTGTTGCTTGACCTGTATATTCAAGCTTGGTCGGTTGCTATCAGCTGTATTTTTCATCGTGATGCCAAAATCGGCAAACGCCTCACGTAATGGCAGAACGGTTGTACCGTAAATATAGCGGTTAAAGAAATCACCAAAATCCATTTCTCCAATTTCTTCCAGTGCCCGTCGTGCTTTGGCATCCGTCATGCCGACAGACTGCCCGTCATGGAAAGGTTTGCCAAAACGTTGCCATAGCAGCCGCATCACATCATCCAGTGAATGGCGGTGGTTGGTTGCCTGTCGAAGGGTCAGATCCAGTAGCAGTGCGACAAGGGAACCCTTGGTATAGTAACTGACAAGGGCGTTCGGAAAATTTTCATCTTGCCGGTAATATTTCGTCCAGGCATCAAAACCGGCATCAGAGAGACTTTGCCTTAAGTGACCCTTCCCACGCATCACACTATTGATGGTTTTTGCAACAAGGTGTAAGTAAGTGCCCACATCAATTAAACCGCTTCGCAACAGAACAAGGCTCTCGAAGTAGCTAGTGAAACCTTCAAATAGCCAGAGCATGCGGGTATCTGCTTCACTGTTGAGTTGGTAGGGAATAAATGAAGCTGGCTTGATACGTTTCACATTCCAGGTATGAAAATATTCATGGCTGCATAATCCAAGAAACTGCACATAATCTTCTGACAGTTTTCCATCCTGCTCGGGGGATGCCGTGCAGGGCAGGGACTTCCTTGAACAGAGCAATGCAGTTGATGCACGGTGTTCCAGTCCTCCATAACCATGATCGACAGCCATGACCAGGAACACATAACGGCTAACAGGCGAGTATTTTGACTCTGGCTCAAAGAAAGCAATCTCCGTCTCACAGATGGTTTTCAGGTCTTTTTCCAGTCGGGTCATATCCAGATTGGGAACATGACCCGTCACGGCGATTTCATGCGGGATACCATATGCTTCAAATTGTCCCAGCACAAAAGTGCCCAGCTCAATTGGCGAATCAATCAGTTCGTCGTAACTGGACGCTTGGTAAGTCCCGAATCCATAACGTGGTGCTTCCAGCTCAGGCAATGCTGTCATGACACGCCAGCTGTTGAATTTTTCCCCGAAAGGCCGTTTGATATCGATGACCAGCGGAATATGGGTCTTGTTCTGTACTTCCAGGAAAACACTGGAGCCATTGAAGAAACCATGGGTCTGATCCAGGTGTGCTGTCCGTACAGAAAGATCCCAGGCATAGATGTCATAGCTGATCGTCAAAGAACCATTGCAGGGTGCTGCCTGCCAATGGTTCTTGTCCAGCTTTGCCAAGGGAACCGAAACGCCATTGCAGGAAGCTTCCATCTGGATGATATTTCGGGAAAACTCCCGAATCATATAACTGCCGGGAATCCAGGTAGGCAAACTAAAGCACTGTCCATCAGGATCGGGTTTCGTTACGGTCAGGTCAACATGGAACAGATGTCCATTCGGGTCAACAGGTTCAATCGAGTAACAGATAGGGTGCGTCATTTTGGTCATCTTGGCTTTTCCGGTTCAGTCCATGCATGAAATCTGTCATTGCAGCATCGGGGCGAGCCATCTGGAAAGCATTTCCTTCGAAACACCCCTGCGTTTTGCCATATCATCGACTTGGTCTTCTCCGATTCTGCCGATAGTGAAATATTTCGCATCAGGGTGTGCAAAATAAAAGCCGATGATGGAAGCCGTTGGCAGCATCGCAAAATTCTCCGTCAGGGACATACCGATTTTGTCAGCTTGTAGCAGTTTGAAGATATCGCCTTTCACCGTATGTTCCGGACAGGTTGGATAACCCGGAGCAGGACGGATGCCACGGTAAGGCATCCCTTGAAGTTCCTGGTGATTGAAATGTTCATTGGGTGAATAACCCCAAAGATCCCGGCGGACAAGCTCATGCATATATTCAGACAATGCTTCAACCAGACGATCTGCAACAGCTTTCAGCATAATGCTGTTGTAATCATCATTTTTCTTGCCATAAATTTCCAGCCATTTCCCGATACCGACGCCAGCGGTAACGGCAAACATGCCCAGATAGTCAGAGATACCTTGGGGGGCAATGAAATCGGCGAGTGACTGGTTGGGGCGCTGGATGCCATCAATAACCAGTTTCTCATCCTGCTGCCTGGCACAGTAATAGGTGAACGCTACTTCAGAACGGGTTTCATCGGTATAGATTTCAATATCATCGTCCCCTTTTCGGTTGGCAGGCATCAATGCAATCGATGCGTTGGCCGTGAGAGCCTGAGCCTTAATCAGCCAGTCAAGCATCGCTTTGCCCTCTGCAAACACCTTGCGTGCCAGTTCCCCATGTTCAGGGTCATCCAGCAGGGTTGGGTAAGAACCCGGCAGGTTCCAGACACGGAAAAAAGGTCTCCAGTCAATATAGCCAGAGAGCATCTCAAGGTTGATGTTTCGCAGAAAGCGCTGCCCCAGATAGATAGGTTTTTTGGGCGTCCTGTCTCCTTCAAAAGACAGTGCAGAATGGTTTGCCCGTGCTTCGTTGATAGTCAGCATCCTACGGGATTTCCTGCTGGCATGCTGTTCCCGTATATGTTCATATTCTGCCTTCAGCGATTGGATATAGGCATCGCGGGTGTTTTCAGACAGTAGCTGCTGGATAATGGTGACAGTACGGGAAGCATCCGTTGTGTGGACAACAGGCCCTTCGTAATTCGGGGCAATCTTGACGGCGGTGTGCGTTTTGCTGGTCGTTGCACCACCGACAAACAAAGGGATGCGGTGACAGCGGCAGTAATCGTTACGTTGCATCTCACTGGCGACATGCGTCATTTCTTCCAAGGATGGAGTGATTAGACCGGAAAGTCCAATGGCATCCGCCTGCACTTCTTCGGCTTTCGCTAGGATTTCCTCACAGGGCACCATCACACCCATGTTGACTACATCGAAATTGTTGCATTGCAGGACAACCGCCACAATATTCTTGCCGATGTCATGAACATCTCCTTTCACCGTAGCAATAATAATCTTGCCTTTGGACTGGGTATTGCCACTGGCACGTTTATGCTCCTCGATATGTGGCACCAGATAGGCCACCGCCTGTTTCATCACGCGGGCAGATTTCACCACCTGAGGCAGGAACATCTTGCCTTGGCCAAACAGGTCGCCGACTGCATTCATCCCAGCCATCAGTGGGCCTTCAATCACCTCAATCGGCTCGCCACCCCGGTTGGTCACATGTTGTAGGGCTTCTGCGGTGTCTTCTGTAATGAAATCGGTCAGACCGTGGACAAACGCATAGATTAAGCGTTTCTCGACAGATTCCTCACGCCATTTCAGCTGTTCACTTTCTTTCCTAGTGCCTGACTGGAATTCATGGGCGACATCCAGTAGGCGATCCGTTGCATCAGGGCGACGGTTCAATACCACGTCCTCGACCCGCTCACGCAAATTCCCAGGAATTTCATCATAAACACCAATCATTCCGGCATTCACAATCCCCATCGTCATCCCTGCTGCAATTGCATGGTACAAAAAGACGGTATGAATAGCTTCGCGGGCGGGATTATTGCCCCGTAAAGAGAAACTGACATTCGAAACACCACCACTGACTTTTGCATAAGGCAGGTTCTTTTTGATCCAGCGGGTTGCCTCGATGAAATCGACCGCATAATTGTTGTGTTCTTCAATGCCGGTAGCCACAGCAAAAATATTCGGATCGAAAATAATATTTTCTGGCGGAAATCCGATGCCCGTTAGCAGATCATAGGCTCGTTTGCAGATTTCAGTCTTGCGCTGGAAAGTATCTGCCTGTCCAGCCTCATCGAATGCCATCACAATCACGGCGGCGCCATAGCGGAGGCACAGCTTTGCCTCACGCAGAAATTCATCGACACCCGCCTTCATCGAGATGGAATTTACGATGCATTTGCCCTGCAAACATTTCAGCCCTGTTTCGATGACTTCCCATTTCGAAGAGTCGATCATTACCGGTACACGGGCAATTTCCGGTTCAGACGCAATCAGGTTCAGAAACCGGCGCATACAGGTCACGGAATCCAGCATGGCGTCATCCATGTTCACATCGATAATCTGGGCGCCGTTTTCGACCTGCTGCCGGGCAACAGACAGAGCCTTGTCATATTCCCCATTCGCGATCATGCGTGCAAAGGCACGGGAACCTGCCACATTCGTCCGCTCACCGACATTCACAAACAGGGAATGGTCATCAATGACAAATGGTTCAAGACCTGCCAGACGCAGGGTTCTGGGATTTTCCACAACTTTACGGGGAGGAATATTGGCAACCGCCCCGGCAACGGCGCGGATATGGTCGGGTGTTGTGCCACAGCATCCTCCAACCATATTCAGGTAGCCCTGTTCCGCAAAATCCTTCAGCACACGCGCAGTATCCTCTGGCAGTTCATCAAAACCCGTTTCGCTCATTGGATTCGGCAGGCCTGCATTGGGATACAGACAGATATGGGTTTCGGCAATGCGTGAAAGCTCCTCGATATAAGGGCGCATCATGGCAGCGCCCAATGCGCAGTTCAGCCCGATAGATAGCGGTTTGATATGGCAGACTGAATACCAGAACGCCGCTACCGTCTGGCCGGACAGGATACGACCGGAAGCATCGGTCACCGTACCGGAAATCATAATCGGTAGCGACTTGCCGGATTCCTCAAAATAAGTATCGATTGCAAACAGGGCAGCCTTACAGTTCAGCGTATCAAAAACTGTTTCAACCAGTAGGATATCCACGCCTGCCGTAGCCAATGCGCGAACCTGTTGCAGGTAAGAAGTTACCAGTTCGTCGAACGTGATATTTCTGGCACCCGGGTCGTTCACGTCTGGAGATATGGAAGCTGTCCTAGGGGTAGGACCAATGGAACCGGCAACAAAACGGGGTTTGTCCGGTGTCGAATAATGGTCGCAGGCTTCACGGGCAATTTTCACGGACTGCCTATTCATCTCCTCCACCAGAAAACCCATATGGTAGTCAGCTTGGGCAATAGTCGTTGCGCTGAATGTATTGGCTTCGATGATATCTGCCCCGGCTTCCAGATACTGGTTATGGATTTCTCGGATAATTCGGGGCTGTGTTAGCGATAGCAGCTCATTGTTTCCCTTGACAAACAAATCCCGTTCGCCTTCTGCCAGATCATCTGGCTTCCAGTCGATGAAACGGCCGTTGGAGCCTCCCCGATAGTCTTCTTCGGTCAGCTTGTAACGCTGAATCATCGTTCCCATCGCACCATCAAGCACCATGATGCGTTTCGACAGAATCTCACGGAGACGGCGTTCCGTCTCACTCATAGCAATAGCAGTCATAATCAACAGCAAAAAGCCGGCAGTACCTGTAAGCCAGCGAGGTTAAAAGAAAATCAGCGGACGTTGTCACCAGAAATATTCTATATGAAGAAAAATCGGGCAGCAGACATCCTGTTATCCTGTTTGATGAATCCGTTCCAGCCCGGAATTATCGCAGGGTTTTCAGCTTGAAATTGATATCCTTTGCCTCAATAGCTCCTGGAACACGGGTACCGTCCGAGAAGAAAACCGTCGGCGTGCCACGGATGCCCAGAGATTCCGCCAGCTGTTTGATTTCCTTTCCGGGCAGGGAACAGGACACTTTCGTCTTCACCGGTTTCACCCCGTTTAGCATCCAGTTCTGCCAGGATTTGGCAGGACTGTCAGAACACCAGACATTGTCTGCAAGGGTTCTTGAGCTGTCAGACAGCAACGGCACAGGGAACATATAAATAGTCACATCGTTCACCTTCTGCAGGTTCTTTTCCAGATATTTGCAGTGCTTGCAGTTCGGATCTGAAAAAACCGCCATCTGGGCGGAACCATCCCCCCTGACAATCTTGATGGCATATTGTTTTGGCAGGGTGCTGAAATCAATTTTTGATACCTGGTCAACCCGTTCTTCCGTCAGGTTTTTCTTTGATTGTATATCAATGATATTGCCCATAATTAGATACAGACCATTCGGGTCGGAATAGACGATATCTGTCCCCAGCCGGACTTCATACAGGTTTCCATAATCTGTTTTCCGAACTTCATCCGGTGTCTGGTTGAGATACGTC
>CAZWTQ010000039.1:5993-14259 GCA_964636975.1 uncultured Oxalobacter sp. | reverse complement strand
GTGACAATCAAGTCAGGATTGTCCATGACAGCACCATATGCATGAGACAATGCGTAACCCAGCTCACCCCCCTCATGGATGGAACCCGGTGTCTCCGCTGCCACATGACTTGGGATACCTCCTGGGAAAGAAAACTGCGTGAAAAGCTTTTTTAGCCCTTCTTCATCTTCAGAGATATTCGGATAACGTTCGCTATAGGTGCCTTCTAGATAAGTATTGGCAACCAGTGCCGGACCACCATGCCCCGGACCCGTCATGAAAATCATGTTTAAGTCATACTTTTTGATGATCCGATTTAGATGAGCATAAATGAAGTTCAGCCCTGGTGTCGTCCCCCAATGCCCCAGCAAACGAGGTTTCACGTCCTCAGCAACAAGAGGTCGTCTCAACAAAGGGTTGTTGAACAGGTAAATTTGACCGACAGAAAGATAATTCGCAGCATTGAAATACGCATGGATTTTCCGCAACATATCAGGGGACAACGGTTTTGCTGTCAGCTTTTCTTCATCAACCATGCGGTACTCCTTTCTCTTGAAGACACGTTCTGCCCGGAAACTATGCCGGTCGGTAGGTACATATCATGGAAGCAACAGTATTATGATCCTGCGCCATGCCTGCCCACTATAGCAGGAAATCGGAAAATGTGAGCTTTACCGTCTCACAAGACGCATAATCTCCCCAATCCAAAGCACCGATGATGTCGCCAAGATGATGATAATCCAATCCATCATTTTAAGGGGCACAGCATTGAAAAATGCCCCGCCTACATTAACAATCAAAAACTGACCAATTACGATCAATATGGCAATCAAGATAAAACTCCTGCATCCTTTCAGATTGAAAGCTGAGCACCCAGTCGCGAATGCCCTAGCATTGAACATGTTCCAAAACTGGAGCATGACAAATCCCGTGAAAATGACACTCATTTCATAAGGCGACAGCTCATCATGATTTCCAAGACCTTTCAAAGATAGCAGTTCTGTCAATCCAGCAGTAGCACAGTGTTCAAAAAAGTAAAGTAAGCCGAATAACAGCAGGAAAAATAGACTACCGATACTGATGATTCCCCGTTTCATGGCTGATGTGATGATGAATGCTTGTTTATCCCTCGGTTTATCCTGCATTACCGTATCTTCAGGTGGCAATGACGCCAAGGCAACGGCAGCAAAAGTATCCATAATCAGATTCACCCAAAGCATCTGGGTGATGGTCAATGGGGAATCCTTTCCCATGAACGCTCCCGCCAATACCGTCAGGCAGGCTGTGACATTCACTATCATCTGAAACAGGATAAACCGCTGGATATTCCGATACAGTGAGCGCCCCCACATGATTGCCCGACCGATGCTGGAAAAGGTGTTGTCGATAATCGTTATGTCGCTCGCCTCTTTTGCTACGGCAGTACCATCTCCCATTGAAAGCCCGACATCCGCAGCACGGAGTGCTGGCGCATCATTGGTGCCATCCCCCGTCACAGCAACAACCTGCTGATGATACTGCTGCAACACTTCGACCAGACGACGTTTATCCAATGGTCGTGCCCTAGCGATAATCTTGATATCTTTCACCCGGGCACATGCCTCTTCATCAGACAATGCGGAAAAGGCTGGACCCGTGATAATGTTGGTTTCACCATCGGTTTCTTTCCAAAGTCCGATCTGACGACCAATCTCACGAGCAGTACCAGGTGTATCACCTGTGACAATCTTCACTGCAATACCAGCATCAAAACAGGTTTTTATGGCATCAGGAACCTCTTCTCGTACAGGATCAGAAATAGCGACAATCCCCATAAAAGTGAGATTACGTGCAACAATACGACCTTCCACAATCGCAGGTTCCTGTTCTCCCAACACCTGATAGGCAAAACCCAGTGTACGCATCGCCTGACGTTGATAAGCCAAAAGCCGTTCATTGAGTATCGCTGTATCGATATTGCCCTGCACAAAAGCACAAAGCCCATGGACAATCTCAGGTGCGCCCTTGACAAACAGGATTCGTTCACCGTTACTGCGTCTGACAACCGTCGCCATGAATTTGCGTTCAGTCGTGAACGGCAATTCCTCAATTCGATACGCCTGTCTGCGAATCTCCAGATAATTAATACCATGTTCCTTCAACCAAAGTAACAAAGCCCCTTCAGTGGGATTTCCCAATACGGTAATTCTGTCTTCATCAGAAACATCTAACTGTGCTGTGGAGTTCAATGCGATGCTTTCCACAATCAAATCAGCAAGTCGCCCTCCAAAAGGCATCTGGGTATGGTCCAACGCATAGAAATCTGTTCGATAAACCTTCATCTGATTCTGAGTTAAGGTTCCTGTCTTGTCTGTACAGATGACGTTGACTGATCCCATCGTTTCACAGGCGTGCATCTTACGAACTAGGATATGTGTGGCAAGCATCCGGCGCATACTATAAGCTAGTGCTAAAGTGACTGCCATCGGCAACCCTTCTGGAACCGCCACTACAACCACTGTCACCGCCAGCATCAAGGACTGCATGGCATAAGAAGAGAAAGACACCCAGTCAAAACTTTCAACGCTTGATAAATATATCAGCAAGCGTCCGATAATAATCAAGGCAGCCAATCCGTAGCTAACCTTGGCAATCAGGATACTCAACCTTGCAAACTGTTTGTCAAGCGGTGTTTGAACACCATCATCAATCTGAACCGCCTCAAACACTTTGCCATATTCTGTAGCATCTCCCACAGAAAATACCCTGCAAAGACCATGTCCTTCCATGACCTTCGTTCCCCGCATGATATGATTGGAAGGGAAAGTAGCATCTTTATCAAAATCGGAGCTGTCTACGGTCTTATGACAAAGCGGTTCTCCTGTAAGGGAAGACTCATCAACATATAGGGAAACAGCTTTTAGCAATTCAGCATCCGCAGGCACCTCATCCCCTGTATTGACTATGACAACATCGCCAACCACAACATCTTTCCTAGCGATACTCGCAACAAGTCCATTGCGAATGACATGAACAGCTTCCTCATCACTGATTTCATTGAGGATAGCAAATTCCTTGTCTGCCTTCATCTCAAAGAAAAAAGACAGTCCTGTCGCCAAAAACACCGCAACAAAAATACCAGCAGGCTCAAAAAAAACAAGGGCCTCCTTTCCTGCGTAACAGAATTCATAGCAAGAGATCCCAACAGATAGAACGCTTGCCACTAGAAGGATCAAGATTAAACGGTCGTTGAACTTTTTAAGGAACTTTTTACAAAGTGGTATCTTTTTGGGAGGTGTCAGCAGATTCGTTCCATGCATGGAACGACTTTCAAGAACCTGCTTATCTGTCAGCCCGGCAAAAGGTTGTTCCTGTATCATAAACTATTCCTTTCGGACAGATTGATGACCATCCTCCATTCCAACGCTTTTTTAGGCGGGAATGTTGATGAAAAAAGGATTTCATGAGATTTCAATGGAAGAGTTTCCCGACAAACCATCAACGACATGCCATTACCTGTCGGCTCTTCCCTGATAAAACGCAATGACCATGTCGCAAGTCTTGTCGAGAAACCTGGTAAGGTTTCCACAGATGCCATGGAACAGAACATTCCAGAGACTGTTGACATCTGTACAACCCTGAAAGCGAGCTGCCAACTACTCCCCTGCAAAAAACAGATGAAGAGAATTCTAAGTGAAAAAAAAACTTCAATCAACTAACAATCTGAACCATTGCACAACCATTCTATTCCTTATTGGCTTATTGGATCAGGTTACTAACCCTATTTCTTATCCTTAGTCGGCCGCTTCCAACCAGCAATTGCTGTTTGTTGAACACGGCTTATCACTAAGGATCCTGCTGGGACATCCCTGGTCAAGGTAGTCCCTGCCCCGACTGTTGCACCAACTCCAACTTTGACAGGGGCGACCAACTCGCAATTGGTTCCAATAAAAACATCATCTTCAATCACCGTCCGATGTTTGTTAGCGCCGTCATAATTACAGGTAATGGCACCAGCACCGATATTAACCCGAGCACCTACTGAAGAATCACCAACATAGGCTAGATGATTCGCCTTACTTTGTGTTGCGATATGACTGTTTTTCACCTCAACAAAGTTGCCGATATGAACTTCTTCACCCAGATCAGTACCTGGACGCAATCTAGCATAAGGACCAACAAGGGAACCTGCTCCAACATAAGCACTTTCCAAATGACAGAACCCTCTGATTTCTGCACCAGATCCTATTTTGGAATTACGGATGATGCAGTTTGGGAAAACTGTCACACCATCCCCAAGCTCGACATCTCCTTCAAAGACGCAATTCACGTCAATGAACACATCACGCCCACAAACCAGCTTTCCACGGACATCGATACGGTTCGGATCAGCCAGTGTCACGCCAGCTTCCAATAACCTCGTAGCAATATTCCGTTGATGAATCCGTTCCAACTCAACCAACTGAAGTTTACTGTTGACTCCTATCGCTTCCCAAAGATTGTCTGGATGCGCAGAAACTACTGCAACACCATCTGCCAGTGCCTTACCGATGATATCTGTCAGGTAATATTCTCCTTGAGAATTATTGTTAGCCAGGGACGCCAACCAACGCTTTAGTGGAACGGTTGGGGCACAGACAATCCCTGTATTCACTTCTTTGATCGACAATTCCGCTTCATTGCCATCCTTCTGTTCCACAATCCGAACTATTTTGCCTTCTTTGCGGATGATACGACCATAGCCAGCTGGATTGTCGAGTACTACTGTCAAAACACCTAAATGAATGTTGCCGGATATTTCAACTAACCGCTTCAGAGAGGTCTGGCTAATCAACGGACAATCGCCATACAGCACCAATGTCGGCACAGAGTCGTCCAGTTTCTGCACAGTTTGAAGCACGGCATGACCAGTTCCTAGTTGTTTTTCCTGCTTGACAAAAATCAAGTCATCCGAAGTAGCCATTCGCTCCCTGACAAGTTCCCCGCCATGTCCATAAACTACTATCAGCTTTGTCGGTTTTAATGCCCTGGCGCTGTCCAATACATAAGCAAGCATGGGCTTTCCTGCCAATGGATGAAGCACCTTAGGAAGAGAAGAATGCATCCGCTTGCCCATCCCTGCCGCAAGAATCACGATATTCATAAAAAGAATCCCCTGAAAACAACCGTAATCATGTCGCCTGATTGATATTATTAGACAACCTCAAATTGCCCAATTTGACGGTTCTTTTTTACACGATGCCAATCAAAAATTTGCCCATTCATAGCAATGTAAACTCCTTTCGACAACAGTTGCACAGCACCTACTGCCACACCAAAATTGAAAAACGCATCTGACCCTGAAAACTCATAGGGTATCATTGCGCCAGTCAGTACTACCGTCTTATCCAAATTTGCATCGCCCAGCATACCTGCCGTTTTCTGCATAGTATCCGTCCCATGGATAATCACGATATGCGCAGCATCTGAACAACGACAGGCATCCAGCACCCTCAACCGATGACTATCCTGCATATCAAGGGAATCCATCAGAAAAATCGTTTCATAGGTATAAGGAACCGTTACCCTTGCCTGTTCGAGCATCGCTGGCAAATGTGTTTTGACAAAAATCAGCTTCCCATTGAGCTCATTGTAATGCTTTTCAAACGTACCGCCTGTGGTGATGAAATGGATGGTCTCGGAGGTAGCAGTCATATCAAAACTTCTTTAGAAGATACTGAAATAATGACGGGTAACAGGATTTGTATAATACTTTTTGTTCCATCCCGGTGGACAAGGGAGAGACGGTCCATCGTATTTGGGAAAAGATTGACTGACTGGATAGACAGGCAGAACATCAGAAAATGAGCCATCAGGATTAAGGCGCTTCTCAAGACTGTACATATATCCCGGCAGAAGGATTTTGCAGATCCGATTGAACCATAAGGCATATTCTTCATCTTCACCATATGCTGAAGCCAACCCCTTCGGATCAAATCTGGACAATGCCCGAATAAGCGCTTCTGTATCGGCTCCTGGTGCATCGCCCCAACCCATTACCGGGTTGAAGATATAGTCATAGCCTGAACCGTACCATCCTTTCCGCCAACCACGCTGATGCCATGTCCTGTTACCTGTAAACAAATGCCAATTCCAATGCAACCCTGACTCCCGTGGCCAAGAATAGAGATAAAGTCGCTGATAACCGGCATGATGTAACTGAAGCATCATCGCCATCAGACGCGCATGGGGCATCCTGTCTGGCGCCTGTTTACGAAACAGGATGGGTTCGCCATCTGCATACTGCACAGCATCAGAAGAAAGATTCAGGTCAATATCCTGTTTTTCATCGCCAAAACGCGCAGTCACCCATCCTGTTAGCAGATTGACTGCTGTCAACACTCCATAACCCTTGTAACGATGGAACACGACTGTTCCTGGTGCAATTGCTTTCATGAAAGGCATTATAAAACAGAACTGTTTCTCTCCGTCGCGGGAGAATTTTTTACCGAATTGGCAGATGCCAGCATCGCTAACCGAGTTTCGGGTGTCTCAAGACTAATCCGTCCCAAAACACCACTCCGATAATCTTGAATAAAGGTATGCGCTCCCTTCCCGAAATCGGGTTCACCTCCACGAACTTTGAAACCCCTGCGTCTGGCAATGGCTTCTACTAGACCCATACTATCCATACCTTTAACGGATAGCTTGTATCGTGCTTCCAGTAGTTTCGGATAACGTTCAATTAGCAAATTACCTAAAAATCCCGCTACTTCTTCTTCAATAATGGCATTCACCCCTATGGCATGGCTGGCCGCTAGCATGAATCCATCGCTATCATAAATAATTTTTGGCCACATCAATCCCGGCATATCCGTCAAGACCATGGTCTTGTCCACATATAATCGTTGCTGTTGCCTGGTTACGGCAGGTTCATCCCCAACCTTAGCAACCCGTTTTTTCAGCAATCCATTCATCAAAGTAGACTTACCAACATTAGGAATGCCCATCAACAACATCCTGACGGGCTTGCCGGGGCCAACTCTGTGTGGCACCTGTTCACGGCAAAGAGCGGGAATCCTTGTAACTTCAGCAGGATTTTTGCAGGATAAAGCAACAGCTGTCACTCCCTGCTGACTATTGAAATATTTGAGCCATGCCTTAGTGACCACAGGATCAGCAAGATCGCTTTTATTGAGTATTTTCAGGCAGGGACGCTGGCGCCGAGAACGAATTTCCGTCACCAATGGATTGCTACTGGCAGCCGGTAAGCGTGCATCCAGTACTTCAATGACCAAATCGGTGATTTCCATTGTCTCCTCTGCTTTCTTGCGAGCTACATTCATATGTCCAGGAAACCACTGTATTGTCGCCATGACCTTTCCTTATTCCATGCAGGCAAGGACTTTCACATGGGCAATTACACTACCATACAGGGCATCCAGATTGTATCCTCCTTCAGAAATACTGATTACCCTGCCCTGGCATTGTTTATTGGCAAAATTCATTAGTTGATGGGTTATCCATGCGTAATCCACTTCAACAAGCCCCATCCCGCCAATCGGGTCATCTCGATGGGCATCAAAACCTGACGAAATATAAATCAGCTCTGGCTTCTGTTTCTCCAGAAAGGGTAACCACTGTTCTATCACAACCTTTCGGATAGCAGCACCATCTGTACCAGCAGGAACAGGGATATTTAGCATATGTTTTCGGGGAACCTCATTACCCATAAACGGATAGATGTATTCCTGGTAATAACTTGCCATGGCAACGCTAGGCTCATAAGCAAAGATATCTTCTGTGCCATTACCATGATGCACATCTATATCGACAATTGCAACCTTTTCCAGACCACGGACTTTGACAGCATGCATTGCCGCAGCAGCCACACTATTAAAGACGCAAAACCCCATTGCTGTCCCCATCATGGAATGATGACCAATTGGGCGATTGATACAGAAAGCGTTGTTCAGCTCACCGTCAATCACTGCATCTGTTGCAGCAAGTGCAGCTCCGGCTGCCCGTAAAGCTGCCTTCCAGCTGAAATGGTTAAGTGGCGTCTCATCCACATAATTGTAGAACCCTGGATCTGGGACATCCTTCACGATATTGATCATATCCTGGATGTGAACCCGGCGAACATCCGTTTCTGTCGCCTCAGGAGAAATACGGTATTGCAATACTTCATCCAATCCTGAATCTTTGAATGCCTTAAGCATTGTCCGCATACGGGCAGGACTTTCAGGATGCTTATTGCCCATTTCATGCAGTTCATTATAAGGATGAAAATAAACAGCAGTAGTCATGATTGGCTTCCAGTTCCTAT
>CAZWTQ010000039.1:0-5983 GCA_964636975.1 uncultured Oxalobacter sp. | reverse complement strand
GTTGGCATTCTGTATCAGTACAATTTCATAACATACCATGTTTTGCAGGTGACGCAACCATCAAAAACGCCAACTCGACATCCGCCTAACGGTGGATATCGATCTACTTCTATTCTGGAAAAACTTGTTACTTCAACCAGACTTCGATAGCCTGGCGTAGCAGTTTTTCACCTTCTTCGATATGCTGATCTTCGATAACGAGTGGTGGTACATAACGAATGACATCATATCCTGCCAGCAGGATAATCAGTCCCTGTTTCTGGGCTTCTGCAGTGATTTCCGCTGCCCTTCCATGGTATTTTTCAGACATGACGAGTCCGAGCATAAGACCTTTACCACGAACTCCACTAAAGATGCCCTGATAATCAGCAGCAATCTTTTCCAGACTTGCTCGTAGTTTTTCCCCTTGCTTGACAACCCTTGCAAGGAATTCCTGTTTGTTGATGATATCGAAAACCTTGTTGGCAACGGCAGCTCCCAGCGGGTTGCCCCCATAAGTGGAACCATGACTACCCGGAGTAAAGGATGATGCTACCCTGTCTGTGGCCAGCATGGCAGCTATCGGGAAGCCATTGCCCAAGGCTTTTGCTGAGGTCATGATGTCAGGCTCTACACCATATTCCATGTAAGCAAACAATTTTCCGGTTCGACCAAGACCACACTGAACCTCATCAAAAATGAGTAGAGCGTCGTGCTTATCACAGAGATAACGCAATGCCTTGAGGTACTCAGGATCTGCTGGCAAGATACCACCTTCCCCCTGAATCGGCTCAACAACGACAGCGCAAACGTCATCTCTAATAGTAGCTCTTGCAGCTTCTATATCATTAAAATCAATATGGTCGATTTTCTGAGGCAATGGCTCAAAGCCTACAGTATATTTTTTCTGCCCACCGACTGAGACCGTGAACAGGGTTCTGCCATGAAAGGCCCGGAAACAAGAGACAATACGGTTCTTGTTGGAATCGTAATGATCCTGCGCCCATTTACGGGCGAGTTTGAATGCTGCTTCGTTGGCTTCCCCGCCTGAATTACAAAAAAAGACTTTATCGGCGAAAGTGGCATGAACCAGTTTTTGTGCCAACTCGAGAGCAGGCTCGTTAGTGAAATAATTGCTGATGTGCCAGAGTTTCTTGGCTTGTTCTGTCAAAGCCTCGACAATAACATCAGGGGTGTGTCCAAGGGCAAGTACAGCAATTCCAGCACTCAGATCCAAGTAGCGCTTACCTGCCTGATCCCAGACTTCAAGCCCTTTCCCTCTAATTGGAATAAATGAAGCCGGATCAAAGACCGGTACCATGACTTCATCAAATGTCTGACGGGTTACACCGCATGCTGCTACCATTTCGGATCTCCAATCTAAAACGGAATGTTTCTGTTATAAAACAAGTGCGGAAATAGGGCAAACCAACCTGCTATTTTGCTATTTCCTTGTGATAAGTAGTTATTCTATACTGGATAGTCTCTTCCATAGAACAAAATTCTTTCAAAATCCCATTCAAACGGTGTTGCAAACCATCATCCAAAACTTGTTTTATCATGGATAATGATGAATTTTTTTGCTTTTTTTCTAAGGGTATGGATAATGGCAGTATAAAGTATTATGGCACTGACTATCCCCATACAAGAGAGGAAACCATCATGAAACTGGACACAGCACCGATTGCCGCCATCGCTACAGCATCTGGACGAGGAGGCGTCGGCATTGTCCGCATCTCAGGCAAGAATCTAGATGATTTCATCATGAGGTTTTTCAAAGATTCCGATGTGTCTATCCCAATGAGGCCTCGATTTGCCTATTTTGCCCTTTTCAATGATGCTGATGGTAACAAGATTGATGAAGGCATCGCCCTATTCTTCAAAGGTCCTCATTCTTATAGTGGCGAAGATACCTTGGAACTACAAGGACACGGTGGAACAATTGTCATGCAAATGCTACTCAAACGCTGTCTTGAAGTAGGTGCCGAAATTGGTATGCGTCTGGCAGAACCGGGTGAATTTACCCGAAGAGCCTTCCTCAACGGTCGTATCGACCTGACGCAAGCAGAGGCTATTGCTGATCTTATTGATGCATCAACGGAAGAAGCTGCTCGTTCAGCAACCCGTTCGATGAATGGAGAATTCTCTAAACAGATTCAGTCCGTTACTTCCGAAATTGCCAACCTGCGTATGCTCATTGAAGCTACGATGGACTTCCCTGAAGAAGATACTGATTTTCTGGCAAAAGAAAAGCCAATTGAAAGAATCGAAGGACTACTTGCATCGCTTGGTCGCATCCTTGGACAGGCAGCGCAGGGAGTTCTCCTGCGTGATGGCATCCATGTCGTTCTCACAGGGCAAACCAATGTTGGTAAATCTTCGCTGTTCAACAGTATGACTGGAACGAATACCGCTATCGTCACACCGATCGCAGGCACCACTCGCGACAAGATTACGGAAACTCTCCAACTAGAAGGCGTTCCAATTACTTTAACAGATACCGCAGGCATCCGTAAAACATCTGAAGTGGATGAAGTCGAAAAAATCGGCATTGACAGGACCTGGGATGAAATTGGCAAAGCAGATATCATCTTGCATTTGCTGGATGCAAGCATCGGTCCTACCAGGGAAGACGAGCAGACATTCGCTTCCTTCCCTGAAAACATTCCGATTATTCAAGTCTGGAACAAAATTGACCTCTCAGGACACAAACCTTCACTGGATCATATCATGGGCACTACCCAAGTTTATCTATCCACAGTGACCAGAGAAGGGGTTGACCTGCTCAAAGAAGCCATTCTCGAAGCAGCAGGTTGGGTCAAAACAGGAGAATCGACCTGCCTTGCCAGAGAACGCCATCTGACAGCTATCAAAGAAGCAGGAAACCATCTGGCTATTGCTACGAAGCATGCGAAAAACAACGAGAATTTGGAATTGTTGGCAGAAGAACTACGTCTAGCACAAAATGAACTCAACAGCATCACTGGAGAATTCACTACCGATGACCTACTAGACAAAATCTTTTCTCAATTCTGCATCGGCAAATAAAAACAGGTATCTCTTGCAGAAAGATCCTTTAGGAAAAGAGCCCGTTTCTTCTGGAAATAAGAATAGCAGGCAAACCTTTTAAAAGTATCTGGATATTGATGATAATATCTGTTTCTTTCATTTAAAATATGCTTTTCTAGAGAAAAATCGACCGTTATGCCGATAGCATCAACCCAAGAAATCATCGATGAATTGCGTGCTGGACACATGGTTATCCTAGTCGATGATGAAGATAGAGAGAACGAAGGCGACATGATGATTGCCGCAGACTTTGTCACACCAGAAGCTATCAACTTCATGACAACTCATGCTCGTGGTCTTGTCTGTTTGACACTGACTCAAAAACATTGCGATCAGTTGGGGCTTGTCCCGATGACCAAAGACAATACCAGTCCGTACAACACTGCCTTCACGGTCTCTATCGAAGCCGCTGAAGGAGTAACAACAGGCATTTCCGCATTCGATCGGGCGCACACCATCAGGGTTGCCACTGCATCAGATGCTAAACCACAGGATATCGTTCAACCGGGACATGTCTTCCCTGTCACAGCAAAACCCGGTGGTGTCCTCCAACGAGCAGGCCACACCGAGGCAGGGTGTGATCTTGCTACACTAGCAGGGTTGACCCCTGCTACTGCCATCTGTGAAGTCATGAATGAAGATGGTACCATGGCACGTTTGCCACAACTGCTTGAAATCGCTAAAAAGCATAACCTGAAAATTGGAACCATAGCAGACCTTATCAGTTGGCGAAACCAACATGAAAGCATTGTTGAGCGGTTAACCGAAAATGATATCCATACAGCTACCGGCACTTTCCACGCCATGATATACTGCGATCGTCCAAGCAAGTCTCTTCATATGGCACTTGTCAAAGGTCAGATCAGCCCTGAAAAAGAAACCTTGGTCAGGGTTCATCAACCTGTTTCCATCATAGATTTCCTCAATACAACGGGTTCCAGTCATTCCTGGTCACTGACAGATGCCATGAAAGAAATCGCCAAAGCAGAGCATGGTATTTTGATTCTGTTGAATTGCAATGAAGTACCTGAAGATTTCCTTGGCAGGTTCAAGGCACTTAGCAACAAATCCGAGAGCCAAACTGTAGTTGCCACAGCACAGATACTGCGTAATTACGGAATCGGCGCCCAGATCCTACGAAATATTGGCGCAGGCAAGCTTAGACTATTGGGCAGCCCAAAAAAGATGCCTTCCATGGCCGGTTTTGGACTGGATATCATCGGTTATCTTGAAAATCGCAACACTTGACTATCAATAATAAAGGAGAACGTTATGGGGATTGAAACAATTAAGATGGATCTCGACGGAACCGATCTCCGCATCGGGATTGTCCAGGCTCGCTACAACGAAAACATCTGCAATGGTCTGCGCAAAGCCTGTTTAGAACAACTTGAGCGGTTGGGTGTTGCAGAAGAAGATATCCTTGTCTGCACTGTTCCTGGCGCGCTTGAAATCCCGATTGCCTTGGCAAAACTTGCCGCAAGTCAGCAGTTTGATGCACTAATTGCAGTCGGTGCAGTCATCAAAGGAGAAACTTATCACTTTGAATTGGTTTCCAACGAGGCAGCGGCTGGTATTTCCCGCGTTGTACTGGATTTCGGCATTCCCATCGCAAATGCCATTCTGACTACTTACACAGACGAGCAGGCAGAAGCCCGTATGGTTGAGAAAGGCAATGAAGCTGCCAGTGCTGCTGTTGAAATGGCAAACCTTGTTTTTTACAATATCGATGAGGTTCTTGGCACAGAAGACAAGGAACAACTCTTTGAGGGCAATATCATCAAGAAAGAATAATGAAAGACCAATCCGTTCATGCAAACCCTTCCAAAAACCGTTCCCCTCGACGGCGTTCCCGTGAGTTCGCGCTCCAAGGACTTTATGAATGGCTACTGAATAAAGACGACGCTTCGGTTGTTATCGAACATATCAAGCAGGCTCATGGTTTCAATAAGGCAGATACCAAACATTTCGTCGATTTACTTTCTGGCACCATTGCTCAATATGACGCCCTATGCACAAAAATCATCCCGCATATCGACAGAGACCTCAATGAATTATCCCCGATTGAATATGCCATTCTATTATTGGGAACTTTCGAATTGGTCAACTGCCTTGAAATTCCCTATAGGGTTGTCATTAATGAGGCTATTGAGCTTACCAAGTCCTTCGGAGGCATTGATAGTCATAAATTCGTCAATGGGGTTCTGGACAAGATTGCCACAGACACTCGGAGATCAGAAGTCAAAGCCGATCGGAAGTAAACTAACTTGTGCTGAACCGTTGCTCCCACTTTCTAAAAAATGGCGTTACTTTCATACCATCGGTAACACCATTTTTTCTTCAGAAAAACCGTTATCTATTCTTCAAACCAAGCTCACGCCACAGACGAGTTGTTGCCTCAGCACGGTTCAGACTATAAAAATGCAACCCGTCTGCACCCCCTTGCAACAGTTTATGACACAGTTCCAAGACCACATCATGACCAAAAGCACGAAGTGACGCCAAATCACTACCATAATCTTCCAAGCGCCGGCAAATCCATAGTGGAATCTCAGCACCACACATATTAGAAAAGTGGGCAAGCTGCGTATAGTTAGTGATTGGCATAATCCCAGCAATGACAGGAATATCCACTCCTGCCTTCCGAATATCCGAGACAAAACGGAAATACGTATCTGGATTATAGAAATATTGTGTAATGGCAACATCCGCCCCTGCTTTCACTTTACGAACAAAGTTGGCAATATCTGCTGACAGGGAAGGGGCTTGGGGATGCATATCCGGGTAAGCAGCGACATCAATACGGAACCAGTCCCCTGTTTCCTGCCGAATGAATTCAACTAACTCGTTTGCATAACGAAATTCACCAATTTCTCCATAAGAACTGGGCAAATCCCCCCGTAAGGCAACAATATGATGGATACCCATCCGGTAT
>CAZWTQ010000038.1:4947-15016 GCA_964636975.1 uncultured Oxalobacter sp. | reverse complement strand
CATTTCACGATTGACACCCATCATTTTGCATTCTGTGGTTTCTCTGATGGTGCCAGCTATGCCCTTTCCATCGGATTGTCCAATGGGAGCATCCTGTCCCACATCATGGCATTATCTGGTGGATTCATGAACCTATATGTACCACGTGGCAAACCAAAGGTATTCATTGCCCATAGTCCCGAAGACGAACAGCTGCCGATGAACACTAGCGGTTTCTTCCATTACAAAGAACTCAAGCAAAACGGTTACGATGTCATCTTCCATGAATTCCATGGACGCCATCTGATTCATCAGCCAGTTGTTGAAGCTGCATTAGACTTTTTCCTCAAGGAAACCGCTTGACAGTGACCGTGACAGTAGAAAAAAAACGGCTTAACCTCCGGTAAATACCATGCCTTTCAGTCAGCTTTCCTCTTTCCTGCAATCACTCACTGATCCCTATCTCCTGTTCGATACAGAATACCGGATCATCAGTACCAATCCTGCCTTTCGGAAATACTGCGATCCACAGCATTCCGTTATCGGGAAAACCTGTTATGAAGTATCTCACGGATACGACCTGCCCTGTGACCGTTCAGGTGAATCCTGTCCTCTGAAAAAAAGTCTGGAATCGGGCAAGACAGAACATGTGCTTCATATGCACAATACCCCTGAAGGAGAAGAATACGTCAGCATCGCACTGACTCCCATCAAGAATACCCAAGCGGAAATCATCGGTTTTGTGGAAAGAATCAATCCACTCAAGACCATCAAGCGTACCCATTCAGTCCCACTGAAAGGTGTTTCCGAACCGTTCAGGGAAATGATACGCCTGCTTGACAAAGCTGCTGCATCCGACATCACCGTCCTGATTGAAGGCGAAACAGGTTCTGGCAAAAATGTTGCTGCGCGGTATCTCCATCAATCCGGTAAGCGGTGTGCAGCACCATTCATCACCATTGACTGCCCTAGTTTGACAGACAGCCAGTTTGAAATACTATTCTTTGGTCAGAAATCTCTTGAAAGATCTTTTAGAGGCACCAAGACGAAAGGAAAAGGCATCCTAGATACCGTCAATGGTGGAACATTGTTCCTGAATGATGTTTCAGACCTTTCGCCCCATCTCCAGGCAAAAATTGCCAACCTGCTGGAAACTGAAATATACGGTCATGAGGGTACTTCAGGCACACCAGAAACCGATATTCGCATCATTGCATCCAGTTCATGCCATTTGCAGGAATGTGTGGAAAAAGGACTGTTTCGGCAAGACCTCTATTATCGGTTGAACTGTTTTTTCATTGCCCTGCCTGCATTGCGCGACAGACAGGAAGACATCCCTTTCCTCGCTAGGTTTTTCCTGAGGCACTTTTCAAATGACATTCTTCCCGTCTTATCGGATGAGACCCTTTATGCATTGCAGACCTATGCTTATCCAGGCAATGTCCGCGAGTTGAAGGCCATCATTGAACGGGCTTGCCTGCTCTGTGATACCCAAACCATCCTGCCTGAACACTTGGGAATGCCTGAAAAAACCGAAGCTGCTCACGGAATGAACCAGATGCACACTCCACTCCACCCTTCATCGGATGAAGACGTCCAACTACTTGCTCATTTCAAAGGTAGCCGAAAAAACTTGGCAAAGCAGCTCGGCATCAGTGAACGCACTCTTTACCGAAAACTCGCCAAACTAAAAGGAAATCAGCCAGATTGATAAGCATTCACGGCATGAATGCTTGATTTAAATCTATTATCCTGTAAAATATAGAGGCTATACATAAAGTTTGCCCTGCTTTTTGGAATTCCCCATAAAGCTGTGCAATCAGAATGTAGTATTTTATGCTGTAAGCGAAGCTTTCTCTCCACAGTGCTTCCTCCCGGGAGCTGTGGGAAAAAACTGTAGTTGTACAACGACAAGGAAATTAAGAAATGACTAAACCATTAGAAGGTATCAAGGTTCTTGATATGACCCACGTTCAGGCAGGTCCTGCCTGTACCCAGATGATGGGTTTCCTGGGCGCTGATGTCATCAAGATTGAACGCCGTGGCTCTGGTGACATGACCCGTGGCTGGTTGCAGGACAGACCAGGTGTTGACTCCCTGTACTTCACCATGTTCAATGGTAACAAACGTTCCATCGAACTGGATATGAAGGCACCTCAGGGTAAAGAAGTTCTGACTAAATTGATTCAGGAATCTGACGTTCTGGTTGAAAACTTTGGCCCTGGCGTTCTGGATCGTCTGGGTTTCTCCTGGGCAAAAATCCAGGAACTGAACCCACGCATGATTGTCGCTTCCGTCAAGGGTTATGCAGAAGGTCATGCCAACGAACACCTGAAAGTTTATGAAAACGTTGCGCAGTGTTCTGGCGGCGCCGCTGCTACCACCGGTTTCTGGGATGGTCCTCCAACCGTTTCCGGTGCTGCTCTGGGCGACTCCAACTCCGGTATGCACCTGCTGATTGGTATCCTGGCTGCTCTGGAATACCGTCATAAAACCGGTAAAGGTCAGAAAGTCGCTTGCGCAATGCAGGACTGCGTTCTGAACTTGGTTCGTATCAAACTGCGTGACCAGCAACGTCTGGAACGTACTGGCATTCTGGCTGAATACCCACAGGCACAGCCTAACTTTGCTTTCGACAAAGATGGTAATCCACTGTCCTTCGACAAGATTGACTCCGTACCACGTGGTGGTAACGCTGGTGGTGGCGGTCAGCCAGGCTGGATGCTGAAATGCAAACCAGCACATGAAGGTGACAATGACTGCTACGTTTATTTCACCATCGCTGCAAATATGTGGCCACAGATCTGCGACATGATCGACAGACCAGAATGGAAAGATGACCCTGCATACAACACCTTTGAGGGGCGCGTTGACAAGCTAATGGACATCTTTGCATTCATCGAAACTAAATTTACTGACAAAGATAAATTCGAAGTCACCAACTGGGCTGCCGAATATGGCATTCCATGCGGTCCTGTCATGTCCATGAAGGAGCTAGCTGTCGATCCATCCCTGCGTAAGGTTGGTACTGTCGTTGAAGTCACCGACGAAGTCCGTGGTAACTACCTGACCGTTGGTGCCCCATTCAAGTTTTCTGCTTTCAAGCCAGAAATCACCCGTGCCCCGTTGCTCGGTGAACACTCTGTTGCTATCCTGAAAGAATTGGGCTACGACGATGCTGCCATTGCATCCATGAAAGAAAACCAAGTCATCTAATCTTTGGTTGGCTTCAATCCTTCTTTCATCGAAAACGGCGTTCCTCGGAGCGCCGTTTTTCATACTTTCTTTTCTCTACATCCATCGAAGAAGAATAAAAAATCCCGTCAGACAATCATGTTTGCCAGACGACCATTCAGATACCTGCGCGGCACCATTCCCGTTTTTTTCAATCGCTTTTCATCATCAATTAAAATACCAGTCATTTTCAATATATGACATTTATGACAGTTTATGTCAGTTTTATGACACATATTGTCAGTACCTATATAGGTAAACATATATAATCAACTTTAACTATTAAATATAACTTAATGTTTTAAAATAAAATTTATTTTTTATTAAAAAACGATTTCGTCCTAAAAAAATACGCTATTATTTATCTGGTTCTTAATTTATTGGAAAGTCCATTATGTCTGAATCCGTCGAAAAAGCCTGTGGATGCGGAGAACAGCCATCCAGTATTACCCTTCTTGTTGACAACAAGGCAGGCGAAGGTTTGTCCTGCGTACACGGTTTTGCAGCCTGGATTAAAATCCGTGACCGCCGAATTCTATTTGATACCGGTCAGAAAGGAATCATCCTGAACAATGCAAAAATACTGGGCATAGATCTTTCTGAAGCAGAAGCCCTTGTCATGAGCCATGGTCATGATGACCATACTGACAATCTGGCAGACTTCTATGCACTCAACCCTTCCACGCCCATGTACTGTGGAGCGAACATCGAATATGACCGCTTCTGCTGTCGTCCTGGAGAAAAAGCCAAAAACTGGTCTCCTCCACCTAGTGCAAAACGCATTCTCAGCAACCTGTCTTTTCTTGGTTTACGGCATGTTCTGAACCAGCCGTTATATTTGTTACCGGGTGTTGGTATTACAGGACCGGTTCCCCGTCTAACCGACTTTGAAGATGTCGGTGATGCCCTTTTCCTGGATGAAGCTGGTACACAGCCTGACCCTGTATCTGATGATATGTCGATGTGGTTTGAAACAAGTAAAGGGCTTGTCATTCTGCTGGGTTGCTGCCATTCTGGTATTGTCAATACAGTCAACTATATCCGACAGATTTCCGGCAGTCAGAAAATCAGTGGGATTGTTGGTGGTATGCATCTGATTCGTGCTTCAGAGAACCGAATGAACAAAACGCTTGAGGCAATGAAAAGCTGGGATATGGACTGGATGATTCCCTGTCATTGTACTGGTGAGAAAGCCATGCAGCAGATGCAGGATTATCTGGGCAGCGATATCGTCAGTTTCGGGCATACCGGTATTGTCATTGATTTGGGCGAAATGCCTCGCAATACCACTGGTGCTTACTATGAAATGTGTCATGGTGGCTGTGGTTGTGCTGGAGGATACGGTTGCGTATGATAGATTTCCTATCCAAAAATTTCCAGCCAAAATTTCTTATTGGGTGATATCAAATTAAATTTTCCTACTCCTTGTCGTTTATTCAACCCAACAAAAAGCCGACCTGATGGTCGGCTTTTTGTTTGTAGCAACTGCCAGAATTCAGATTATTGCTCTTCAACCGTGTAACTGTCGTTGTCACGATCTTGGAGGAACGTCTGAAAGAAACCTTCTTCACGACCTTTTTCAAACTCTTCTGTTGCCCACTTTCGGCAAGCATTGCAACAGTGGCGTGGTAGATGAACCGCCTTGATACGGCTACGGCGACTGGTATCCGCTTTGGACTCGATAACGACTGCCCCATTACATTCCTTGCAGGCTCTAACAGTTTCCGTCTGGGTTTCGCGGATATAGTCAGTATCATAGAAAATACTGCGATTACGGGTATGGAAAGGCTTGTCAGGATAAGCCCTGCGACGCAAAGCATCCTTGCTCTTCCAGGCTTCCAATGTATAGTCCTTTAATTGCTTCAGGTAACTGGTAATATGCTGGGACTGCATCTGATCACGGGCACTGTAATCCGGTTCCTTGATATGACTGTAATCCAGACCTGCCATGGCAAGAATAATACCAGTATTGATATATGGCAAAGCACTTTCAATGGAATATCCGCCTTCCAGGACAGCCAGATGCGGTTGCAAACGATCATTCAGCACTGCGTAACCATGTGCGGTGAACTTCATATTGGTAATAGGATCAGAATAATGGTTATCCTGCCCGGCGGAGTTCACAATCAAATCCGGTTTGAAATCATCCAGCAAAGGCATGACGATATTGTCCAGCACATATAAAAAACCTTCTTCACAAGTTTCTGGAGGCATCGGCAAGTTGACGATGGAACCATAGGCATTCGGTCCACCGGCTTCATCCGGAAAACCGGAACCCGGATAAAGCGTTCTGCCATCCTGATGCATGGAAATGAACAGGGTATCAGGGTCATGCCAGAAAATATCCTGTGAACCATCGCCATGATGACAGTCGGTATCCACCACGGCAATTTTCTTCACGCCGTATTTATGGCGGATATACTCAATCATGATGGCTTCCATATTCAACGTACAGAAACCACGACTGCCATGGACGACGCGGAAAGAATGGTGTCCACAAGGACGAACCAGTGCAAAAGCATTATCCACCTCACCGGTCATCACCTTATCTGCAGCAGTCAGGGTTCCCCCGACAGAAATCAGGTGGGAAGTATGAACGATTTCATCAATACCCGGCACACAGAAATGGACACGGTTGATATCAGCTGGTGTTGCAAGGTCAGGTTTGTATTCTTTGACATTGTCGAAATCGAGAAGACCTTCTTCAACAACCTGATCCTGTGTATAAAGAAGGCGTTCTTCACGTTCTGGATGGGTCGGCGTAATCGCATAGTCATATGCCGGGAAAAAAACCAGTCCTGTTTTCTTTTTCACGGAAGACTCCTTTCCTTATTTTGATTCATCTTTAATCAGACCCGGTTTAACCTGGAGTCTGACACGCATATTCTTGCCGGTAGTCGAATACCCGCGGACAACGTTAAAGACCTGGCTTTCCGTGACTTCAACTTCGATATCCTGGTCTTTGGCACCTGCCTGTTTTGCACGGGCGACCAGCTTTTCTGTCCCCAGTGCAATTGCATCATCTACCGTAAACCGTCTGGAAATTTCCTGCTGGATACCTTCTTCTGCGATGCTCAGAACCTGGGCTTCAGTATCTGCAACCAGATTCAGCTCAACAGTCGTACGGGCTGTTGCAGCACCACTGGCATTGATAACATCAGAATCATTCGGTACGATTGCGGGAATGCCAAGCATCTTGCCGATACGGTCTGCCATATAAGGAGCAGGACCACCGACAACCAGCACTTCTTTCGGTTCAATCTTCCGCCCTTCCAGCAATTCATGGATGGTATAGACTGGCTTGCTGTTAATTTCATCCAGCATGGCATGAATCTTATCGACAATCAGTTTGCATGCCAAATCGACCACCTGATCTGCTATCGCTTCCGGTGTTGCCTTGCCATCGGCCGCCAGCTGTCCCATCGCTTCCATCGCCTTAGCCTTATCGCCAATATCGGCAATACCCAGAACAATCAAAGCATCTGTTGTTGTTGGTACCGGACCACCGAATGCCATGGCGGATCCCTTGCGTTCAGGACCCAATAACAAAATACCCTGTTCAAAACGGACATGGCTGTCGCCACCAACCCCGATGGAATGGGTCAAAAGGCCACGGACAGAAGTCTTGTGCCCTTCAATCGTAATACCTTGCGGTTCCAGTAATGGCACCCCGTCAGCAAACAGGGCAATATCCGTTGTCGTGCCACCAATATCCACAGAAATGGAATCCTTTTCAGTCGTTACATGAGGCAAAACGCCCATGATCGTTGCCGCAGGACCAGACAGAATCGTCTGAACAGGCGTTTCACGGGAAGCATCGACATCGATAGTGCCTCCATCAGCCTTCAAGATATACAGTGGCACATTCACACCAATCTTGTCCATATAGGTCAGGAGCTGATCCGCCAGTTTCTGCTGGAGTCTCCAGACAGCTTCATTCAGGTAAGTAGTCGAAATACGACGGGGGAAATTCAACGCACCGGAAAGCTGATGACTCTGGGACGCATGTTCCGCCAAATCACGCATAACCTCGTTGACTTCCTTTTCATGTGCAGGATTACGGGTAGAAAACTTGCCGATAATGGCGAAGTTCCGAATACCGTCTTTCCTGAACTTCTCTTTCAGGTCATTCAGTTCGCCGTTATTGGGTGCTTCTGCCTCGATGCCTCGATGGCTCATATAGCCGGTTACATAATTTGCTAGCTCTGTCAAAGGCAAGTCTTTCGGGGAAACCCCTGGACCATTCATGACAATCAGACCGACTTTGTCCAGCTGATTCTGAATTACCGCATTAGTCGTTAGCGTAGTTGACAGGACGATACGCTGTAAACTCTTGAGGTCTTCCGGCTTTGCAACAGCCTCAGTCGCCATCAGGACAGACTTCAGAATATTTTCCTTATCAGTCAACACTTTGGATTTACGGACAATCGTTCGGTTTTCCATCAAAACCGAATCAGTATGCGTACCCCCAACGTCAATACCAAGGATCATAAGCATCTCCTTAAATGTGGTGCTATGGAGGATTTCAACAATGAGAATCTAACCATATCGTTTTTGAATGTGTTAAATCGGGTAGGCGCCATGAAAAAACGGATGTCAGGAAGTCGGGAAAGATGCCTTCATACTGCTGCGCTTACACCACCTGTCCTTTTCACAGACCATCTGGTTTATTGGCAATATCTTTATATTTTATCATCAGTTTTCATGGATATTTCTGATATTTCCAGGAAAATTGCCATTGCCACCCTGTTCCCGTCTAATCCGGCATCTATCCATAAACAGCAACTGGCAGTTACTCCCTGCGTTCAAGGACAGCGGCAAAAAAACCATCTGTCTGGTGCTTGTGTGGCATCAGTTTCAGGAAATCCCCCATGGCAAGATCAACCTTTGCTTCGGCAAGCACCTGATGCATCGGTATCAAGGCATAACGTGGATCTTTGGCAAGAAAATCCGTAACGACTTGCTCATTCTCCTCTTCCAGCAGACTGCATGTCGCATAGACTAGGCGTCCACCAAGTTTGACAAGACGGGCAGCTGATTCCAGAATTTCACGCTGTTTGGCGCCCATCTCTGCAATAGTATCTTCCGTCTGACGCCATTTCAAATCTGGATTGCGCCGAAGTGTTCCCAATCCACTGCAAGGGGAATCCACCAGCACCCTATCCGCTTTCCGGGCAAGACGTTTAATTCGTGCATCATGCTCATGGGCAATCCTGACAGGATGGACATTCGACAATCCGCTCCGGGCAAGACGGGGTTTCATATTGGACAGCCGTTTTTCAGAAACCTCAAAGGCATAGAGCCGTCCAGTATTACGCATGGCTACCCCCAATGCCAGCGTCTTGCCTCCAGCACCTGCACAAAAATCAACCACTAGTTCACCACGCCGTGCGCCGACAATCTGTGCCAACAACTGGCTACCTTCATCCTGAACTTCGACAATGCCATCCCTGAACAGAGACATATTCTGGATCGCAAATTTCTCTGCCAACCGGATACCAGAAGTCGCATAGGGCGTCATTTTACAGTCCAGTGATGCCTGCTTTAACGTTTTGACGACCTCTTCCCTGCGACTCTTTAACGTATTGACCCTAAGATCCAGAGGTGCTGGCATATTCAGGACAGACGCCATCTGAAAAGTCTCTTCTTCGCCATACTGCCGGACAAGGCGGTGATACAACCAGTCTGGCAAATTTGCCCTGAGCCTTACTGGCAACTGCTCACGGTCAACAGTCTGGATATGTTCAAGCCATACCCGTTCATCCCCTGTCAAATCCGGCAGGGCATCCAGCCCATAAATATCCGACAAACCTAGCAGCGCCAGTCGCCTTGCCTGTGCACCCTGCCCAGATTCTGCAAGATGGTTGTACACCAGCCGGTTTCTCAAAACACGATAAGCCGATTCTGCAATTGCCCTGCGTTCCCGCATCCCCAATTTGGCATGCCTTTTGAAATAACGGGAAATCTGGGTATCTGCTGGTCCATTGAACTGCAACACCTCTTTCAGAACCTGTTCCGTGTGTCCGGCTACCCATGATGCCAGTTTCATAAACCGCCTCCGGTCAGGACAAACCCCAATGACTGAACTACTTTAGGTGCCAATACTACCTTGCCATTGGCATCCATTGTGACTAGTCCTTCCACTGCCCACCGAACAACCAGCGGATAAATTCTGTGTTCCTGCTCCAGCACACGGTCTGCCAGGGAATCCTCGTCATCACTGGGCAATACTGGCACCACTGCCTGTGCGATAATAGGTCCTCCATCCAGTTCGGCGGTGACAAAATG
The DNA here is from genome assembly GCA_964636975.1 of uncultured Oxalobacter sp. Lineage (GTDB taxonomy): Bacteria > Pseudomonadota > Gammaproteobacteria > Burkholderiales > Burkholderiaceae_D > Oxalobacter. Next base: position 5,515 of record CAZWTQ010000038.1, on the reverse strand, counting down.
CACTGTAGCACCATGCACCCTGACCCCGGCATCAATAGCCTGCTGATGAGTATGCAATCCCTTAAAATTCGGCAAGATGGAAGGATGGATATTGAGCAAACGTCCCTTATAATGATCGACAAAACCGGCTGTCAGAATGCGCATGAACCCTGCCAGAACGACTACATCTGGCTGATAATCATCGACAGCATCCCTCAAAGCCATATCATAAGATGCCCTGTCGGGATACCCCTTATGGGAAACAACCACCGTAGGGATCCCTTGTTCCCGAGCAAATGCCAGCCCTGCCGCATCGGCCTGGTTACTGATAACGGCACAAACCTGTGCGTTCCATTTTTCTGCCTGGCATTTCTGAACGATAGCCTGCATATTGCTGCCACGCCCTGAAATAAGAATCACGATATTTTTCATTTGCGCCTGGTCTCCCTCTTCCGTTTTTTGCCTTCCTGTTTTTTGGGTTGGCCTATCATTTTAACGGCTTTGGCAAAAACCATGAAATCAGAATTTGGAGGAGCAGGCACAGGCTATATTCGAATCTTGGTTTACAAGATTCCATCCATTTGATGGA
>CAZWTQ010000038.1:0-4937 GCA_964636975.1 uncultured Oxalobacter sp. | reverse complement strand
ACAACCTTCTAACTGGCGAACAACAACACTGGGAGACATTTGTAATTGTGAACTCGGAGGACCTCCGAGTCGCGGCAAGGCAGAGTATTGGAATGGAAACGTGCCGTGGATCAATTCTGGTGAGGTTAACCAGTTCAGGATTATTAAGCCGAGCGAATATATAACTACGCTTGGTTTAGCTAAGTCTGCGACAAAACTCTTACCTGCTAAAACAACCGTTCTTGCAATTACTGGCGCCACTCTTGGACAGGTTAGCTTGTTAGAAATTGCATCCTGTGCAAATCAGTCTGTCGTAGGCGTTATTCCCAATAGTGCCCTACCTTATGAATTCATATATCCTTTTATTAAGCACAATATCAATAAACTGATTTCCCATAAGACAGGAGGAGCCCAACAACACATTAACAAGCAGAATGTTGAAAGTCTTCCAATAACTATTCCAGAGCAGACCGTTATCAAGAAATACGCTACTACAGTATCAGGAATGTATTCTGCAATCGCTAATAATTGTTTTGAAAACAATCAACTAGAAGGTTTGAGAGATACCTTGCTACCCCTTCTGATGAACGGTCAAATCAGCGTCGGCAAATTCTGATTTAGGTCTATGCCGTTCCAGATCTTTTTCTGTGATATCCGGATATGCCTATATCTCTTGAGCTTTTTCGGCAAAAATTTCTACCTGCTTTTTGATGTATTCTTCGTTCCACTCGTCCAATTCAACAAGATATTTATTAAGATTGGGGACACTCTTTTTGAAACCGCCAGGATCCATATCCCTTTTGGCTCTGAAAGGTCTATCGCCCATCTCGGCGTTATATCCGGTGAGCGTCAAATTGCCGATGGTATGCAGATACGCATTTTGAACTTCCCGCCAATTGTCACCAAGCGTCTTTTGCCAATCCTCACTCAGATTAGGGTTTTGTGGCATGATATGCTCAACCGTGTAATCTTCCACTGTAATGGGTGCTTGTTACCAAAATTTTCAAGGCAGCCAAGAATAAAGTTCCGGATGCGCATATGGTAAATGTCGCGGGAAACAAAGGCCGCCCCAAATTCGTCTTTCCCGCCTTTGTCCTTACCTACCCCTTCATCTTTGCCTTTCGGGAACCTCTTGTAACTGTCAAACAAAACAAAGGTTGCCTTGATGGAATTCATATAATCATCGGGATCAATGCGATTCTGCAACAGGGTGGCAAAAGTCTTGTTATAGGGCATCTTTTTTGCTGTTGGGCGACGCTCGCCCAGACACGACGCCACGCACGAAGTCGACCGTTCCTGCCGGACGTACCTTGCCGGATGCAACCTGTGTGACATAGCGCACAGAGGCGACAGGTCGGTTAGGAACAATCGGCAGAACAGGAACCGCCAGGTTGAAATTGGCCAGGTTTCGCATCACATTACCGATGTCCGCGCGTCCATCCTTGTCCGTCCATTTATGATTACGGATGACATCCTCCAGCACCTTGACTGTAGGTGAATAGAACACCCGGCCTGCAGACATGCTCCCGCCTTTATGGGCGTCAATCGCCGCGTTGACGATCCCGCCAGCAACACCACCCATACCCGCAATATAAGACATCGTGTTCCAGCCGAAAATATCCCACAACCACTGCCACCATGATTCATCATCATCCTTGCCCGCGAACGCCTTGCGGATCATCCCGCCTATCCATGCGGGCAGGAATGCAGTCTGCAACAGCAACATGGATAATGCCGCCTTGGAATAAGCGCCGCCCTGTTTTAGCTTGTTTGACTGCCCTGCAATCAGGTTCGCACGCTGGAAAAAGTATCCCGTAAACTGTGTAAACAGGCGTTGCCATACCTTGCCCGCCTCCGCGTTAGCGATATCTTCAGGATTCATCGTTCCGAAGGTTGAGCGCACAACATGATCCGCCTGTGCAATACACTGCACCTCCGTCAGTCCTGCCTCTGATGCCTGATTGAAAGCGGCCAGCCATGCTGTTGGCGCGGTAAAGCCATCCACCATTTCCTGCATAAAATAGGCATGATCATTTATCCAGCTGTTCACTTCTTCCAGCCGTGATGGGCGCAACGCCTGGTTCAGGCGATTCCTTGCCTCTGATGCCGCATTGTCCAGGCGCTCACGCATATAGGCGGATTTCTCCTTGATCAACTCAACCGTTCTGGCTCGGTTGGTTATCATCGTGGCAAAAGCAGAACGGACATATTGACCTTTCACTTTGGAGAAGACCGCGGTCAAATCAAAGAACCCTTCCACTGCGTTGATCACGTTCCCGAACATGATGGCCAGTCCGGCGCGGTTCCTGATTTTCTGTAGGTAGCTTTCAAATAAAGTACTCCTATCGCCCATGGCAACTGTCTGTGTGACTGCCCGAGACATCCATGGCATTACGACCCCACTATAGAATTCTGGATCATATTCTTTAAAGGCATTCTGTACGTCCTTATGATTCAGCACTCTGGACACATCCTGACAGGCGGGCGCCATCTCCGCGAACAGGATCTGCTTGGTCATATGGGCGTTCAGACGCTGCAAATCCAGCAGGAGCGGACCATGGTTGCTACCGACACGGTTCTTGCCCCATGACGCCTCAAGCTTGGGCAGTGCCGCGCCTACCTGACTGAACAGCTCGGTAGGTGTAACAGGCTCCGTCTTGTCTCCTGTCGTTGTCTCGTCCTTGTCGTATATGGCGGGGATGTACCCGCCAGCGTAAGTCTTGCCAAACAGGTCTATCGGTTCTGCCGTGATCTCGTCGAAGTATCGTCCGAAGACAGCCTTGTGCGCCTCCTGCGATGGCTTCTTCAGCGCCTCAAACATATCCCATATCGCCTGTACGCGATCCATGTCCTTCTTGGTCAGGATACCCTGGTCTATCATCCTGCGGATAAACCTTTGCCACTGGACATCATTAGCGCGGTTGGTAGGGTTACCCTCGATATCCAGAATCGGTTCGCCCCACCCATGCCCCAACAGCAGGCGAGCTTTATTGGATGCATTGCCTGTATGCAGTATGGCATGGATAAGTTCGGCCTTTCCATAACCGGATTTTTCACCGAATACAAACCCTCCCAGTTCAGGCGCCTCAATCAACTGACCCTTCGTAAATTTGAATTCCTCCAGAATTTTTGCCAGCGCTAGCGTATTGGCCGCCTGCCGTTCTCGCGCCCGCTCTGCCGCCCGCTTAATCGGCAGGTAGATATAACGCATCATCGGCCCGATTTCATCGCCAACCTGCTTACCGTCCACCATGTCGCACCAGCTTTCCATGCGGATCATGTTCTGCGTGTAGTTGGCCGCCCAAATCAACAGCCTGTCCTTAATCCGCCACTTCGATTTAATACTCCGCCATGACTTACCATGACCAGCCAATTGCTCGATGATGGCGTTGCGGGCGTCATACTCCTGCACATATCGATCGTCCAGATCCCTAAAAAGCTTGTCGCGTCTTGACTGGCGCCAGTAATCCAGCGCCTGCTGCATCGCTGCCAGACCATCGGCTACCGACATGTCCAATAGTGGTGGGCAGTCAAAATAGAACGGATCGGCCTGATTGTATTTTTCCTCCGTCTCAATCTTCTGCATCAGCGGACGGACATCACGGCCCAGCAGGCAACCTGCGATATACTTCGCCTTATAGACCAAAGACATTGTTCTGGTCTTTGGCAAATCATTGATGGCCCGTCTTGCTATATCTTTAATGTGGCCGGTTTTCTTATTGACCTCAATCTGCAGATCCCTTGCTGACCGATAGAGGTAGTAGTTCAATAGTTCCGTCCGCTTCAGTTGTGCCGCCCGTATGTAATCTGGCTTCGCCTTCTGTAAGGCGGCTTTCGCTTCGTTGGCAGCCTTCCTTGCCGCCTGTAAATACAGGTTGGGACGTAACTCTTTAACCTTCTTGCCCAGCATCGTTGCATGGGCGGCGGTCTTGAGCGCTTCAGCTTCGCTGTTGATGCCCTTTGTGATCTCGGCAGCAATATGCCGCTCCTCGCGGGCGGTCGCCGCCTTATCACGTAAAGACCGGGCTTTCTGCCGTTCCGCTTCTGCCCCCGCTTCCTTCGCTTCCTTGATAAGCTCTTTAGACCGTTTCCGTTCTGACTTGCGACCTATCTCAACAGCCCGGGCATACTTGCGCAACAGGCGCAACTCTGTTTTAATGCGCGCTTCCCTGCCTTCATTATTCATCGCGTCGTCCACTTCGGCGGATATATTCGCCATATCCAGTGCTTCAGGAAATTTGCTGTGCGCTATTTCTTTCGAGCGTCGCTCGATGAATTCCTCCCGGGTTTCCATATTGGCCAGCGCCCTAACCAGGGTGGCGCCATTCTTGAATACTTCTGAATCCTCGGCAAGCTCATCAGGAAATACCGTACCTTCGGGAGAAACTAGTTTACGTTTCTTAAGCTTGGCAAGAACCTCCTCGCCATAGCCATCACGGATAGCCTGCTCATTCAGCGCTCCCCCTTCTTCTCCTTCGCCCGCAAGGTCTTTAGCCAGCATCACCAGCGGCGACTCATCGTATTCCTCACCGGCTTGCTCTTTCGCCTTCTCAACTTCAGCCCTGAACAGCTTCTGCCGTTCCCTGACCTTATCCCTCATCAGTTTAGCCCGCAGCTCATCATTCGCCGTATCAAGCTCGTTCTTTCTCAAGAGTGCCAGCTCGTCCAGTTCCTGCTTCGTCAGTCCTAATGCGTCTGCCTTCGCCACCCGCTCAAACTCGGTCAGCAAGTCGCTATGCCGTTCATCCATATTGGCGCGGGCAATTTCATTATCCGTGGCCAGCATCCTGTCAAACACCTGACGGATATCATCATTCAACCGGACATTCAGACTGGTTAATGTCCGGTAAATATATGTCATCCAGTTCTTGAATATCGAGAAGGCGTGGCGCAATTCAGGCGTCGGCGCCTTGCCTTCCATCAAATAGGCTTCAAATGAGCGGGCGAACCGTTCATGC
>CAZWTQ010000037.1:13567-15595 GCA_964636975.1 uncultured Oxalobacter sp. | reverse complement strand
ACTCATCAATCTACCGTCGATTCACTGAACCGTTTAGCCAGCGCAGGCATCAGACGGTCTGTAATGATTATCAATGGCGTCGGTGGTATCAAATTCAGTGAACAACATGCACTCAACTCCGCTTTGCTTGCCAACAAGACCCAGCCTGAATTCCTGGCAGCCCTGGTTTTGAACCTGCCACATGGTGAAGCCCGCTTCCAGGCAGGTTACAACGGGGAATTTATTCGGATGAACCAGCATGAACGGTTTATCGAGCTCCGTCAGTTTGTCGGTGCCCTTGAACTGAAATCCACAATTTTTAGAAGCGACCACGCATCGAATCAACTTGTTCTACGAGGAACCTTGAACAAAGATAAACTCCGTCTGCTAAAAGAAATCGATACGGCAATTGAAACACCTGAACGCGCCAACCTTCGGGCTGAATGGATCAGACCTTTTTGAATCTGTCACATTGCGCTCACGGGCAGAAAGCCGTTTTATCTCTTGCCGTGGCAAGGCATATGATTTTTCTGAAAAACCGCCCCCAAACAGAGGTAATTATTTATTACCATGGGTCTGAAACGCATCAAACCCGATGCATCCATTGCGATTTTTACCACCTGTTTGCCCAACAATTATCCTTTCTGAGAGCCAACACAAGTCAGCAGACGCCATTTCATATCTGCGCACTGAGAAATGATCGTTATCCGCAGATGACAAACAACTTCTGGCATATCTTAGGATCTCCTATCTGCACACAGTAAATCACCCTTCCACATAATCCACCCTGAAACTCTAGATATATTTTATATTTGGCTTGCCATAAAAGGGACAATGCCACCTACCAGCTGATATGACACCTCAGCTTTAACAATAACCTGTTATCCTGAAAACAACTTGACGACCTTAATCCGTCATCATTCCTGTGAAGATCATTATGCCATAAGCAGATAATCCTGCTGTCTGCTTGATTCACACCCAGTTCATGCCACTTTCAGAACAATCTTGCCAAAATGCTTGTTAGACTGCATCAGCAAATGGGCATCCATCGCCTGTTCCAACGGAAAAACCTGGTAGATAACGGGCTTAATATTGCCCGCCTCAAGTAATGGCCAAATGTATTTTTCGAGATTCCTTGCAATAGCTGCCTTGAAAGCATCGGATTTTGGACGAAGTGTGGATCCGGTGATAGTCAGCTGACGGTGCAGGATCTGGGCAAGGTCTGCAGTTCCCCTGCGTCCGGCGATATATGCAATCAGGACAAGCCTGCCGTTTTGTGCCAAACAGTCGATTTCCTTATCAAAAACGGATGCACCAACCATATCGAGGATGACATCAACACCTTTGCCACGAGTAGCTTCCATGATGTATTCTGAGAAGCTGGCAGTGGTGGTATTGACACAATGTTCCGCCCCTAATGCCTCACAAGCTCGGCACTCTTCATCAGTTAGTGCTGTCGCAAAGACACGATGCCCCATGGCCTTTGCTATCTGGATGGCAGAAACGCCTACACCGGAAGCTCCTGCCTGGACAAGAAATGTCTCATCCCCTTTGAGCTGACCAATATCAAAGACATTGGTCCAGACAGTAAAATAGGTTTCTGGCAGAGAAGCGGCTTCGACAGCTGTCAATCCCTTGGGAATCGGCATACAGAGCTGAGTACTTGCCGTACAGTATTCAGCATATCCTCCACCCTGAACCAGTGCACAGACAAGATCACCAACTTTGAGACGACTCCCTGACAAATCGCCACCGACAATCTCACCAGCAATTTCAAGCCCCAAAATATCGGTTGCTCCTTTTGGCACAGGATAACGGCCAATACGCTGGAGAACGTCTGGTCGGTTGATGCCTGCAGCATGGACTCTAACAAGCACTTCCCCAGCTTTTGGTTGAGGAATTGTCCGCTCGCCTATCTGAAGAATACTTTTCGGCCCCTGATTGATGATTTCAATAGTTTTCATCTGTTTCATCCTTCCTGTTCTAGTATCAAGAAAACTCTTGCTAAGGGCTTGGAAAAGCTGTTTTCCTGCGTTCCGAATTCATGAT
>CAZWTQ010000037.1:2991-13557 GCA_964636975.1 uncultured Oxalobacter sp. | reverse complement strand
TGCCACCCTCTATTCTGGACAGCTGTTTTTGTAGCAGATGTTACTCCAATTGTTGCTGGGATGAAAAATCCCCCAACAGTCTTTCCTCTGGAGGATTTCTCGGTCTCAGCATTACCCTGCCACCGCCAGCCCCAGCTGGCAGTTTTCAACCACTATCAAACTGCCTGCTTTTCTGGCAAGGCCTCTGCTTTCCCCTCCACTACGGCTTCTTCTACTACCGCCGCTTTCATAGAAAGTTTAATGCGACCACGTTCATCAGTTTCAAGCACCTTGACACGAACCTTCTGACCTTCTTTCAGATAATCTGAAACCACATTAACTCGTTCTTTGGCAATTTGGCTAATATGAAGCAACCCATCTTTGCCCGGCAGAATTTGAACAATGGCACCAAAATCAAGCAATTTAAGAACGGTACCGTCGTAAATTTTACCAACTTCAACCGATGCAGTGAGCTCTTCGATACGCCGTTTAGCCTCCTGACCTAAGGCAGCATCAACAGAAGCAATTGTGACAATACCATCATCGGTAATATCAATCTGTGCACCGGTTTCTTCGGTGAGTGTACGGATGACAGCACCCCCTTTTCCAATAACATCGCGGATTTTTTCCGGATTGATATGAATAGTGATGAGACGAGGAGCGTAGTTTGACAGTTCAGTTTTGAAACGAGGCATGGCTTCCTGCATCAACCCCAAAATGTGCATACGACCTTCCTTCGCCTGTGCTAATGCGACTTGCATGATTTCTTTGGTGATGCCCTGAATTTTGATGTCCATCTGGAGAGCAGTGACGCCACTTGCAGTACCGGCAACCTTGAAGTCCATATCACCAAGATGGTCTTCATCGCCCAAGATGTCGGTCAGAACAGCAAAACGGTTTCCTTCTTTAATCAATCCCATGGCAATACCAGCAACATGGCTCTTAACCGGTACACCGGCATCCATCAATGCCAAGGAACCACCGCAGACGGATGCCATGGAAGAGGAACCGTTGGATTCCATGATTTCAGAGACTAGACGAATGGAGTAGCTGAATTCATCTTGGGACGGCAGCAGGGCTTTCAGTGCTCGTTTTGCTAAACGACCATGACCGATTTCACGCCGTTTTGGGGTGCCGATACGACCAGTTTCGCCCGTTGCAAATGGCGGCATGTTATAGTGCATCATGAAAGAATCACTGTATTCGCCAGTAAGCCCGTCAATCTTCTGGGCATCGCGAGAAGTCCCCAAAGTTGCAACGACTAATGCCTGGGTTTCGCCACGAGTGAACAGCGCCGAACCATGGGTTCTTGGTAAGACACCGGTGCGTATGGTGATGGGACGGACAGTCCGTGTATCACGGCCATCGATACGAGGTTCTCCTTCGAGGATCTGGGAACGGACAATCTTAGCCTCGAGCTTAAAGAGGATATTGTCAACTTCAACAGCATCTGGTGTGTCAATACCCTTGGCTTCTGCTTCAGCAGTCAGCGCATGGTTAACTTCCTCATAGATACGACGTAGCTCGTTGGAGCGAGACTGTTTCTGGCGAATTTGGTATGCCTCACGCAATTTCTGTTCTGCAAGACGGGTAATATCTGCAATCAACGCTTCATTTTTGACTGGAGGCTGCCAATCGGATTCCGGTTTGCCTCCTTCCTCAACCAATGCATCAATGGCTTCGATGACTTTTTGCATCTGTTCATGACCGTAAACAACGGCACCAAGCATGACATCTTCCGGTAATTCTTTGGCTTCGGATTCAACCATCAGTACTGCCTGCTCTGTCCCGGCAACAACCAGGTCAAGTTGGGAAAATGGGAGCTGGGAAGTGGTTGGATTCAAAATATACTGTTCATTGATGTAACCGACCCTGCAAGCCCCCAACGGCCCATTGAATGGAATACCGGAAACACACAATGCGGCAGAAGCTGCGATCATGGACGGAATGTCCGGATCAACTTCAGGATTGACTGACAGAACATGAATGATAACCTGGACTTCATCGAAATAACCATCTGGAAATAATGGACGGATTGGACGATCAATAAGTCGGGAAGTTAAGGTTTCTTTTTCAGAGGGACGTCCCTCACGTTTGAAGTAGCTGCCTGGGATACGACCAGCAGCATAGGTCTTTTCAATGTAGTCAACAGTCAATGGGAAAAATTCCTGACCAGGTTTAGCATCTTTTGCAACCACTGTTGCCAATACAACAGTATCATCCATAGTAACCAATACTGCACCACTGGACTGACGTGCGATTTCTCCGGTTTCCAGTGTCACTGTATGTTGACCATACTGGAAAGTCTTGCTTATTTTATTGAACATGTAATTCCTTTCAATTTCTGCCGGCAGAATTTCAGGTGCTACCGTTCACCTCACAATACAGACACTGGATGACTTTCCCAATGCCTAAAATCTCTTTATTACAGCTTTTCCATAATGAAATGCCCACGTCAGCAATATGACGCAGGCATTGTCAAAAACATCACTCTGCACTGAAATTATTTTCTCAAGCCAAGTTTGGCAATCAGATCACGGTAACGATTGATGTCTTTGTTGCGCAAATATGCCAACAGGTTCTTGCGACGATTGACCATCTTAATCAGACCACGGCGGGAATGATGGTCTTTCTGGTGAACCTTGAAATGGCCGTTCAAATCATTAATGCGGGCAGTCAATAGTGCAATTTGGACTTCAGGGGAACCGGTATCATTCTGGCTACGTGCATTGGTAGCAATGATTGCAGCCTTGTCTTCTTTAAGCAATGCCATAATATCTAATCCTTACAAGCGGCAAAAGGAGTCACAACCTCTTTTGTCGTGTTAAAACACAAAACGACAGCTTTTCCAAGCTGGAATAAGATTGTAATGGAATGACGCCTTTTATACAATAAGAATCTGTAAAGAAAAGGTTTTCTAGTTGCCGATGTGTTGCGGAAAGGATCTTTTCCAAGTTTTTTCTGTTGATGAATGCAATCTGATTGAATAACTGATAGCAGACAGCAAAGAAAACTTTTATCCTATCCATAAAAGATGGTTACCTGTATTGCCTGATTTTTCCAAAAAGGAGTTCTTATGATCCGAATTTCCCGTACCCTGATAGTAGGGACAGTTCTATCAGCATCGTTGCTTTCAGGCTGTACTTCCATAAAATATCCCGAATTAGGCATTTCGGAAACCGAACTAGTTTCTATACGTGGAAAACCTTTCCATGAAATGCAGGATGGTAATGTCCGTATCCTTGAATGGACAGCATCCAATTCCAATCAATACACTTATATGGCAAAGATTGGTCCGGATGGCAAATTACTCTCTTATGAGCAGGTGTTAACTGTAGCAAAATTCTCTACGTTAAAGCCAGGGATTTCCACCAAAGAAGATGTCTTGAAAACTGTTGGGCATCCGAACCTCTTTGAATCGGAATACCTGCCTCTAGTTGATAGCGAAGTCTGGACCTACCGCTATAAGGAAAGTGGTGTCTGGGATTCAATGATGCATATCCATTTCGACCATAACGGTATTGTCAAACGCCTGGAAAACGGTTTGGATCCACTTTATCTCAAGGAATGATAGAAGATGGTCATGCGGTTTATCCAAAGAATTTCCTTAGTCTGCCTAGCGCTACTAGTATCGGGCTGTACCACATTCCAAAAACCATATCCCGGTATGCAGGAAACCGAACTACTGACCATCCGGGGAAAACCAGATGCTGAATATCGGGAAGGAAATATTCGAACGCTTGAATGGACAGCATCCAATTCCAATCAATACACTTATATGGCAAAGATTGGTCCGGATGGCAAATTACTCTCTTATGAGCAGGTGTTAACTGTAGCAAAATTCTCTACGTTAAAGCCAGGGATTTCCACCAAAGAAGATGTCTTGAAAACTGTTGGGCATCCGAACCTCTTTGAATCGGAATACCTGCCTCTGGTCGACAGCGATGTCTGGTCTTACCGCTATAAGGAAAACGGAGTTTGGGATTCGATGATGTCCATTCATTTTGACCTAAATGGCGTTGTCAAACGACTTGAAAACGGAATGGATCCGCTGTATATCCGTGATAACTGATTGGTCAATCTGCCATCAATAATATATTATATGAATATGCATCCTTCCTCTTTAACGGCTATATTTACCCTATTCCTACTAACAAGTTGCGCCATATTCCAAAAACCGTATCCCGGCATGCAGGAAACTGAGTTACTAGCCATCCGGGGGAAACCAGATGCTGAATATCAGGAAGGAAATCACCGTCGTTTGGAATGGTCTGCTACGGAAATGGGGCAATATGCATATATGGCAGATATCGATCCTGATGGCAGGTTGATCTCCTATGAGCAGGTATTGACAGATGAGCGGTTTGCCTCGCTACGTATCGGGCAATCTACACAGGCAGATGTCATCCGGACAGTTGGACATGTTCCCAAATGGAACCGATGGGTCTTCGAAGACGGCGAAAGATGGTCTTACCGTTATAAGGAAAACGGCGTTTGGGATGCGATGATGACCATTTACTTTGACCGGAATGGTGTTGTGGAAGCCATGGAACGTTATATAGACCCTTTATTTCTCCGTGACTGAACGTTGTCTGATATCCTTACCTATCTGATAGTTTTTACGAGAGATTCCCATGCGTTTACGTTCAATGATTTCTGCTGTTGCACTGACTGTACTGATGGCTGGTTGCGCTGTGTTCACCCCGATTGAACCAGGAATGACCGCACAGCAGGTTTATACTGCTAGAGGCAATCCAAGCTTTGTTTATCCTGATGGCAATGGTGGCAGCATTCTGGAATGGGCAACCAATGATCTTGCCCAATATGCCTATATGGCGGAATTAGATGCCAATGGCATTGTGACTTGGTATGGCAATGTCAGATCTGATACCCGTTTTGCTAAAATCAAGGTAAACAACTCCACAAAGGAAGATGTTCTTAAGACCCTCGGACATCCATCAGATGCTGAATATCTGCATCTTCGCAAACAAGAAGTCTGGTCTTACCGATACCGAGAAGAAGGCATCTGGAATTCAATGATGCATTTCTATTTTGATGACAATGGAATTGTCCGCCATGTAGAGAAAGGCATGGATGACTTGGATCTCAGAGATGGTAGCAGTTTTTGGGGCTGGCGTTTTTAAAACACCTCCTTCTTGCTCAAACCAACATCTCGGTACTATTAAAAACGGGATGCCTTTGACATCCCGTTTTCATCAGATAGCTATAATTCTATCCCGATACTCAGATGACTTTTGAGACTGCATCGATATAGGCTTCGACAGAAGCCGTGATGATGTCAGTATTGGCAGAGAAGCCATAATAGACTTTACCTTTGTTCTCAACCTGGATATGAACTTTACCCACGTCATCGGTACCACGGGTAATTGCCTGGATCAAAAATTCTTCCAAAGTAACTTTCTGCTGGATCAATTGACGAACAGCATTCAAAGCAGCATCAATTGGGCCATTGCCAGCAGCAGTCGCCAAATATTTTTCCCTATCAATAATCAAACGGATGGTTGCCATCGGAATGGCACTCTTACCACAAACGACCTGAAGATAGTCTACTTTGATACGACGGGCATCTTCAACTACTTCTTTATCAGCTCCAGCCAAGTTGCGCAAGTCTTCGTCAGAAACGGATTTTTGAACATCCGCAAGCACCAGGAATTTTTTGTAGGAAATTTCAAGTTCCTCTGGAGACAAGACATATCCCAGACGGCGCAAATGATGATCCAATGCTGCACGACCACTGCGTGCTGTCAAGACAATAGAAGAATCGCTGTGCCCGATATCTGCTGGATTGATGATTTCATAATTCTCACGAAATTTCAGAACACCATCCTGATGGATACCAGAGGAATGTGCAAAGGCATTCCTCCCAACGATTGCCTTGTTTGGCTGGACAGGCATACGCATTAGGTTGGATACCAAACGGGATGTCTTGACAATCTTGGTAGCATCAATACCCGTATAGAAAGGCAGATCCTTACGACATTTGAGAATCATGACGATCTCTTCAAGAGAGGTGTTGCCTGCCCGTTCACCGATTCCATTGATGGTACATTCGACTTGACGGATACCATTCATAATTCCCGCCAACGCATTGGCAGTCGCCATCCCCAGATCGTTATGGCAATGAGCGGAAAGTATTGCCTTGTCAATGTTGGGGACATGTTCTTTCAGATACCGGATTTTTTCACCATATTCATAAGGGGTGCAATAACCGGTAGTGTCCGGCAGATTAACGACAGTCGCACCTGCCGCAATGACGGTTTCAACCACTTTTGCAAGGTATGTATTATCAGTACGTCCAGCATCTTCACAGAAGAATTCGACGTCATCAATGTATCTTCTAGCATATGCTGTCATCCTGGCCGCAACTTCTAGAATCTGCTCAGGCGTTGAATTAAATTTGTAACGAATATGGTTTTCAGAAGTGCCAATACCAGTATGGATGCGCCCGCGTTTCGCAAAACGCAGAGCTTCTGCGGCAACATCGATGTCTTTTTCACGGGCACGGGTCAGTGCAGAGATAATAGGCTTGTCGACAATCTTGGAAATTTCAACAACAGATTTATAGTCACCCGGACTGGAAATCGGGAAACCCGCCTCAATAATATCAACGCCCATGGCATCCAATGCACGGGCAATCTCGAGTTTTTCAACCGTATTCAGCTGGCTACCAGGAACCTGTTCGCCATCCCGCAAGGTTGTATCAAAAATGATAATTTTCTCTTCTGCAGAGTCTGCTGGTGTACCAGCCATGATGTACTCCTTTGAATCTGTTTCAACTATCTTTCTAAACTTTAAGATGATACCTCATCTGTCCATGTTTAACATCATGGAGCAAGGATTTTTCTCGGATTGTATCCAGGAAAGGGGATATCAACGCACTAACGTGCTAAGAAGCATCACAACTAGCAAAACAAACTCGATTACTTTTGGCAAGAAGCAAAAGCATTGATATCCATGATGAAAGCTATAAGCTCCTTTCCCGCTTATCGTAATGATTTCCATACATCCTGCTCATCTATCATCTAGATAATCAGGAAGCTGTCCTATTCAGCACTTTTATGAACATCCTCCTCTTCTGTCTTGATGATATTGACAGACTGTCCTGTTAATTTTCGATAAGCGAAAATCACATAGCCTGACAGACCATAGAGACAAAAGATACCAAACAATGCTGTTGGCGGATCAAATGCAATCGCCGTCAGAATCAATGCCACCAGAATAAGTGCAAGGAAAGGCACGCTCTTTTTAAAATTCATAACCTTGAAACTGAAGAACGGGACATTAGTCACCATAGTAATACCAGCATAAAGAGTAATCACCCATGCATACCAGTAGACTGAACTGCCTTTGATACCCAAGTCTTCCATCAACCAGATGAATCCGGCAACCAATGCTGCGGCAGCGGGGCTGGGAAGTCCCTGGAAATAACGCCTATCAACAATGCTGATATTGGTATTAAACCGAGCAAGCCGCAAAGCAGCACAGGCAGCTAGTACAAAAGCAGGTACCAACCCTAAACGGCCATCCATATATTTCAATGACCACTCGTAAACCACCAAGGCAGGAGAAACACCGAAAGCAACCATATCAGCCAAGCTATCAAGCTCCGCACCAAATGCACTGGATGTATGTGTCAGGCGCGCAACACGACCATCCATGCTGTCCAATAGCATCGAAACAAAAATAAGGACTGTTGCCTGCTTGAACTCCATACCCAAAGCCATGATAATGGCATACATCCCACAGAATAATGAGCCAATAGTGAACGCGTTTGGCAATAGATAAATACTTTTGCTACGAGGTTTTAAGGGATCCTTTTTACTGGTACCCTCTGTCGGTTTCTGATCAGTCATAACATCTTCTCCCTGACTTTAAAGAGTTTACTTCTTTTTGAGCTAGGTATCACTGTTTTTCCGACTACGACTGCAATTGCGCCAGGATGGTTTCAGTCGCGGACACTTTGTCACCAACCATCACCATCGGTTTGGCGTTCAATGGTAAATAAACATCTACACGAGAGCCAAAACGGATAAAACCATATCGCTCCCCTCTTGTAAGATCTCTACCTACTTCAGCATAGCAGAGGATACGTCGTGCCACCAACCCGGCAACTTGCACACAGGTAACAGTCTGACCATTTTCTGCTGTCATAATCATGGCATTGCGTTCATTTTCTGTGGAAGCTTTGTCAAATGACGCATTCATAAAAGAGCCGGGGAAATACTGGATTTTCTCAACCTTACCATCTACTGGCGAACGATTGGAATGAACATTAAACACGTTCATAAACACACTGATTTTCAATGCATCCCTATTAGCATAAACATCCTTTGTCTTTTCTATGACAACAATCCGACCGTCTGCCGGTGCCAAAACTGCATCCTTCATCCCAGGAATGATACGTCCTGGATCCCTGAAGAACTGAATGACAAAAAGGGCGACAAGCCAAAAAGGGATGGACCACCAGCACCATTTCCATGTCGTAACAGCTGAAACAACCAACGAAATGAAAATGAACAGCCATCCTTCTCTAGCAATGATGGGATGTGGGTAGTTTTTCAATAGAAACTCCAGAACAGACTGTGATCATATCTTACATAGGTGGAATTTTAACCTTAAAAGACCTACTAGAAAATGTCCGTCGTTTCGTTATTTCCTGGCGTTTAACAGTAGAAAACTTCTTCTTAGAAATTTCTGAACATTTATTTTCCGATATTTTCCTTACGGATATACAAACCAATCATTTCGGTCTGTTCCAAGATATGTCCTTCCATCTGCTTCAGAACCTCTGGCTTAGTTGCATGACCGATATCCGGCAAGCATCTATCTAATGCATAAAGTTTGAAGTAATAGCGATGAACACCAATTGGCGGACAGGGTCCTGTCCAACCAATATGCTGGCGGTCATTGATACCTATTACAGTTCCCTTTGGTAGAGCTTCATCGGAAACTCCTTCTTGCAGGGAACGTACTTCAGGGGGGATATTGTAAAGCACCCAATGTACCCAGACCATCTTTGGTGCAGCCGGATCCGGTGCATCCGGGTCATCAGAAATCAGCACAAGACTTTGGGTTCCTGCTGGTGGTTCCGTCCATACCAATGGCGGAGAAATGTTCAATCCCTCGCAGGTATAAAGTGCCGGCATCATCTCATTGTGATTGAATGCCGGAGAATTGATCTGCATTGTCATCACGATTCCTTTCTTATCATTTAAAATCATCTTACAGTTTTTGGGGTGTCCAGCCTTCAACTGTCTTGACGTTACCATCACCGAAAAAATAGTTCTCCATCTGCTCCTTGATATATTTCCTAGCAGAAACATCCATCATATTGAGACGATATTCGTTGACCATCATAGTCTGCAAGCGTTTCCATGCGTCCCACGCCTCTTTAGAAACATTGTTATATATTCTGTTACCAATTTCACCCGGATAAGGCGGGAGATCAAGTCCTTCCGCTTCTTTACCTAATTTGATGCAATGAACCATCCGTGCCATACTGTTTCTCCTATCAAACCCCTGCCATTCTAAACAGGAAAGCATTTGCCATCAAAGTTTCTTGACAAGTACCTGTGAACGGCGTTGCCAGTTATAGATACGCTGTTTATCTCTCGGTAGATCATCAACACTGGCATAGGCAAACCCCTGCTGCAGAAACCAATGAGCTGTCTGGGTGGTAAGGATAAACAATGTTTCAACCCCCATGTCACGCGCCCTGTTTTCCATATGGATGAGAATGCGTTCACCATCTCCTTCTCCTTGTATTTCAGGATCGACAATGAGGCAAGCCATTTCTGCCATTTTTTCTATTGGAAAATGATACAGCGCTGCACAACCATAAATTACTCCGTCATGCTCCAATACTGAAAAATGTCCGATTTCGCGCTCCAGTAATTCTCTACTGCGCTTGACCAATGTTCCGTTCTCTTCATAAGGTTCAATCAGTTTAAGGATGGCGCCGACATCCTTAATCGTCGCCTCCCGTAAAAGGTCAACATCCTGTGGGGTAACCATGGTACCGACACCATCATGCGTAAACAATTCCAGCAGGATGGCTCCGTCTGTACTGAATGGCACTAGATGCACCCGTGGAATCCCGCTCAGAGAAGCCTTAATGGCACATTTCAAATAATAACCAGCATTTTCCTCGACATGTCTTTGTGACAGCAAAATATCCGCTTGGTGCGGTGTGATGTCATGGATCTGGTTTCCATTTTGATCGGTAATAGTTGGCGTCTCTGTCAGGAAAATCAGCTTCTGAGCATTTAATGCATCTGCGGCAGATACTGCAACATCTTCCATCAGGACATTAAAAGCCTCGCCCGTAGGCGAATAACCCAATGGGGAAAGTAGAACAATTCCATCCGAATCCAAGATGGACTGAATGCTATCTGCTGCAATCTTGCGAACTCGCCCTGTCCATTGCAAGTTAATCCCATCAATGATGCCTAAAGGTGTTGCCGTAACAAAGTTTCCCGAAATAATCCTGACCTCAGCATGAGCCATTGGTGTATTCGGCAACCCTTGGCTAAATGCCGCCTCGATATCAAGCCGAAGTTCGCCGGC
>CAZWTQ010000037.1:2696-2981 GCA_964636975.1 uncultured Oxalobacter sp. | reverse complement strand
TTCGCCGGCAGCTTCCTTTGCACATTCTAGAGCTTCATTATCTGTGATACGGATACCCTTATAATAGCGATTCTTGGCGTGACGCAAGTTGAGTTGTTCTTCAACCTGAGGACGGAGACCATGCACAAGAACGACCTTAATGCCCAATGCATGAAGCAACGAGACATCATGTGCCAAGACTGCCAGCCTACTCTCCTTGACCAATTCTCCCGGAAAAGCAACGACAAACGTTTGTCCCCTAAAAGCATGGACATATGGAGCTGCGGCACGTAGCCATTTCACAAA
>CAZWTQ010000037.1:0-2686 GCA_964636975.1 uncultured Oxalobacter sp. | reverse complement strand
CCATCCTAAAATGAATATTCTGCAATAAGGCTTTATCATGCCATGGAAAATTTCTTTGTGGCAGATCTTCCTTTCGGAACATTTACCGCCTTTTTACGATTATAATGCCCTCCGACATGAGTGCTTCAGAATCTTTACCCGAAAAACTACGCTCAGATAGACAATCCCGTCAGAATTCTGAAAAATTTTTGCCTGAAGGTCTTTTCCCGATCACTTATCCTGATGAATTACCTGTTTCGTCAAAACGCAGGGAAATTGCCATTGCCATTGCTACAAATCAGGTGATCGTTGTCTGTGGAGAAACTGGTTCAGGCAAAACAACACAGCTACCAAAAATCTGCCTAGAACTCGGAAGAGGAATGAAAGGACTGATCGGACATACTCAACCACGACGTATTGCGGCAAGTACTATTGCACGCAGGATAGCCCGAGAACTTGGCTCTGAACTAGGTGATACTGTCGGCTACAAAATCCGTTTCACAGACAATACCGGTCCCAATGTCTGTATCAAACTGATGACCGATGGTATCCTTCTGGCAGAGACACAAACCGACCGACTACTGAAACAATACGATACCATCATCATTGATGAGGCTCATGAACGTAGTCTGAATATCGATATTCTGTTGGGTTATCTGAAACAGATTTTGCCAGAACGACCTGACCTGAAAATCATCATAACTTCAGCAACGATTGATGCAGAACGTTTTTCCAAGCATTTTTCCATCAATGACAGACCTGCCCCTGTCATTGAAGTTTCCGGCAGGCTGTATCCTGTGGATATCTGGTATCGCCCTATTGACAATAGTAGCGAATATGGCGGGAAAAACCGTTCCAACATCCATCAAAACCGTGATTTGATAGACGGAATTGCCGATGCCATTGATGAGCTTTTTAGGATAGATTCAGGGGATGTTCTGGTTTTTTTGCCGGGAGAGCGGGAAATTCGTGATGCAGCAGAAGTCCTTCGAAAGCAGCATCCTCCACATGTACAGATCTTGCCTCTATATGCACGAATGTCGGCTCAAGACCAAGAAAAAATCTTCACCCCAAGCAATGCCCGACGAATCATCTTGGCAACAAACATTGCGGAAACATCTCTGACAGTACCAGGCATTCATTTTGTTGTAGATTCCGGACTTGCCCGTGTGAAACGGTACAGTTACCGCAATAAAGTGGAACAACTGCACATTGAACCGATTTCACAAGCTGCAGCAAACCAGCGTTCCGGTCGTTGTGGCCGTATGGCATCTGGCATCTGCATTCGCCTGTATGAAGAGCAGGACTTCCTGCAACGCCAATCCTATACAACACCGGAAATTCTGCGCTCATCACTGGCATCTGTCATCCTTCGTATGAAATCCCTTAGGTTGGAGGATATCGATGCCTTTCCTTTCATGGAACCCCCTATGCGCAAAGCCATCGCAGACGGGTATCAGCTCTTACATGAATTGGGAGCATTGGATCATCTGAACCAGATGACACCAATTGGCAGAGAACTGGCAATGTTGCCTGTTGACCCACGTATCGGCAGGATGATCCTAGCTGCCAGAGACTACCAATGCCTGAAGGAGATATTGGTAATTGCTACGGCCATGTCCATTCAAGACCCAAGAGATCGCCCACTGAATGCCAAAGAGGCCGCTGACAATATCCATAAGAAATTTACCGACAGTCGTTCTGAATTTCTGAGTTTCCTGAAAATCTGGCATTGGTTTGAAGATGCTATGAAACATAAGCAGTCGAATAGGCAACTTCAAGAAAGCTGCCGCAACCAGTTCCTCTCTTACCTGCGACTGCGGGAATGGCGCGATATCCATGCCCAACTGCTAATAATTGTCCGTAGGCAGGGCTGGATAATCAGCGAAGTCAATGCTACCTATGAACAACTGCATCTAGCCCTATTGACAGGATTATTAGGCAATATTGGTTGCAAAACCGAAGATCCTGCTGTCTTTTTGGGCGCACGAGGAATCCGTTTTAGGATCTGGCCAGGTTCTACATTGGTGGGGAAAAACTGCCGATGGCTGATGGCAGCAGAACTGATTGATACCAACCGCCTTTATGCCCGATGTGTTGCACAGATCCAACCAGAATGGCTTGAACGTGTTGGCCGCCACCTGCTCAAGAAATCATGGGGAGACCCCCGCTGGGAAAAGAAATTCGCACAAGTTAATGCCATGGAACGAGGAACCTTTTACGGTTTGACGGTTTACAGCCAACGACGCATCCATTATGGTCAGATCAATCCGGAAGAAGCGCGCAGTATCTTCATCAGAGATGCCTTGGTGAAGGGTGATTTCAACACCGAAGCGGCTTTTTTTCATCATAACCAACAAATTATTCGCGAAATCGAGAACCTGGAGCATCAGTCGAGAAAACATGATGTCTTGATTGATGACTGCCTGATTGCCTCTTTTTATGACCATTTCATTCCTAAAAACGTTGTCAATGGTTTCTCTTTTGAAAAATGGCTCAAAACTGCCATCAAGGACAATCCGAAAATCCTGTTTCTAAGCCGTAACGACCTGATGCGCCACAAAGCTGCCGACATCACAACAGAACTGTTTCCAAAAACCATCAGGCATGCAGGTATCGAAATGGAACTGGACTATTATTTTAAGCTAGGCAGCCCTCGCGACGGGATCACCCTTTCCATTCCAATCTATGCCTTGAACCAAGTATC
>CAZWTQ010000036.1:0-15687 GCA_964636975.1 uncultured Oxalobacter sp. | reverse complement strand
AAAACAGACACACATCAAGGTTCGTCATTTACCGAAAGAGTTAGACGGATTCCGTATCGTCCAACTGACAGACCTGCATGCCTGCCGTCTACTGGATGCAGAATGGACACGTACTGTAGTAGATAGAGCCAATGCCCTAAAACCTGACTTGATGGTATTGACTGGCGATCTAGTGGATGGCCTGACAAAAAACAGGGTTGGCGATGTCGCTCCCTACAAAGACCTGACTGCACGTTTGGGAGTTTATATCGTTACCGGTAATCATGAATACTATTCCAATTACCTGGCCTGGATGCGGTACTTTGACAGCATGGGATTGCGCATTCTGAGTAATGAACATCTGGTACTCAACGACAAAGGCAGGCAGATTGTATTAGCGGGAATCACTGACCGTACTGCCACGCGTTTTGGGTTACCTGAACCAGATATCCAGAAAGCTCTGACTGGTAAACCTGATAAGGTGCCTGTCATCCTGCTGGCCCATCAACCGAAAAATTCCGATGCCAATGCTGAAGCTGGAGTTGATCTGCAACTTTCGGGTCATACCCATGGCGGGCAAGTATTGGGTATCCACTGGTTAAACCAGGTGTTTAACGATGGGTACGTCTCCGGACTGTATGATGTCAACGGCATGCAATTGTACGTTAGCAATGGCACCGGATTATGGAATGGCTTCCCTCTTCGTCTAGGCAAACCTTCTGAAATCACAGAACTCATCCTGCATCCCGCAGATTATTGAGCCTGCAGAATAGCTGCCATAGTCGCTTTACTGACAGAAAAACATGAAACGGAAAAAAAAGCCCGATATTCGCGAACACATCCAAATCAGGCAGGAAGTTGCCAAGGAAGCAGTGCGTAAAATCAGGATCGATGTAGTAGAACTCATCAAGGCAGCAGGTCTCCGATATTACGACAAGCGTTCGCAGGGAGGACTACTCTGGCTATTGGGTAGCATGGAGCGACTGGAATTCGTGAATTTTTGCAGACAGCATGGCATCCGGTTCATCTACCGCCATAATGGTAGCTGGGCAACTGTCTCGCAACACGCTTGGTGGTACGCTGAAGACGATTTGGACGACAGCAAGATTCCCCACTGCTAAATACCCGTTCCCTTGCTGAATCCGTCATCGCACATTGCCCCGGCTAGACAAAGGCAAGCAAGCGAGACAATAGGAATACCGCCTCACTGCAATGAAAAGACTATTGGTACCTTAATACGGGCAGGCGCGGGCGGTGCGGGAAATGGGCTTGCCTTCCGGATTGCTTTCATCCCCGCCGCATCCAATGCGTCAAACCCCGCACTACTCACTAGAGAAAGATCATCAATATGCCCATCCTGCCGGATAACAAACGAATAAACAGCCTTGCCTGAAATCCCCATCATCCTTGCTTGACTGGGATACACTACTTGTCGTTGAATATAGGTAAGGATGTAATTGTAGTTTGTGGTGATATACTGGTCGACGTCTGATCCGAAACCTGAACCATGTCCGTTACCATTGCCTAAATCTACTCCTGTTCCCGTTCCATGACTGTTTCCTATCCCCGTGCCATCATCAGAACCTGACGCCATGCCTCTTCTACCGCCAGCCCCATCTGTTTCTGACAGGACAAAACCCGATACTCCTGTCTGGCGAAGCTGTAACTGTGGAACTGGTCGTTCAACCGATCGTTCAGCAGGAGAGACCTCCGCCCTGTTGCCATCATTGCCTCTTGCTACCACGGACATCCCGCTGGGCTGTCGCAAACCACGACCTTCTCTGCTACCATTACTTCCAGCATCACTGAAGTGGACAGAGGAAAGGTCCACCTCCATCAAATCATCTTCAGCCTTTCTTGTCCAAAGAAACACACCGACCAATCCAATCACAACAATATGAGCGATGACAGAAAAAAACAGGCTTTTAGTAAAACGGTTCATCGTTGCGTTCGCACACTGATTCGTGAAAATCCCTGTTGTCGAAGGATATCCATAACAGCAACAAATACCTGCAATCGCACTTCCTTGTCAGCAGCAATCAATACAGCTCTTCCCTTCGGCATATCTGCCAACGCCATCTGTAAATCAGAAACTGTTATGGGTCGACCATCAAAAAACACTTTGCCATGTGCATCCAACTCAATCTGAATAGGAGACTCTGCAACCGTTTTAGCACCTTTTGCCTGTGGCAAGCTGATATTGAGTCCTTCGGGAGCCACATCAGGCACAATAAACGTTACCGTCATCAACAGAATGACCACCAACACCAACATAACATCAATGAGTGGCACCATATTGATTTCAGTCAGTCCATCCTTCCCGTCGAAACTATTCTTCATGGGCAACATCCCACAACAGGAGAATATTCTTTGCCCTTCGGACGAGCAGGTTATACAGCATCACAGCGACAATGGCGATAGTTAATCCAATAGCTGTGGCTTTCAATGCCAAAGCCAGTCCGACCATGACAGTACGGGAATCCATCGAACCGGTCGTTCCGATCTGGTAAAAAGTTACCATAATACCAAGCACTGTACCGAGCAAACCGACATAGGGGACATTCCCCGCAATCGTACCAATAATATACAGGTGCCTAGACAAGTCATATTCCAGCTTGTTACGGGAAACATAATTCTCTGCAACAATCCCCTTGAAAAAGAGAAAACGTTCTACCGATAAAGCCACAACCACAATAGACAGGATGACCAAGACGCCCACCACCCCATAATCAATCACATCCACCAATCCATGCATATTCTCATCCCGATTTTGCACAAGGCAATCTGCCAAGCTATAAATACTGTCATGATATTATGTGCCTCACTACCGGGCAATGGCATTTGCCACCTTCCTTGTTCCTGCGGGAGCAGATGGATTCCTGACAGATTGCGATGCCTTGATGCCATAAATGTAGTAGAATAGCTCCCAAGGGAGAGTTCAACACCTGACTCAACTATCTCACGGGATGCATCTGAAATAATGGTAATTCAGCCAAACATGGGAGAATTTTCGTGATACGGAAAAGTTTTAATCCAACGTCTGGCAGAATCGGACGTTTTTTTCGTAATCTCAGATATTCTGCATTAATCATTGGCCCGATCATTGCAATAGCAACCTATTTCATATTGCCTGACACCTACACCAATGCCGTGGGAGAAACCATTCCGTTCTCTTATGCGGCAAAAGCCTGTCTTGCCGTTGTCGTATTGATGGGCATTTATTGGTTTACCGAGGCTATCCCCATCGCCGCGACAGCCCTCATCCCCATCGCCATCTTCCCAATCCTAGGGATTGCTTCCCTGAAAGACACCTGCATTCCCTATGGCAGTAGCACCATTTTCCTGTTTCTTGGCGGTTTTCTGCTTGCTGCTGGCATTCAACGCTGGAATCTTGACCGTCGCTTGGCACTGTACACTATCCGTATTATGGGGACAAAACCCCAGCAGATCAGTGCGGGGATGATGATTGCGACCGCACTATTGGCGATGTGGGTTTCCAACACCGCAACGGCAGCCATGATGGTACCGATTGTTTCAGCTGTCTTGCGCTTATTCCATTCTGAATGCCATGGAGGCATGCAATCCAACCGTAAAGAACACAATTTCGCCATCTGCATGCTACTTTGTGTCGCTTATGGTGCCAGCATCGGCGGTATGGGCACCGTTCTGGGTTCCCCGCCCAACGGCATTTTTGTCCGTTTCATGGAACACTCCTACAATATCGAGGTCTCCGTGCTGGACTGGATGAAACTTGGGATACCATTAATATTGACCCTGTTGCCAATCACTTGGCTGTTACTCAATAAAATCCTGTATCGCGACCAGATTGATGAAATTCCAGGGGGACGTGAATGGATCAACAGTGAAATCCAGAAAATGGGGAGCATGTCTCGTGGTGAAAAAATGGTACTGGGTATCTTTCTAGTCACGGTCATTCTCTGGATTTCCAGCCCCTATCTCAAGATGATTACCTTGCCTAATGGTACACACCCACTTGCGGGCATCTCAGATGCTTCCATTGCCATCATTGGTGGTCTGTTGCTTTTCCTGATGCCATTAAACCTCAAGATGAATCAACGCACATTGAACTGGGAACAGTGTCGCCAGTTGCCTTTAGGTCTGTTACTGCTGTTTGGTGGTGGTCTTTCAATGGCTTCTGCCATTTCCAAAACCGGTTGCGACGGCTTGTTGAGTGCTCAGGCTGCGGCATTGGCAGGGATGCCGGACTTCATCATTATCCTGGGCATCACGGCGCTAGTCGTTTTCGCAACTGAAATCACTTCCAATACCGCGCTAGCCGCAACCATGATCCCTCTGCTTTCCGTCGCAGCAAAATCTATTGGCATCCCAGCAGAAATCCTGCTGCTCGCAACCACATTTAGTGCATCAGCCGCATTCATGATGCCTGTCGCCACACCACCGAATGCCATCGTATTCAGCACAGGTCATATCCGTATCGGCGAAATGATCCGCGCGGGTTTCTGGCTCAACCTGATCGCCACTGTTATCATCGCAACTTTCTGCTGGTTCGGTAGTGGCTTGGTATTCGGCTAAACTGGAGAGACAACAATGAACGCCAACCATATGCCTGACACACCCTTCTTACCGGAAATACTGGATACCATCGTCCAGAGACAGGACATTCTGCCCGACTGCACCCTATGGCAACTGGACATACAGAAACTGCCCGTCCTGATGCCGGAAGATATTGTCAGCATCCTTCATGAAAGCTCCGTCATCCGTTACAGTGAACTCAGTCGCAAACAACGCCGTACCCAGTTTGTCGTTGGCAGATTACTGACCAAATATGCCATATCCCGGTTACTGGGAAAGTCAATCACTGAATTGACCTTAATTGAACGCAGGAGCAATATTCCCCAACTCCGAACAATATCCCCACTGACCAAACCGATCTACTACAGCCTAGCATACCGTTATGATCATGCCGTCTGTGCCACCAGCCGTTTACACCTGACTGGACTGGATGTTGAAGTAGTTGATCCGAAACGTGAAATTGCCACGCCTGCGGAAACCGCCTTCAATGCCCATGAAAACGCCTGGCTCTCGGCATTGCCTGCCAAAGAGTGGTATCGAGGCTATTATGAACTGTGGACGCGTAAAGAAGCCTGCTACAAACTGCTTTCCTGTAAGCATGGAGGCATCCATAATGATAGTTTCTGGCGGGTAGACTGCCTGTCAGATAACCATTTTGAATGGAAAACCCTGCAACAGAAAGAAGGCCTGCTCATCACCGTCTGCCAGGCAGATCCTGCCCTTGAGATCTCCCTGACACAGACATCGCATTACAATCTGGACAAGGCATCCGACATCTTCAAACGCTGAATGCCCAATTCACCACCTGACAACAGGATGTGAATTGGTGGTTTTCCGCTATTTGGTCACCAGAAAAAAACCTATAATGACGAGGATAATAACAACGATATAAAACCACTTGCTGGAACGCTTCCTGGTCTTTTCAGCATCATTGCCGGAAGACAGGCGTTCCGGGCGGTATTCCGTACTGCCCTTCCCGCTTTCCTGTCCCAAAAGGGCATCTTTCAATGCGCCTTGAAAATGCGGAACGCCATTGACCTTGAAAACCGCCTTAAATTCCTTGAAAAAGAAACTCCGAACACTATTCTTTTCAGATGAACCGTCAAAACGGAGGGACTCATCTTTTCCGTCTGACCAAACCCTGCGGTATCCGGGTTTGAGTCCATCTTTTTCCAGCGAAGACAGAAAAGCATCGGCTGACTTCGCCCCCATATATTTGTCCCTTGAGTCAACGTCAGCCTGCTCAATCATGAACAGACAAACAGGTTTCCCTGAAGGACCGTAAAGATTCTTGTCAAACCGGTGGAACACTGACAGGACATGGGGGAAAAGCACAGTCTGTTTTGGAGGCAACCGCCCTGCTTGCTTCGCCGCATGAACAGCAACTGTTTCAAGATTTTCCTGGAGCACCAGAAAATAATCTCCCCAGACCCAGGTCTCCCCTTCATCAATCGTTGCCCAGACTGCTGGCATAGCCGGTTGTTCAAAAACATCCACGGTTTCCAGCACATGCTTTTCAGCATTCTCTCCATTCACTGACATGGCTATGCCTCCTTCCCCCCCTTTCCCTGAAAACAGATTCACCATCAACAAGTGGTCTGCCGAACCTACCAGAGAAACAAAAACAAATCCTTTAGGCTTTCCGAATATAAACACAGACAAGGATACCCTGATAAACCGTCAGATACTACTCAATCCCCGGGAAAATGTTTTTTGAACCACAAATAACTCCAAGCAGAAACATCCTGTACCATAGTCTGCAATCAGAGATTTCATGAGCCATCGCAAACAAAGCCTCCCTTCCAGACCATCAATCGACAACCGGTGAAAAAATCGCTTAAGATTTGATGCGGGGAAAACGGCATCCGTTCCATGTTATACATATCATAGCCGCCCACAAAAAGACAACGCCAATCAACTTTGATGGTCGTATACTTCGTATGCTTGAGAAACACCTTTACACCAAAAACGATGATGACAAAACAGATTGGAAACCCTTTATCTGTAATAAAAGGTTACTTTAATACACTCCGTGACAGACAGCGTGAACAGGAAACCATTGAACAAATTAGTAAAAATGTCATTTTCCGTGGAGTACGCTTGTGGGTTTTGATTTTTGCCATCTTCATCGCATCCCTGGGGCTGAATATCAATTCCCAGACTGCCATTATCGGTGCGATGCTCATATCGCCGATGGTTGGTCCCATCCTTGGTATGGGTCTTGCTATCGGCATCAACGACCTGGATCTGCTGAAACGTTCCATCAAAAACCATCTGATTTCCATCGTGATGAGTATCTTGACAGCAACCCTGTATTTCCTCATTACCCCACTGACAGATGCAGGATCAGAACTGCTTACTTATGCTTCACCGACCCTTTATGACATCCTAATTGCACTGTGTGGAGGAGCTGCCGGCATCCTGGCATTGGCAACAAAAGACAAAGGCAACATCATTGCTGGAGCCGCTGTCGCCACAGCCCTGATACCACCACTGTGTGCTGCAGGCTATGGAATTGCCATGGGAAATATCTCCCATTTCTTGGGGGCATTCTATCTTTATTTTATTAATATGGTATTTATCTGCCTGGCAACATTTATTGGCGTCAGAATGCTGGGATTCAGGCGCAAGATGCTGGAAGACAATGCAACCGAAGTAAAACTGCACCGTTCCATCATCATCATCGTTATCCTGACCATTCTGCCTGCTTCTTACCTGACCTACAACATCATCCAGCAAAGTATCCTGAACAACAATGTTGCAAAATTTATCAAGAAAGAGCTTTCCTCCCCGGAAACGGAAGTCATCTCCCGAAATCTGGATACAGAGAAAAACACGCTAAGTATCGTTGCCGTTGGCAAGGAAATCACAGAAGAAACCGCCAGCAAGGCACGGGAGAAAATGCCTGACTACAGACTGGACGGCTACGGACTGCAAATCATCCAAGGTACCCGGGCAGACAGCATGCTCATCGAAAAGAAAACGCGGAACAAAGATGGTTTTATCCAGAATGAAAACAACGAACTGCTCCTGAAACAATCTACCGAAATCCACAACCTCAAAAACCAGTTGGCGTCTTATACGCAATACGAAACTTTTGGGCAGGAAATCAGCAGGGAAATCAATATCCTTTTCCCCGCCGTCAAGAGCATCAGCCTTTCAAAGGCTACCGAAAACAAAACTGGATCCAGTGAGACCTCCAGCTATGTACTGGGACTTGTCGGACTTTCTCCATCATTGCGGTTTAATAGCGCCGACCGTAATAAACTGAAAAATTGGCTCACCGCACGGACAAAAGCCGAAAATATCAGGTTAATCTACACTTTCCAACGATGAAAACTTAAACACCTTCCCTGGAAACAGGGCGGAAAACCTCGAATCATCTGCAATTTTTTTTGGGGGGGGGGGGGAGCGGAAAAAACAGGCGGATGTTAATGACCTTATCATTCTATTATAATATAATCTTATTGTTTCTGTTCATTTCATAGTAGCTCATCGAAATGAGTATTTTCGTGACAAAACCATATCTTCCCCCCAAGGAAGAATATCTTGAACGCATTTCTGCCATCTTTGATCGTTGCTGGCTCACCAATCAGGGACCGGAAGTCCATGAACTTGAAAGACGCTTGTGTGAATTCCTGGGTGTTAGGCATTTCCAGTATGTCACAAATGGCACCATCGCCCTCCAGATAGCCATGCGCGCATTAGGCGTAACAGAAGGCGAGGTCATTACCACACCGTTCAGCTATGTGGCAACAACCTCCAGCATACTCTGGGAACGCTGCACACCGGTATTTGTGGATATCGAACCGAACAATTTCACCATCGACGTGACGAAAATCGAAGCGGCAATTACGGAAAAAACAAAAGCAATCATGCCGGTGCATGTATTCGGCTATGCCTGTAATATTGAGGCTATCAGAGCTCTGGCGGACAAATATGAACTGAAAGTCATCTATGATGCCGCCCATACTTTTGGCGCCAGGTATAAAGGACATGCACTCAGTTCCTACGGTGACATCTCCATACTGTCCCTCCATGCCACCAAACTGTTCCATACCATCGAAGGTGGTGCCTGTATCATTCGGGACAAAGCTGTTGCCGACAAAATCGACCTCATCAAACGCTTTGGTCATATCAACGACTTCCATTACACCTTGGGCATCAATGCCAAACAGGATGAATTCAACGCCGCCATGGGCAACGTAATCCTCGGGCATATCGGGGAAATTATCGCTGAACGCAAGCGCATTTCGGAGCTCTACGATGCTTTGCTGCCTGCCAGACTGCGTCGTCCTGCCAAACAGGAAGGACTGGAATACAACTATGGATTCTATCCTGTCTTATTCGAAAGCGAACAGGATCTTCTCGACTCCTACGCACGCTTAAGTAAACTGGACATCTTCTTTCGCCGCTACTTCTACCCCAGTCTGAACACGCTGCCATACCTGAAAAAACGCTTCTCCTGCCCTGTTTCAGAAGATATCTGTCTCCGTATCGCCTGCCTGCCCTTATTTGTCGGTCTGGAAAATGATACTGTGCAGAAAATATGCGATGCGCTGATATCTCACTAAGGTAAAACAAAAAGACCATCGCAATATCAACGGAATTAATTACCCCATCATGCGGGGTCTTTCATTTTCAGAGGCCTGTCCGCCATTATCGGCGATACCAATGACTTACCCACACAACCGAAAGACCTGATTGGCACAAGATACTTCACCATCTTTCACCATCTAAACAGCCTTGGCAGAACATATTCCATAAGTCACCAAGAATTGCCAAATCGAAAGCACCCTACAATGCTTGGTGACTATAATCAGATAAACAGGAACGAAAGAAAAATGTCAATGTCCTTTTTTGGCTTTCCTTCTTGCCTCTAATATTCTCTCCCTGATTTTGCGCATCGTATCGGCATCATATTCGACAGTTGAAAGGATAGAATAATTGTTGACCTTTTCACGGGAATTCATCAAATCTTTTTTCATGAATTCGATTTTAGCTGCCACTCTCTCCTGACAATCATGTCCGAGCATATATCGAAGCGGAATTTTTTCCTTTTCCACTTCATTGATTACTTCGGTTATTGCTTCCTTCAAATGGTTTTTACAGGATACTACTTGAGTATAAAAATCAACCAAATTTGAATATTCCTCAAACGCAGGCTTTTTATATACAGACTTTCCTGCCCATAACTCGGTTCCAGGAAACCAGCCAAATTCCAACACCATACATCGGGCAAATTTCTGGGTTTCGACCTGCAAAACCTCCGTCAGTCCTTCCACAGCAGCCTTGGAGGAAGAATAAGCACAGCCAAGGCTACGACCGAGCACTCCATTTAGTGAAGAATTATTGATAATCGTACCGTTTTTGTTCTTTCTGAAATGAGGTAACAGTACCTTGATGGTATTCAAAGTACCAAAGTAGTTAACCTCAAATAATTTTCTGACATGTTCAATAGTTTCTTCTTCTGTAGTAATACTCCCTGAAACGCCGGCATTATTTGACAGCACATCGATTCTTCCGAATTTTTCGATACCTTGTTGCACAGCAACCTCAACCTGTTCTGGAACTGTGACATCAGCAGAAAGAAAAAGCGCATTAGCTTGAGATGCCGTGGCGACAACCGGCTTCCGGCGAGCTATTCCGATAACGTTATAGCCACGTTCCAGCAGCTGACAAGATAACTCATGCCCTATCCCTGAAGAAGCACCCGTCACAAACCAGGTCTTTATTCTTTCTTTATTGATTTTGTCCATCTTTACTTTTTCCTTTTTTCCTGTTTTTTGCTTTCATGACCCGTTCCAATGCCTTGCGCATCTCATCATTCGGATAAATCATGGCGTAATGTCTAAAGAAAACGTTATATGCTTCTTTATTATCCTCAACCGTTGTAAAGACCTCGAAAACAACAGGAGAATCATATTCCTTATTACAGAAATCATCTATCTGCGCTAAATATTCTTCTTGGGTTCGTGCACACATATATTTGAAGCCACAAGATTCGACCCAACCTTTGGCACCGTTCTTATAATGCCCAGCAGCAGAAACCAGAACGCTTGCTTTTTCTCCCCAGGCAGGCTCAATTACCGCATTATGACGAAAAGTACAACCTTCATGATTGTTTTCCAGCAAGATTCGGAGGTTACGGAGGTTTTTAATATGCCTATTCCCAAGAATATTCATATCATAAAAAAATGACAAATCACCAATAAAACAGAAAACTTTTCTACTAGGATCTGCCAAGGACTCACCTACGGCGGTGGACAGAGGGCCATCTATACCATACCCGCCCAAATTACAGAATACCTCCACAGAGTCATGCAAATCGAAAAGACCTGTAGATACCTGGCATTGAATTACAGCAAGCTGCAAACGGGAGCCGTTTGGAATATGTTTTACCAGTTGCTGGGCTATAAACAGCACCGATAAGCGTAGATCAGAAGGGGGGGGGTAAGTAAACTTATTCAATTCATCAAGAATCAAGTCATGGAAACAAGGATTATTTTTCCTTTGCCCTACATCTTTGGGCGTCAACCGCCTGAATACTACTTCTTCCTTGCCCAATAATAACTTCGTCAACCTGCAATCGAACCGTGTCTTGTATTCATAATGCTCTGAGATTCTCCAAACCTCATTTTTAGAATTCCAAAGGCTTCCATACCCAAAAACTTCACTTAATCTGCCAATATCAATAATGATGTCTGGCGTCAAATTTTTATTGAAATTTCGATATTTTGTCACCGAAACCTTATTTTCCCCATTATAATTTGCGGTGTGGTCACAAATAACAGGAATACCATATGCTTTTACAAAGCTAGATATAGAAACTTCTTGTTCTTTTGTAAATCTTTTATGTTGGCCAATAAATATAGCCACCCTTTTATTTGCCAATTCTTCCTGCAAATCTTCAAAGTTATCATAATAATACTGCGTCTTCCACAGATTGTCTGGCAAAGTGGCATCATAGTTATATGAATAAGGGAAATTTATATGAACCGGTCTGTTGTTATATTTGGCCAGCGATAAAGCTGCGTTGATTGCGGTAATCACATGGATTCTGTCAATATCATCCTTGATTTCAGGCAATGTAACAGACAAGTCTTTTATATCGTTTGGCGAGACACTCCTGTCCGTGTATTGCGTCCTAAAATTGAATTTGGTGGTCAGCGGATTATAGCCTGTCAATGCGACTAGCGGAATATTGCTATAATATGCTTCTGTCATCGCCGACTGGAAATTTCTTGCAGAAGTTGCGCCTGTGCAATTCACGACAACCGGTTGATGTATTGCATTTGACAAACCAATGGCTACATATGAAGCACTTCTTTCATCCACAACGGAATAACATTCGAAACTTGGGTTTTCCTGAACAAGCAAGTTGAATGTTGCATTTTGAGTGCCAGGGCATGCCACAATATGTTTTATTCCATATTCTTTCAACAATGCTATTAAATAATGAACTGTTTTATAATTTGCCATAATATTTAACTCATAAAATTTTTTGTTATTGTAATTTCATAATTATAGATAATATACAAAAATCATTTATCATTTCACATAATATCAGTCTCTTCCTGCTTATTTTCCTTTATTTCTTTTCCTTTTTCCTTGATTAAAGCACGAATTTTTCTCCTATTTGCCCGAGCTTCTTTATTGTTGGAGTACTTCCCAGTCAAAACACTTTCAATTTTTGCTAGATGCTGCTTTTTGATAATCGATAATTTTTCTTCAAAAGTATCGTAATCGATATTGAAATTGAAATCCCTGTCGTAAACGTCTTCCATTCGTTTAAAAACATTATTCCCGATGCCAAACAGTTTAATTAAAGTATCAAATCTTGAATCTCCGAAACCTTTTTCATTCCATGGAGCGACACATATAAAAGGCTTCCCAAATATTAAACAAAAGCATGTGCCATGAAAAGAACTCGTTAGAACGAACTCTGCATCCATGATAGCCTTTAACCAATCTTCGACCGAATGGTCAGTGCCTAAACTTATCGGTTCACATGTCGATTTTGTTTTTCTTTCCAGATACTTTTTCAAGGATACCCATAAATGGGCATATTCCTCGTAATAAGGGTGATCTTCTATAATGAAACTGACCATTTTCCCTTTGAAATTCTTCGTTGAATGTCCTGCCAAATCTTCATATTTCTTCTTGTCAATCAGAAATACAGGGTCTAAAATTACATCCGATTCCAACCCGAATAAATCTTTATAAATCTCTTTTCCAGAAAGTTCCCTGCAAGACAAATAATCAAAGCTTTTCAATTGATCCTTTACATATTCAAAATTCTCCTTGAGATATGATTCATCACGAATATATGCTTCTTTATCTTTCCCAAAACTGGCAGATAGCGCTATTTTTTTCACTCTTGATCCAAATACCCAAGAAAGCAAGCATAGATCAGGTATACTGAAAAGCGCAAAACGGAACACTTGATCGGAACCGACAATTACTCCTTTTACTTTTCTGGCTAATGCTATGAGTTCTTCGTAAGAATGTACTTTTGTTATCCACAGAAATTTATCGGCGAACTCACTTGACCGTTTTTTCGGCTCCCCGAAACACAATAATCTGGTTGTGTACCCAAAACTACGCACAAGCTCTTGAGCAGCGTAGGCGGTGAGAATACATCCATAATTACTATATGGCCAATAGTTCACAATGATGAAGTCTACTTCATCATTTAATGTACATATTGTGTGTGAAGGGGGGGGGGAAGAAGGACAGGCGGATGGGATACTAGCGGTATCTTGGTCAGATGAGTAGTTGCCAGGAACTGTATTTTTATCCATTCCATTTTTATGATCTATTTCCATGCGTTTAATGTCCAAAAAACATTTAAATTTAAAGCAGTATGGTAGCAAATATTAAAGACATATTGTAACCCAAAAGCACTTAATTTTGAAACTCCAATTCATTTTCATTCGTTTAATTCATAAAAAAAGCCTTACATCGCTCGACAAAAAAACGGACAGATGTAAGATTGTTCTCTTCAAACTGTTCAATCTGATGAAGAAGTGCTTCTCGTGTAGCTAAAGCACGGGGAATATCTT
Source organism: uncultured Oxalobacter sp. (assembly GCA_964636975.1). Classification (GTDB taxonomy): domain Bacteria; phylum Pseudomonadota; class Gammaproteobacteria; order Burkholderiales; family Burkholderiaceae_D; genus Oxalobacter. The sequence continues at coordinate 2,089 of CAZWTQ010000036.1, read as the reverse complement.
CCAGTCCATACGCAACCCCGAAGCGATTCTCCGGTTCGGAACGCCAGTCTTCTATCGACATGCCTTCTACAGGAATTACCACCGATTTACAGCCACACATACTCGCATAAGTCGAATACATGGTATATAAATCATACGAAAAAAAATATTCGCAACGATTAAAAACCTCAGCCAGTTCTCGATGAGAGAGTCCGTCTACCTGAACAGCATCTGCTGGATGGGCGTTATGTACCCGATCTTTACCTTTGCGAACCATGAAACAGGAACCGTGCCGTGAACCGAAATTGGTTTGTTGATAAATCTCCGAAAAATAATCCGTAACACATAACTGGTTATCTGGAAATTTGTTAAGTGCTGGATAATCGTATTCCTTCAAATAATAAAAAAACAGATCATTCGGCGAAAAATTGATATTCCCCAAATGTGCTCCGGGTTTATATAAAAGCCAGCGGACTACCTTATCAGCTTTCAGGGGGTTTCCGGCGACAATTTCGGGATAAACGACAACTGCATCGACAACATCCCGTCTGCGGGCAACAGGCAACGAATAAGGCGATGTATAGCGGAGAGGATCTGTCCGTCGTTGATACCAGTAACGGAACTTTTTTTCAAATCGCCTCAGTTTCAGTGGAAAAATGGGAAAAGGATTGGCAATATGCCATAAATAACCCTCCATTCCTAACTTGCGCAACAACTGAACCAATTTGTACAGGACAATAATCCCACCCGAATTCTCATCGTAAAACGGGGTATAAATGACAAATTTCATCGGTTCTCTGCAAATCAAAGCTTTTATGGCTTACCAGACAATGCCATCAGGTTCTACAGCAATTTTATGGGTTACTCCAGGAACGAAAAAAAAATAGAACCAAATAGTACCCACCTTTTTGGTAGCAATAGCCACTCCCAATCTGTTATTTTAAAAAATAAAAAACTCTAAAAAACCAGCATATCAACAATGCATATCAACAATATAAGTTTCGTTATTCCAAAAATCGTTGATATGCTGGTGCACTCATCGTTAAAGCACCATTTTATTCCGACTCTCCCTCTTCCACGGTTTCCTAGCTTGACAGCTACGTACTCTAAACCAATATCACCCTCCGGTGCTATAGGTTTTAAAAATACTAACAGTATTGTATTGGCAATGATGGAAAACTGCCCATCATCTGCTTCGGCCGTCAGGATTGTTCCTCCAGCTGTTTTTTATAAAAGAGTCTATCTATCTTTCCGTTGGTGTTCTGTTTCATGGCATCAACCCTGTTATATTGTGCAGGTATCATATATTTTGGAAGCTTCGCCATGATAGCCTTCTGGAACTCGGCAAGATTCAGTTCCTTTTCCGCCTGGTAAAAAAGCACGATTTTCTTGTTGGCGTTATCGTAAACGACACAGCAGTTTTCGACCTGGCGGCTTCCCAAAACAGCCGTTTCTATTTCACCCAGCTCAATACGGTATCCATTATGTTTGATTTGCGAGTCTTTACGACCGGCATACATCAATTCTCCCCGTTCATTCCAGTAAGCGATATCGCCAGTACAGTAAACTGTTTCAGGATAAACGGTATTCAAAGGATTCTGAATAAAGACTTCCTGGGTCTTTTGTGGATTGGCGTAATATCCCAATGCCAGTGATGTCCCTCTCACACACAACTCACCTTGTTCACTTCCTTGTGCTTCCCGTTTGCCATCAACCAGAACGAAAACCTCGCAATTTCTGCACGGCCAGCCTATCGGCAACGGCTCATCGTCTGAAAATTCCCTGTCTGGAATGTAATACGAGCAGATAACCGTAACCTCCGTCGGTCCGAACATATTCACATACCGGGCATGAGGCATATATTTTCGCCAATAATTCAGGTGCTTATTGGGCATCGCCTCACCGCCGAACAGGATATTTTTCAGATAAAGCGGTTTTTTTGCCTTGAAAATATCCAGATTGGCGACATTGATGAAAACGGAAGGCACCCAGTAAATCACTGAGATTCTGTTTTCATTCAGGTAATCGATCAATCTGGCAGGGAACATGAAATTGACTTCCGGTATGACATTCAGCGTGGCTCCCGTTGCGAACATCACATAAATATCGT